>NZ_VDFY01000070.1 GCF_006228125.1 Micromonospora orduensis | reverse complement strand
CGGGAGGAGAGCGGCGACGCCGGGCTGGGCACCTCCGGCAGCGGGGACGTGCTCGCCGGGTTGTTGGCGGGGCTGCTGTCCCGGGGCGCCGACCCGGCCCAGGCCGCCTGTTGGGGCTCGTTCGCGCACTCGGTGAGCGGCCAGCGGCTGATCCCCCGCTATGGCCGGATCGGCTTTCTGGCTCGGGAGTTGCTCGACGAGATCCCCCGCACCCTGGCCATGGTCTGAGCCGGTTTCACCTGTTTCCGGATGCGGCGTCGGGGTACCGGAACCACACCAGCCAAGATTTTCAGGGAGGTCATGCCGGTGTCGACCGATGCCATCGTCCTGCTCAAAGAGGACCACAAGGAAATGCGCCGTCTGTTCAGGGCCTTCCAGGACGCCGAGGAGGGGCCGGCGAACCAGCGGCAGAAGCTGGTGGACCAGATCCTGGAAGCCCTGACGGTGCACACCTACCTGGAGAACGAGGTGATGTACCCGGAGGTCCGCCGGCTGCTGCCCGACCTGGAGGACGACATCCTCGAGTCGTACGAGGAACACCACGTCGCCGACGTGCTCTGCGCCGAACTGGCCAGCATGAGTGCCGACGACGAGCACTTCAACGCCAAGACGACAGTGCTGATCGAGAACGTGACGCACCACGTCGAGGAGGAAGAGGAGGAGTGGTTCCCCAAGGTCCGCGACGCGCTGGGCCGCAAGCAGCTCCAGGAGATCGGCGAGAAGATGATCGCGCTGCGCGCGGACGCGCCGCGTACCCCCACCGCCCCCAAGGCGATCAAGAAGGCGATCGACGCGGTGACCGCCTGAACGACCCTCGTACGACGAAGGGCCCGGCGTGCTGCCGGGCCCTCGTCGTGTGCCACCGCTAAGCCCTGCGCGGCGACCTCGGCCGGGTCGTCCTTCTCCCCGAGCCCACCCGGGTGTCCGGAGGTCGGCCGGGGGCGCCCCGACCGGCCCGGTAGGATCGGCTCGGGCCGTTACTGGCGCGTGGGGATGGACAACCATCGGGGAGCGGCCCCGTCACGAGGACGTTTGCCGAGCGCCTGGGCCTTCCCGCACGTCTGTTGGAGGTCGCATGTCGCACAACGCCGAGTCCACCGCATTCCGCAGCGCCCTCGAGGTGATCCGGGCCGTCGAACCGCGGGTGGCCGACGCCATCGGCGTCGAGCTGACCGACCAGCGGGAGTCGCTCAAGCTCATCGCCAGCGAGAACTACGCCTCCCCGGCGACGCTGCTCGCGATGGGCAACTGGTTCAGTGACAAGTACGCCGAGGGCACCGTCGGGCGTCGCTTCTACGCCGGCTGCCAGAACGTCGACACCGTTGAGGCGCTCGCCGCCGAGCACGCCCGCGAGCTGTTCGGCGCCGCGCACGCGTACGTGCAGCCGCACTCGGGCATCGACGCCAACCTGGTGGCCTTCTGGGCGGTGCTCGCCGATCGGGTGGAGTCCCCCGCGCTGAAGAAGGCGCAGGTGCGCCAGGTCAACGACCTCACCGAGGCGGACTGGTTCGCGCTGCGCCGGGAGCTGGGCAACCAGCGGATGCTCGGCATGTCGCTGGATGCCGGCGGTCACCTCACCCACGGCTTCCGCCCGAACATCTCCGGCAAGATGTTCGACCAGCGCAGCTACGGCACCGACCCGGCGACCGGCCTGATCGACTACGACCGGGTCGCCGAGGCGGCCCGCGAGTTCAAGCCGCTGATCCTCGTCGGCGGGTACTCGGCGTACCCCCGGAAGGTGAACTTCCGGATCCTGCGGGAGATCGCCGACTCGGTCGGCGCCACCTTCATGGTCGACATGGCGCACTTCGCCGGCCTGGTGGCCGGCAAGGTCTTCACCGGCGACTTCGACCCGGTGCCGCACGCGCACATCGTCACCACCACCACCCACAAGTCGCTGCGCGGCCCGCGCGGCGGCATGGTGCTCTGCCAGCCGGAGCTGGCCGACCAGGTGGACCGGGGCTGCCCGATGGTGCTCGGTGGCCCGCTGCCGCACGTGATGGCCGCCAAGGCGGTCGCCCTGGCCGAGGCCCGCCGCCCCGACTTCGCCGACTACGCCCAGCGGATCGTGGACAACGCGCAGGCCCTCGCCGATGGGCTGCTGCGCCGGGGCGCGACGCTTGTCACCGGCGGCACCGACAACCACCTGGTGCTGATCGACGTGTCCGGCTACGGGCTCACCGGCCGGCAGGCCGAGCAGGCGCTGCTCGACTCCGGCATCGTCACCAACCGCAACTCGGTCCCGCAGGACCCGAACGGCGCCTGGTACACGTCCGGCATCCGGATCGGCACGCCGGCGCTGACCACCCGGGGCCTGGGCACCGCCGAGATGGACCAGACCGCCGAGCTGATCCACACCGTGCTCACCCAGACCACGGCCGGCGCCAACGCCGACGGCACCCCGTCCAAGGCCAAGTACACGCTCGATGCCGACCTGGCTGACAAGATCGCCCGCCAGGCCACCGACCTGCTGGCCCCCCACCCGCTCTACCCGGGCATCGACCTGGCCTGACGGTCGTCGCCAACCGGTCCGACGGCACCCGGGCCGGGCTGTCGGTGACAGTCACCGCGACGAGCGGTATACCTCAGAGTCATATTCATGACGCTGAGGTATACCGCTCAACTGTTGACCGCCCCGGCGGGCGGCGGGCAGTCAGTTCAGGGGACGCTTGAGGTGGTAGCGGTGGACCTCGGTGCTGCCCTGGACGTTGTTCACGTCCTCGGCGGCGGAGACCAGCTCCCAACCCTCCCGGCCCGCCCGGTTCAGGTGCGCGATGGCGGTGTCGCCGTAGGCGGTGATGTCCTTGCGCGACCCGTCCGGGCCGTACCAGACGAACGAGACGGTGAAATTGCGGCCCTGTCCCTGATAGCGACGGACGAGCAAGGCGTACTCCCAGGCAACCATGCGGCCCATTATGACCGTCCAACCAGGACGGCGGAACGCGGCCCGTCGCGCATTGCCATCCGGTGAACGCGGTGTGTCAACCCACGAGGGGGTCGCCGCTCACCCCGTGCGGACGGTCCGCAGCTCGGCCGCCGCCGCCGGGTCGGCGCAGCCGGCCAGGGTGAGCGCGTCGGCCAGCTCGGCGGCGAGCAGCGCCAGCGCGTCCCGGGCGGCGGGCTGACCACCGGCGGCCAACGCCCAGAGCAGCGGCCGACCGACCAGCACGCCGGCCGCGCCCAACGCCAGCGCCCGCAGCACGTCCGTCCCGCCGCGGATACCGCTGTCCAGCAGCACCTGGCAGCGGTCGCCGACCGCGTCGACGACCTCCGGCAGCATGGTGACGCTCGCTGGCGCGCCGTCGAGTTGCCGGCCGCCGTGGTTGGAGACGACCACCGCGTCCGCGCCGACCCGCACCGCCTCGACCGCGTCGCGCGGGTCCAGCACCCCCTTGACCACGAGCGGCAGGTCGACCTGCTCGCGCAGCCAGGCCAGGTCCGTCCAGCGCAGCGCCGGCGCGAACGACACGTCGGTGGGCGTGGCCGCGGGCACGACGCCGCCGGGAGCGCCGGCGTGCGCCAGGGCGTCCCGGCCGCCGGGCAGGTTCGCGGCGACGACGGCAGCCGGAACCCGTTGCGCAGATCCCGGGGACGCCGGCCGAGCACCGGTACGTCCACGGTGACCACCAGTGCCCGGCACCCGGCCGCGACGACCCGGTCCAGCAGGTCACGGACGAGAGCCCGCTCGCGCAGCCAGTAGAGCTGGAACCAGACGTCCGCGCCGACCCCGGTCACCTCTTCGACGGGGGTGCTGCCCAGCGTGCTCGCCACGTACGGCACCCCGGCCGCGCCGGCCGCCGCCGCCAGGCCCACCTCCCCGTCCGGGTGCACCAGCCGCTGGTACGCCATCGGCGCCACCCCGACCGGCATGGCGTACCGGCGGCCGAGCAGTCGGGTGCCCAGGTCGACGCTGTCCACGCCGCGCAGCACGCGGGGCAGCACCGAGACCCCGTCCAGGGCGCGACGGTTCGCGGTCAGCGTCACCTCGGCCGCGCTGCCGCCGTCGACGTAGTCCCACACGTCCGGCGGCAACACCGCACCGGCCCGATCGGCGTAGTCGCCGAGCGACACGGCCGGAAGGCCGGTCAGCGCCCGCCTCGGGGTCGACATGGAACCTCCACCGCGCGCCACTTGCGGGCCGTCCGCCGTCCGCGCCCGCCGGGATGATGGTCCAGAAACCTAGCCGTCACCGCTGACGGGCGTCAATCAAGGACGCAAATCGGTTGCGGACCGCCGGTGACGCCCGCAGGCTCGACCGGATGAGCGCATCCGCCCCCACCGACGCCGACCGGATCGACGCGGCGCTGGTCCGCCGCCTGGTGGCCGAGCAGTTCCCGCACTGGGCACACCTGCCGGTACGCCCGGTGGCGGCCGGCGGGTGGGACAACCGCACCTTCCACCTGGGCGACGAGATGACCGTGCGGCTGCCCAGCGGCGCGGGGTACGCGGCGCAGGTCGCCAAGGAGCAGCGCTGGTTGCCGTATCTCGGGCCACGGCTGCCGCTGCAGGTGCCGACCCCACTGGCATACGGCCGGCCCGGCGCCGGCTACCCGTACGCCTGGTCGGTGTGCCGGTGGATCGAGGGGCACACCGCCCGGGGCGAGCGGATCGACGACCTGACCCGGTTCGCCACCGACCTCGCCGCCTTCCTGCGTGCCCTGCGCCGCCTGGACGTCACCGACGGGCCGGTCGCCGGCCCGCACAGCGCCTGGCGGGGCGGCCCGCTGTCCACGTACGACGCCGAGACCCGGGCCGCGATCGAGGCGCACCGCGACCGGGTGCCCGTCGACGTGGTCACCGGCCTGTGGCAGGCCGCCCTCGACGCCGCCTGGGCCGGGCCGCCGGTGTGGTTCCACGGCGACGTCGCGTACGGCAACCTGCTGGTGCGCGACGGCAGGTTGGCCGCCGTCATCGACTTCGGCTGCTGCGGCGTCGGCGACCCCGCCTGCGACACGGTGATCGCCTGGACGCTGCTGTACGGCGCCAGCCGGGCCGCCTTCCGCGACGCGCTGGGCCTCGACGCGGCCACCTGGGCTCGCGGGCGCGGGTGGGCGCTGTGGAAGGCGCTGATCACCCTGGACGACCCGGCACCGGCCCGGGCCGCCGAGGCCCGGCATGTGCTCGACGAACTCCTCGCCGAGCACGCCGTGGCCGGCTGAGGCCGTACCCCCGATGGGCCTGGCCCCGTGCACCGGCGCGGACGGCCCCGCCCCGGGAGTTCGTCGCGCGTTCGTCTGGCGGCCGCGCCAGCGTCGGCGGGGGTGTCTAGCGTCGGCCGTCGTCACCGCACCTGGAGGCCGCCGCGCATGACGTCGTCACCCACCCGCCGCCTCACCGCCGAGGTGACCGCCGTCCACCGGATCGGCGACAGCGCGCCACACAGCGCGTTCACCGACCTGGTGCGGCACGCCGGACGCTGGTTCTGCGCCTTCCGGGAGGCGGGAACACACCTCTCCGACGACGGGGTGATCCGGGTGCTGACCTCCGCCGACGGGCGCTCCTGGACGTCCGCCGCGGTCATCCGCCAGGCCGACGTCGACCTGCGGGATCCCCGTTTCGTGCGGCGGCCCGACGGGCGGCTGCAACTGTTCGCGGCGGCGGCCGTCGGGCAGAGCACCAAGACGTTCCAGACGCTCACCTGGCTCTGCGCCGACGGCCACGACTGGGGCGAGCCGACGCCGGTCGGCGAGCCGGGCGTCTGGGTGTGGCGGGCCGCCTGGCACGACGGAGCGCTGTACGGCGTCGGCTACGCCACCCGTGGACCACGGTTCGCCCGGCTCTACCGCAGCACCGACGGCATCGACCTGCAACCGTGGGTGCCGACCCTGTTCGAGGGCGGCTACCCCAACGAGTCCGGGTTGGTCTTCGACCCGGACGGCACGGCCCTCTGCCTGCTGCGCCGCGACGGGGACGACGCCACCGCCCAACTCGGCCACGCGCTGCCCCCGTACCGGCGGTGGAGCTGGACCGACCTGGGTGTCCAGGTGGGCGGGCCGACCCTGCTGCGGCTGCCCGACGGGCGGCTGCTGGCCGGGGTACGCCTGCTCGACGGCGAGGTACGCACCGCGGTCTGCGCCGTCGACAGGGGCCGGGGCGAGCTGACCGAGCTGGTCGCGCTGCCCTCCGGCGGCGACACCAGCTACCCCGGCCTGGTCTGGCACGACGACCTGCTGTGGGTCAGCTACTACTCGTCCCACGAGGGACGGACCTGCGTGTACCTGGCCGAGGTCGGCCTCGCCGGTTGAGCGTGGTCAGCCTGGCGCGAGCGCCGGCGTCTGGGCGTGGATGTGAAAGCGCAGCGAGCGGGCGTCGGTGAAGCACTCCCGCATCGGGCGCACCAGGTCCCGGTGCTCCGGGCTGCGTTCCCAGCTCTCGAAGTCCGCGAGGCTCTCCCACTCACTGGTGATCAGCCACTGCTCCGGATCGGTCGACGAGCGACACACCTGGTCGACCAGGTGCCCCGGCACACCGTCGGCGACCAGGTGCCGCACCTCCTCGTACGCGGCGAGGAACTGCTCGGTGCGCGGCACCGGCACCCGTACCAGGAAGACCACCCGGGCCCGCTGTTCGGTCATGGTGTCTCTCTCCTCGTCGGCGCTGCCCCGCGCAGGACCAGCGCGCTGTTGAACCCGTCGAATCCGCGCGCGCAGACCAGCGCGAGCCGACTGCGCGGCCGCCGGTGCTCGCGCAGGAAGTCCAGCTCGCACCCGTCGGCCACCTCGTCCGGGCCGGCGGACGCGGGCAGCGTGTCGTGCGCGAAGGCGAGCAGCGCGGTGGCCACGTCCAGCGCCGACCCGCCCTGGTGCGCCCGCCCGGTCAGCGGCTTCTGGGTCGTCACCGGGGGCGGCCGGTCGGCGAACACGGCACGCAGCGACTCGGCCTCGCTGCGGTCGTAGCGGGGCACACCCAGGGCATCGGGCAGCACCACGTCGATCCCCGCTGCCGCGACGTCGGCCCGGTCCAGCGCCAGCCGCATCGCCCGTGCGTACTGCCCCACGTCACCGGCGCTGTCCGCCGTGGTGTGCGCGGCGTCGTGGGTGGAGCCCCAGCCGCTCACCTCGCCGTAGATCCGGGCGCCCCGCGCCAACGCGTGCCCCAGCTCCTCCACCACGAACACCGCGCCGCCCTCGGCCGGCAGGTAGCCGCTGGCCGAGGCGTCGAACGGCCGGTACGCCCGCTGCGGGTCGTCGACGTCGCTGAGCAGCCCGGAGCGCAGCTGGCAGGCCAGCGCGTACGGGCTCAGCGGACACTCGGTGGCTCCGGCGATCACCACGGGCGTGCCCCGGCGTACCGCGCGGGCGGCGTGCGCCAGGCTGTCCAGCCCGCCGGCGGTCTCCGCGACCAGCACCCCGCTCGGGCCCTTGAACTGGTGGTGGATGGAGAGCTGCCCCACGCTGGCGGCGTAGAACCAGGCGATCGACTGGTACGCCCCGACGGTGCGCGACGGGCCGCCCCAGAGCCGTTGCAGCTCCCGCTGGCCGAACAGGTTGCCCCCGGACGAGCTGGCCAGGGTCACCGCGTAGCCGTACGGGTCGGGTGCCCGTTCGGGCAGGCCGGCGTCGGCCAGCGCGAGTCGGGTGGCGGCGAAGCCCAGGTGCGTCCACCTGTCGGTCTGCACCAGCTGGCGGCTGTCGGCGTGGGAGTCGGCCGTGAAGTCGGGCACCTGCCCGCCGTGGCGGGTCGGGTAGCCGGCCGGATCGAACAGGGTGATCGGGCCGGTGCGACGGGCGCCGGCCAGCACGGTGCGCCAGTGCGCGTCAGCGCCGACGCCACTCGGGGCGACCACGCCGATGCCGGTCACCACCGCCCGGGCCGTCACCCGGCCACCGCCGGGCCGCCGGTCACGCCGCCACCGCCGGGGGTCGCCGGCGGAACACCATCGCCGACTGGAACCCACCGAATCCGCTGCCCACCGACAGCGCCACGTTCACCGGGACCTCCCGCGCCTCGTTCGGTACGTAGTCCAGGTCGCACTCCGGGTCCCGGGTACTCCAGTTCGCCGTCGGCGGCACCACCCCGAACTCGATGGCGAGGGCGCAGGCGGCCATCTCGATCGACCCGATCGCGCCGAGCGAGTGCCCCACCATGGACTTGATCGAACTGATCGGCACCCGGTACGCGGCCTGGCCCAGCGCCCGTTTGAACGCGGCGGTCTCGTGCCTGTCGTTCTGCCGGGTGCCCGAGCCGTGCGCGCTGATGTAGGAGACCTGCTCGGGTGCGATTCGGCCCTGCCGCAGCGCGTCGGAGACGGCGAGGCCCATCTCCAGCCCGTCCGGGCGCAGCCCGGTCATGTGGTAGCCGTTGCTGCGGCTGGCGTAACCGGCGACCTCGCAGTAGACGTGCGCGCCGCGCCGCCGTGCGCGCCCGGCCTCCTCCAGCACCAGCACGGCCGCGCCCTCGGCCAGCACGAACCCGTGCCGGTCGGCGTCGAACGGGCGGGAGGCGTGCGCCGGGTCGTCGTTGTCCGGGCTGGTCGCCTTGATCGCGTCGAACGAGGCGACGGTGACCGGTGAGATCGGCGAGTCGGCCGCCCCGGCCAGCACCACGTCCGCCTCACCGTCCACGATCATCTGGTGGGCATAACCGATGGCGTCGATGCCCGAGGTGCAGCCGGTGGAGACGACCTGCGCCGGGCCGTGCAGCCCGTGCCGGCAGGCCACGTCCGCGGCGAGGCTGCTGGGCACCAACGCCTGGTACAGGTACGGGCCTCCGCGCGCCGCGTCGACCAGCCACCGTCTACCGTGGTCGCTGACGGTGACGTACTCCTGTTCCAGGGCCATCGTGCCCCCCACGGCCGTGCCGAGCACCACCCCGGCCCGGTCCCGCTCGGCGTCGGTGAGCACCAGTTGAGCGTCGGCGACGGCCTCGGCCGAGCAGGCCAGGGCGAACTGCACGTACCGGTCGGCGCGGCGCCGCTCGGCGTCGGTGAGCCCGGCGGCGACCGGGTCGAAGTCGCACTCGGCGGCGATCTGGGAGCGGAACGGCGACGGGTCGAAGAAGCTGATCCGCCGGGTGGCCGTACGCCCCTCGGTGATGGTCTTCCAGAAGCGGTCCCGGCTGGCGCCGCCGGGGGCGACCACCCCGACGCCGGTCACCACCGTGCGGCGCCCGGTCATGATCCGCCCCGCTGTTCGACAAGCTCGGTGTCGACGTGCCCCAGCTCCGGGCGGGGCGCCAGCGGACCCAGGTGGAAGACCACCTCGGCCGGTTCGACGCCGGTGTTGCGCAGTCGGTGCCGCACGTTGACCGGCACGAACAGCGCCTCGCCGGCGGCCAGCAGGGTCGGCTGGTCATCCAGGTCGACGGTGATCGCACCACGGGCCAGGTACAGGAACTCCTCGCTGTACGGGTGGTAGTGCTCGGCGATCCGCTCCCCCGGAGCGAGCGTGGCCACCCCGAGGAAGCCGGAGGTGCTGCCGACGGTGCGGGGGCCGAGCAGCACCCGCAGCTCACCGCCGCGCCGACGGTCGGCGGGTACGTCCGCCGCGGCGATCGGCCGCGCCCCGAGGTCACTCATCGCCGGCCTCCGTCGACTCGTCGCCGGCCGCCGGGCGGTCCTGCTCGGCGCGCTGGCGGGCGATCCGCTCCACCCGGTCCTTGATCACCGCGAGCTGGATGACGCTGTTGGTGTTGATCCGCTCGGTCATGCCGACGTTGTCGACGGGCGCGTTCGGCTTCATGGCGAAGTCCTGCGTCCAGGTCATCCGGGTGCCGCCGGCCTCCTCGGAGTACCGCCAGTGGATCCGCATGTACTCGAACGGCCCGGTCTCGACCCGGTGCGCGCGGACCTGGTGGCTCACCGGGTCGGCGGTGCGTTCACTGACCCAGCTCCAGGACACCCCGTTCTCGTCGGGGTACATGGTGAGCCGGAACCGCACGGTGTGCCCCTCGCGGTGCAGGATGTCCACCACGGCGTACTCGGTGAACAGCTCGGTCCAGTTCGCCACGTCGTTGGTGACCTCCCAGACCACCGGCAGCGGCGCGTCGATGAGCACGTCGTTCTCGGTGTGCCCGGGCGGGTCGACGCGGCGGGCGACCAGGTCGGCGACCGCCGGGATGCTCAGCTGGCCGGCCTGCTCTCCGATGGCCACCTGCCACCGGTCGGCGACGACAGCGGACAGCTCCAGCAGGGCCAGCGAGTCCATGCCCAGCTCCTCCAGCGAGGCGGCTGGCGCCCGGGCCGCGGCGTCGGCGTCGAGCCCGCAGTGCGCCACCAGGATGTCGGTGATCTCGGCTGTCATCGGGCGACCATCGGTGACGGTCATCGGTTCCTCCTGTTGGATTCGTCGGGCTCCGCGGCGGGCGCGGGGCGGGGTGCGGGGGTGCCCGTCGGACGCTGCGCGGGCGCCGGTGCGGGCGCGGCGAGCAGACGGTCGACCAGGCCGGTGGTGTAGCGGCCCTTGCGGAACGCGGCGTCGTCGAGCACCCGCCGTACGAACGGAATGGTGGTGCGCACGCCCGGCCCGGCGATGTCGAACTCCTCCAGGGCGCGTTCGAGCCGGTTGAGCGCCAACTCCCGGTGGGGCGCCCACACGACGACCTTGGCGAGCAGCGAGTCGTACCAGGGGCCGATCACGTAGCCCGCGCTGGCGTGGGTGTCGACCCGGGTGAACGGGCCGCCGGGCGGGGTGAACCGCTCCAACCGGCCCGGGGTGGGCGCGAATCCGCGCGCCGGGTCCTCGGTGTTGACGCGGCACTCCACGGCGACGCCGTGAAGCCGGATCTCCTCCTGCCGCCAGCGCAGCGGCAACCCGGCGGCGATGTGCAGCTGCTCGTGCACCAGGTCGATGCCGGTGACCATCTCGGTGACCGGGTGCTCCACCTGGATTCGACAGTTGATCTCCAGGAAGTGGAACCGCTCCTCGGCGTCGACCAGGAACTCCAGCGTGCCCGCGCCGACGAAGCCGACCTGGAGCGCGCCGCGCAGCGCGGTCTCCGCGATGGCGTCCAGGACGCCGGCGGGCAGCGCCGGAGCGGGCGCCTCCTCGACCAGCTTCTGGTGCCGGCGCTGCACCGAGCAGTCCCGGGTGCCCAGGTGCACGCCGTTGCCGTGCGAGTCGCACAGCACCTGCACCTCGACGTGCCGCGCCTCGGTGAGGTACCGCTCGACGTACACCCGGTCGTCGCCGAACGCGGCCTGCGCCGCGGCGCGGGTGCGGGCGTACACCCGGGGTAGTTCGGCGGGGGTGCGCACGACAGCCATTCCCCGGCCGCCGCCGCCGGCGGCGGCCTTCACGATCACCGGGTAGCCGACGGTGTCGGCCACCTCGGCCGCCGCCGCGACGGTCGGCACCGGCGCGACGCTTCCCGCCGGCAGTGGCAGGCCGGCGCGGCTCATCAGGGCCCGGGCCGAGGACTTGTCGGCAAGCGCCGCCATCACCGCCGGTGGAGGGCCGATGAAGATCAGCCCGTTGTCGGCGCAGATCTCGGCGAAGTCGGCGTCCTCGGAGAGGAACCCGTAGCCGGGGTGTACGGCCTGCGCGCCCACCTGCCGGGCCGCCTCGACGATGGCGGCGGCGTTGAGGTAGCTGCGTCGGCTCGACGCCGGCCCGATCCGGACTGCCTGGTCGGCGAGCCGGACGGCCGGCGAGTCGGCGTCGGCGGCGGAGTAGACGACCGCCGTGCGGACGCCGAGCTCCTTGCAGGCCCGCAGCACCCGCAGCGCGATCTCGCCCCGGTTCGCGATCAGCACGGTCTCGAACATGGTCACCCACCCGCGCCGTCAGGCCGGTTCCAGTTCGACCAGCGGCTGGTCGTACTCGACCGGCTGGCCGTCCTCGACGAGGATCGCGGTCACCCTGCCGGCGCGGTCGGCGGTGACCTCGTTCATCAGCTTCATGGCCTCGACGATGGCGATCGGTTGACCCGGCCGGACCAGGTCGCCGACCGCCACGAACGGCGCCGCGCCGGGCTCCGGGGACCGGTAGAAGGTGCCGACGATCGGTGCCCGCACCGCCGCGCTTTCGGGCACCGACGGCCGGATCAGCGCCGGCGGCGGGCCGGGCGCCGGCGTGACCGACGGCACCGGGACCGGCGGCAGCTCCGTGGGTACGTCGGCGCGCGTCGCCTCGCCCGGGTGCCACTCCACCTCCAGCACCGTCGAACCGCTGCGCAACCGGATCCGGCGCACCGGCCCGGTCAGCTCGGCGACGAGATGCCGTGCCTGCCGGCGCAGCCCGGCCAGCACCTCCTCGCCGCCGGCCGTCTCGTCGGGCCGGTGTCCGTCCGGCGCGTCAGGCCGCGTCCCGCCGTTCCCGTTGCTCGACACCGCCTGGTCGCTGGCGGCGGTCACCGGGCACCCGCCCGGAAGGTGACGCGCGCCGCGCCGAACCGGCGGAAGCGTTGCCGACGGCGGCGGACCAGCGTCGCGGTCGGCACGTCCAGCAGGGGCAGCAGGTTCGCCAGCAGGGCGGCGCGCAGCCGGCGCGCCGTCTCCGCCGGGTCGTCGTGCGCGGCCGTGGTCGGCTCGGGCACGACCTCGTCGATCACGCCGAGCCGGCACAGGTCGGGGGCGGTCAGTCGCAGCGCGCGGGCGGCCTGCGGCGCCGCGGACCGGTCCGGCCAGAGGATGGCCGCGCAGCCCTCCGGGCTGATCACCGAGTAGACGGCGTGCTCCAGCATCAGCACCCGGTCGGCGACCGCGAGGGCCAACGCGCCGCCACTGCCACCCTCGCCGGTGATGACCGCGAGGACCGGGGTGGGCAGCACGGTGAGGGTGAGGATGTTCTCCGCGATGGCCGCCGCCTGGCCCTGTTCCTCGGCGCCCACCCCCGGGTCGGCGCCGGGGGTGTCGACGAGGGTGATCACCGGCAGGCCGAGCCGGGCGGCGAGGCGCATCAGCCGCAGCGCCTTGCGGTGCCCGGCCGGGCTGGCCATGCCGAAGTTGCGCGCGACGAGTTCGGCGGTGGTGTGCCCCTTCTGGTGGCCGATCACCATCACGTGCCGCCCGTCCAGCCGGGCCACGCCTCCGACGACGGCCGGGCAGTCCGCGCCGAGCCGATCGCCGTGCAGTTCCACGAACCCGTCGAAGACCGAGTCGAGATAGTCCAGTGTGGTCGGTCGGCCGGTGTGGCGGGCGACCCGCACGGTGTCCCACGCGTCGCGGTCGGCCGGCGCCGGCTCGGCGACGGGGCCGTCGGCGAGACACTCGCGGCGCGGCGCCGACTCCTGCCGGGGTACGGCCGAGCGGGGCGGGCGACCGGAGGCGGTCGCGGCGAGCAGCGCCATGAGGCGTCCCCGCAGGGACCGGCGCTGCACCACCATGTCGACCTGGCCGTGGCGCAGCAGGAAGTCGGCGGTCTGGAAACCCGCCGGCAGCGCCCGGCCGGTGATCTGTCGGATCACCCGGGGGCCGGCGAAGCCCATCCGGGCGCCGCTCTCGGCGAGCACGAGGTCGGTGTTGGTGGCGAACGACGCCGCCACCCCGCCGTAGGTCGGGTCGGTGAGCACGCTGACGGTGAGCAGGCCCGCCTCGCGCAGGGCGGCGATCGCCTGGCTGACGGTGGCCATCTGCATCAACGACAGGGCGCCCTCCTGCATCCGCGCCCCGCCGGAGGCGGTGACCAGGATGAGCGGGACGCCGTCGTCCAGGGCCCGTTCGGCGGCCTGGGTGATCAGCTCCCCCACGGCGCAGCCGAGGCTGCCGCCGAGGAAGCGGAAGTCCATCACCGCGAGTACGGCCGGGTGCCCGCCGATGGTGGCGGTGCCGCAGACCACCGCCTCGGACAGCCCGGTGCTGGCGCGCGCGGCGGTGAGCCGGTGCGGGTACGGAAGCACGTCGACGAAGTCGATCGGGTCGGCCTCGGGCAGCCGGTCGGGCAGCGGGCGCAGCGAACCCGGGTCGACGAGCTGGCGCAGGCGTTCCGGGGCGCCGAGCCGGGCGTGTGCGCCGCACTCCGGGCAGACGTCGAGGTTGCGCCGCAACCGCTTGCGGTAGAGCAGGCTGGAGCAGCCGGCGCAGCGCGACCAGAGCCGCTCCTCGCGCGGCACGGTGGCGGTCACGACCGCCGCCCGGCGTCGGCGGCGTCGAACCGGTAGAAGCACCGCGCCATCGCGTCGCGCGGCGAGCGCCACGTCGGCAGGTACGGCGAGACGTACGGGCGCAGCCGGTCACTGACCCGGATGAACTCGGGGTGGTCACGGGCGCCCTCCACGGCCCCCTGCGCCGGCTGGTCGGTTTCGAGCAGATGCACGTAGAGGTCGTGCAGCCGGTACAGCGAGCGGTGCCGGACGCCGACCAGGCGCGGCAGCTCCGTCGCGTCCGACTCGGCGAAGATCTCGGCGACCCGCTCCTCGGCTGTCGGAACGACCTTCGCGACGATCAGCGATCGGTCCATGGTTGGGCCTCCCTCCACGGCGTCCGGGCCGGCGGCGGGTGGCCCCGGACGCGCTGGACGACTGCCGACACGATGCGGGAGTCCTCGTCACCACGGCGTCACCGCGCCGGGCCGACTGGGGACGCTCTTTGGTGACGCTGCGTTGACGCAACCTGTGTATCAGCTATGCGTGCACAGAAGAGATCGAAAGATTGTTTGACCAGTTCAGAACCGATCTCATGGTTGCGGCGGCCGATAGAAGGTCCACGGGCCGTTGACTCACCGTGACCGCTATTGATAATCTTCACCGTGGTCAGCCCGGCGGCCCCGGCGGGCGGGGCCGCGCCCGGGCAGCCGTGGTCGCATCCCGTCAGTGCGGTCGACAGTGGCGTCACGGGCAGCCGATCCGGGACACAGCAGACAGTCGGGACGAGCGTTCCGCAGGGGGTGCCGCCGTGGCCGCTGATCCGTCCGTGCCGACCGCCGGAGATCCGCCCGAGTGCGGCGTCTCGCTGCACCTGCTCGGCGGTTTCCGGCTGCTCCGCGACAGTGTGCCCGTCGTGGTGCCACGCGGGCTGCAACGGGTGATCGCGCTGATCGGGTTGCGCCCCGGCGCCACCCGCAGCCAACTCGCCGGCCTCCTGTGGCCCGATGTCTCCGAGGAGCGCGCCCTGTCGTCGCTGCGCACCGCCCTGTGGCGGCTGCGGCAGGACCCGTGCTGCCCGATGGCCGTGGCCGGCGACACCGTACGCCTCGGTCCGGCCGTCCGGCTCGACGTGGACGAGCTGGTCGGAACGGCGGCCCGGGTCCGCGACGGCGACGATCCGTGCACCCTCCGGGCCCTCGCCGCGGGCCGGCACGATCTGCTGCCCGGCTGGTACGACGACTGGGTGCTGCTGGACCGGGAGCGGCTGCGCCAGCTACGCCTGCACATGTTGGAGGAGGTGGCCGGGCAGCACCTCACCGCGGGCCGGCACGGCGAGGCGTTGGAGGCCGCCCTGGAGGCGATGGCCGCCGAGCCGTTGCGCGAGACCCCGCACCGGCTGGTCGTGCGCATCCATTTCGCCGAGGGCAACGCCTTCGAGGCCGTGCACGCCTTCTACGTGTACCGCGACCTGCTGCGCCGGGAGCTGCGCCTGGAGCCCAGCCCGGCGATGAGCGCCCTGCTCGACGACACCCTCGCCCCGATCCGCCGAGCCACCCGGGAGCCGGCCGGGCCCGCCGACCGTCCGTCACCGGCCGGCCGGCGCACGTGACGGCGATGTGACAGGCGCTGCGGCACGGTGGGCGCACAGAGCACGTGGTCGCCGGTCCCGTGGACCGGGTGAGCCACCGGCGGAAGGGGTCCCATGAGTCGTATATTGATCGTCAGCCGGATCATCCCGGGCGCGGAGGGGCGGGTCGCGCAGATCTTCGCCGAATCCGACGCCACCGAACTCCCCGGCCTGACCGGCGTCACGCACCGGTCCCTGTACTGCCTGCACGACCTGTACGTCCACCTGATGGAGACCTCCGACGTCGACCCGGACGCGCTCGCGGCCGCCCGCAACCACCCGCTCTTTCAGCAGGTGAACGAACGGCTCTCGGCGCACACCTCGCCGTACCTGCCGACCTGGCGCTCCCCCCGCGACGCCATCGCCGGCTGCTTCTACCGGTGGGACGCCGCCGACGCGCCCGCGGCGCACCCGGCGGGCTGACATGTCCGGCGCGCCGCACGTCCTGATCATCGGCGCCGGCACCGGCGGCCTGTGCCTGGCGCACGGGCTGCGGCGCGCCGGGATCAGCGTCGCCGTCTACGAACGACACCGGCACCGCGCGGAGGGGCTGCTCGGCTACCGGGTGGGCATCGGCCCGACCGGCAGCCGTGCGCTGCGCGAATGCCTCCCGCCGGAGTTGTTCGCCACCTTCCTGGCCACCTGCGCCAGGCCGCCGCGCTACTTCAACGTGGTCACGCAGGGGTTGCGCCAGACCGCCTCGTTCGAGCTGCGACCGGACGCCGCCCCGGAGCACACCGAACACTCGGTGGCCCGGATGGTGCTGCGTCAGGTCCTGCTGACCGGCCTGACCGACGTGGTGCACTTCGACAAGACCTTCATCCGGTACGAGCAGCGTGACGACGGGACGCTCACCGCCCACTTCGCCGACGGCACCAGCGCCACCGGCAACCTGCTGGTGGCGGCGGACGGCACCCACTCCGCCGTGCGCCACCAGTACCTGCCGCACGCCGTGACCCGCGACGCGGGCACCATCAACATCGCCACCCGGGTCCCGCTGACCGCGCACACCCGTGACCTCGTACCGGAGCGGGTCCGCCAGGGCATCTCGCTGATCTTCGGAGCTGGCGGGACGATGGGTGTGCTGCACGTGATGGAGTTCAGGTGGGACGCCGACCGGGCGATCAAGCCGGGGGTCAGCGACGCCGACGCCGCGCTGCTGCGGGACTGGCCCGGCCTGGCCCACGACACCACCACGGACAACATCAACCTGATCATCTGGAGTGCCGCCCGCCGGTTCCCGGCCGACGTCATGCGCCGGCGCGGCGAGGATCTCAAACGCGTCGCCCTGGACCTCACCGGGAACTGGCATCCGCACCTGCGGGAGCTGTTGACGCTGAGCGACCCGGACAGCGCCCTGCCGATCAAGGTGACCACGTCCGAGCCGGTGCCGCCATGGAAGAGCAGCACCGTCACCCTGCTCGGCGACGCCATCCACACCATGACGCCGGGGCGCGGGGTGGGCGCGAACACCGCGCTGCGCGACGCGCGTCTGCTCTGCCGGCAGCTCGTCCAGGCCGCCGCCGGCGACAAGACCCTGGTGCAGGCGGTCGCCGACTACGAGGCGGCGATGGTGCCGTACGGCTTCGCGCGGGTCACCGAGTCACTGAACCGCAGCGGCACCAGTGGCGAGGATCGGATGTACCGGCCGGTGGTGGGTCGGCTCGCGCTGCTCGGCGCACGCGGCTACTTCGGAGTGACCAGTCGGGTGCCACGGCTGCGCCGCCGGTTCGTCGACGACTTCCACACCTACGAGGGCGACGAGGCCTGACCCGATCGCCACCGACCCGGGCCCGCACCCCGCGCGGGCCCGGGTCTCCTCGTGTCCGGCGCGACAGTGCGTCACGTGTCGGGCACCCCGCGCGCCGGCCGTCGCGCCCGCGCGGGCACCGGCCGGTCCTCTCTGTCGTCGTCCTGACGCATGTGCGAAGCTGCGGCGAGTTTTTCTCGTGACTTTTCCGACGACGTGAGAGGGAGGTTCGCCGTGGCGTGGTCTATCGGACACTCTCTGATAGTGGTATTGGCACTGTTGATCGGCCTGGCGGGCGGGTGGTTGCTGCGCGGCCGGCGGGACAGCGGGCCCGGTCCGTCGATCGTGGACGGTGATCCGGTGGCTGGACTGGCCGACATCGCCACGCCGACGCCACCGGCCACCACCGACGCCGCCCGCCCGGCGGCGACCATCGACCCGACGCCGACCGCGGTCGCCGACGAGCCCACCCCGGTGGACACGATCAGCGCGCCAGCCGCGGTGACCGTGTCGGAGCCCCCCGCCCCGGCGGACGCTCCGGTGGACGCCCCGGGCGCCGTCGACCCGGCCGACATGGCGCTGACCGAGGCCCCGCCGTCCGTGCCCACCGCCGACCGGTCCGACGCGGGTGAGCCGGCCACGGAGCCCGCCCCCGAGCCGGTGACGGTCGAGGAGCAACCCGCGCCGGCGACCGTCGTCGCTCCGCGCCCGCCGGCGGACGACACCGCGTCCACCGACACCACGCCCGCCGACGCCACCCCGGCCGACGCCCCGCAGGCCGACGTCCCGGCGGCCGAGCCGGACGCCGCGCCGCGCGAAGCCGGCACGGACGAGGCCGACCCTGCCTCGGTCACGCCCGTCGACCCGACGCCCACCCCGGTGGCCAGCGAGACGACGGACGCCGACCCTGAGCCGGCGCGGGCCACGCCGCCGGTACGACCGGCCGCCACGGCCACGCCACCGGTACGCCCGCTCTCCGAGACCGTGCCCAGCGCCGCGCAGGCCGACCTGTCCGGCCCAGCCGACGACTTCCGCCGGATCCAGGGCATCGGACCGAAGATGGCGGCGGCGCTCCAGGCCGCCGGAGTGCGCACGTACCGCCAGCTCGGTGAGCTGGACGAGCCTGCGCTGCGCGACCTGATCCGGGCCGCCGGCCTGCGCGCCGCGCCCGGGCTGGCCAGCTGGCCACAGCAGGCCCGCGTCCTGGCCGGCGCCGGGGACGAGATCGTCGCCGTGCTGCCGGACGGCAGTCAGGGCTGACCTCCCGCCGAGTCCCCGGTCGGCCGTCACACACGACTGTCGACCGGGGACTCGCCCGTTCCGGCGGACCGTTCGACGCTCCCGGTCGGGGAGAATGCGCACGAACCGGGGGCGGTGCCGAGGACCGCTCGCTACCGTCGGTCGAGGGCGGGCTGGTCGGCCCGCCGCGTCGACCGGTACCAGGAGCGACCCGTGCACCTCGCCGCCCCGGAGCCCGGACCCCCGAGGTCCCGACCGCCGGTGCGCGACCCGGAGAACCCGCGCCGGGTGACGCTCCTCGAACTCTTCTTCGACCTGGTGTACGTGGTCGCCCTCGCGCTCATCTCCCGGGGCATGGTCGACCAGCTCGACTGGCACCGGGCCGCGCAGGCGCTGATCCTGCTGTCCGCCGTCTGGTGGACCTGGGCGATCACCACCCTGGTCACCGACATGTACAACCCGGAACGCGACGAGATCAAGCTGCTCATCACCGCGGTGATGTTCGGCGCGCTGCTGATGACGACCGCGATCCCCGAGGCGTTCGGCGCCCGGGGGCTGGTGTTCGCCGCCACCTACGTGGCGATCCACCTCGGTCGTGGGCTGTTCCTGATGCCCATCGTGCGCCACGAACGACAGACCCAGCGGCGGGCCGCGCGGATCTTCGTCTGGTTCGCCGTGTCAGCGATCCCCTGGATCATCGGCGCGTACGTCAGCGGGGACGGCCGGATAGCGTGGTGGGCCGGCGCGCTCGCCATCGACTACCTCGGTTTCCGGCTCGCGTACCCGGTGCCGGGGCTCGGGGTGGTGCCGGAGCAGCAGCGCAACGTCACAGCAGAGCACCTCTCCGAGCGCTACCAGCAGTTCTTCATCATCGCCCTCGGTGACGCCATCCTGACCATCGGGACCATGTTCAGCTTGGAGCACACCGAGGCGGAGAACATCGGGGCGTTCGCGGTGGCGTTCCTGACCACGCTGCTGCTCTGGCGGATCTACGTGCACAAGTCCGGCCAACTGCTGCCGCAGGCCATCCAGGCGGCACGGTCACCGAGCAAGTTCCTGTTCAGCGCGCCGTACACCCATCTGTTGATGATCGCCGGCGTGGTGGTCACCGCCTCCGGGTTCCACCTGGTGCTGCACGAGCCGACCGGTCGGACGCCACCGGCCTGGCTGGCGGTCATCCTCGGCGGCCCGGCCCTGTTCCTGACCGGGCGGGCCTCCTTCGAGTACGAGGTGTTCAGCCGGGTGTCCCTGTCCCGGCCCGGCGGCGTGCTGGCCCTGCTGTGCATCGCGCCCGGCGTGCTGTTCCTGGCGCCGATGTACGCGGCGCTCGGCGCGATGCTGGTGCTCGCCGGTGTCGCCTACGCGGATTTCCGCCGCAGCAAGGGCAAGCCGCCGGAGATGCCCGCTCCCCCGCACTGACACCGGTCGTCGTGCACCAGCCGTGCTACACCAGCGCTCCCGCGTACCCCCGGACCCGCAACCGCTGGTCGGCGGCGCCGCCCAGGCGCACCTGGAGGCCGAGTGGCGCGGCGGCGCGGCGGACGTCGTCCAGGTGCAGCGAGCCGTGCCGGTCCACGGTGAGCACGGGAGGCTCCTCCAGCTCACCGTCGGGCGCGTGGAAGGAGAGCAGCGTGACCGAGGTGGTGAGGTAGCTCGGGTAGGCGGCGCGGGCGGCGGCCTCGTCCCGGTGGGCGAGCACCACCAGGTCGTCGAGGTGCGCGAAGTCGGCGGCGAGGGCGCACGCCTTCCAGTGCGCCGGCTCCTCGGCCGCGCCGGTGAGGCGCCGGGACCGGTTCGCGGAGGTGATGTAGAGGTGGTCGGTGCCCGTCTCGGCGAGCGCCCGCTCGAAGAACACGTTGGACGGGCAGGTCAGCCCGGGGGCGATCACCTGGGTGGTGCGCAGGCCCCGGTCGACCTGGGTGAGGTGCTCCGGCAGCCGGTCGGCGGCCGGTCCCCGGAAGCCGAACGGACCGGTGCCGTACAGCGCGTCCATCAGCGCGCGCACCCGACCGGCCGGCAGCCGGGGCGAGATGCGCGACCAGTCGAACATCCCCGGGATCCGACCGATCGCCGTGGTGATGCTGCCGACCTGCTGGATCGGCCGCCCCTTGGCGAGGTTGACCCGGGCCACGGTAGCCGCGTCCGGGCGGGTGACGATGGCGTAGAAGTTGGCGAACGCCGCCGCGACGACCGCGCCGCCGGCGAGCGCGCGAGCCGCGACCGCGACGTCCTCGGGGCGGTCGATGTACAGGGGCGGTGTCGGGGCGTCCATGAGTCCTCCTCGGCGGGGCCGTGAGGCAGTTCTACGTCCGGCGACCCGTGCGCCGGCCGGATCGGTCGTCGATCCGATAGCCGGCCCGCGCTACCCGGTGCGGGCGGCCGATCCGCGGGCGGTACCGACGGCGGCCGGCGCCGACCGGACGGCCGATGCACGCGCCGGTCGGGCAACCGTTTGGCCGCTCGTACGGATTGGGTACAACGCCTGCACCTCAGTTCTCCACCACATTCCTCAGGAGGCAGCGATGCGCGGCACCTCGATACTCGGAGTCATCGTCGTGATCTGGCTGGTGATCGGCGCCATCGCCGGCGGCCAGCGCGGCTACTACAGCGGCGACGACACCAACTGCGCCGAGGCCGGCACCATCCTGGTCACGATCGTGGCCGGGCCGTTGAACTACATCGGCGCCAACCCCAAGGTCGACTGCAAGCTGCCGGAGCCGTCCAAGTAGGACACGCCTCGTCCGACCCGCGTCCCGTCCGGGGCGCGGGTCGTCTGCTGTCCGGGCTCCCCACCGGGTGGCGCGCGCTCGTGCGGCGGACCGCACCACCCGTACGCCGTCCTAGGAGGCTGGGTTTTAGGGGTCGTCGGTGTTTGCCCCGGGCGCGGTCGGGAACCGACCCGGGGTCAGCCGGCGGACGGAATCGGGGGCACGTCATGCAGATCGGCTACAAGCTCGCCTCGGAGGGATTCGGCCCACAGGAGATCATCCGACAGGCCGTCCTCGCCGAGCAGGCCGGTTTCGACTTCGTCGAGATGAGCGACCACTTCCACCCCTGGCTGGACGCGCAGGGCCACTCGTCGTTCACCTGGAGCGTGCTCGGCGCGATCGCGGCCAGGACCAGCAACCTGCGCCTCGCCACCGGCGTCACCTGCCCAACCGTGCGCTACCACCCGGCGATCATCGCGCAGGCCGCGGCGACCATGGCGCTGATCTCCGACGGGCGGTTCACCCTCGGGGTGGGCGCCGGCGAACGACTCAACGAGCACGTGGTCGGCCAGGGCTTCCCCAGCGTGCGGGGCCGACACGAGCGGCTGCGCGAGGCTCTGGAGATCATCCGACTGCTCTGGCAGGGCGGCTATCAGTCGTACCAGGGCCGGCATCTGCACCTGGAGGACGCCCGCGTCTTCGACCTGCCGGACACCCCGCCGGTGATCGCGGTGGCGGCCAGCGGCGAGGAGTCGGCCCGGCTCGCCGCCCAACTCGGCGACGGGATCTTCGCCACCGAGCCGGAGTCGTCCATCGTCGAGCACTACCACCGGGCCGGCGGCTCGGGTCCGCGTTACGCCGAGGTGCCGCTGGCCTGGGCCACCGACGAGCGGCAGGCGGTGCAGGCCGTCCTGGGTACCAGCCGATGGATGGTCACCGGCTGGAAGGTGATGAGCGAGCTGCCCAACCCGGTCAACTTCGAGGCGGCCAGCGCGCACGTGGAGGAGACGCACATCCGCGAGCTCTTCGCCGTCGGCCCCGACCCGCAGGCGCACCTGGCCAAGGTCCGGTCGTACGTCGAGGCCGGCTTCGACCACATCGTGCTGCAGAACGCCGGGCCCGACCCGGACGGCTTCCTGGACTTCTTCGCGAACGACCTGTCCGGCCGGCTGCGCCCGACAGGCTGAGACCGCTCGGATCGGGGTGCGGACCGGTGGCCGTGCGCGACGCCCGCCCGCCCGGACGGGTCGTCCGGGCGGGCGGGTCAGGATGGATGCCCTCGGGATGAGAGGCGCGGGGTCGAGGCTCAGCGGAAGCAGTGCGCGATCGGCACCGCGCCGCCCTCGCAGTTGGTCGGCTCGTTCTCGACGACCACACTCTCGTCGTCGATCTTGGCCTGGGCGTGCTCGGCGAAGATGCCACCGGGCTTCACCGTGGCCGCGTTCCGGGTGACCTTGCTGGTGTAGAGCGCCACCGAGCCCGCCGAGGCGTAGATGCCGCCGCCCCTGGAGGTCGCGCCGACCGCCTCGTTGCCGGTCACGTCGCTGCCACGTACCAGCAGGTTCGCCTTCTCGGCGTAGATGCCGCCGCCGACGCCGTGGGTCGTGTTGCCCTCGACCACGCTGTCGTCGAGTGGGGTCAGGCCCTTCACCGTCGAGATGCCGCCGCCGTTGACCGTGGAGGTGTTGCCGCGGATGGTCATGGTGCGCATGACCAGCACGGCGTCGGAGTTCGCGGCGCCGCCGCCGACCTGGGCGGTGTTGTTCAGCAGTTCGGTGTCGGACACCTTGGTACGCGCCGAGAAGCTGGCCAGCCCGCCACCCTGGACCGCGCTGTTCTGCCGGAAGCTGGTGCTCTCCACGTCGGCCGCGCCCCGGTAGTTGCCGAGCCCACCGCCGTACGCGTTGGCGCTGTTGTGGTGGAACTCGGAACGCTTCAGCGTCAGCACGCCACCGTTGAGCAGGCCCCCGCCCTTGCCCGCGGCGCCGGAGGCGCTGTTACCGACGAACGTGGAGTCGGTGACCACCATGTTGCCGTCGTTGAAGATCCCGCCGCCGCCGCCCTCCGGGGACAGCGACGTGCTCTGGGTGACGGTGACCCGCTCCACCACCGCTGTCGCGCCGTGCACCACGTGCACGCTGCCGCCCTCGATGGCCGAGCGGCCGTTGTGCAGTTCCATGTCGCGAAGGGTCAGCTCACCGCCGTCGCGGACGGTGAAGAAGCGGAACGCGGCGGCCTGGGCGTCGCGGGCGATTGTGGCTCCCGCGCCGTCGATGACGATGGGCTGGTAGATCACCGGCAGGCCGGCGGTGTCGTCGGCCGGGTTGTGCGGCGGCGCGTCGGCGTCACCGGGGGTCTCCGCGGCGTCGGCCGCCTCCCGCGCGTCGCGGATCCCACCGTCGTACTGGTCGGTCTCGTGGAACGCCTCGGTGAGGACGTAACGGCACTTGGGGGCGAGCCGCAGCTCCGCGCCGCCCTCGGCGTTGGCCGCGACCAGCGCCGCGATCAGCTTCGCCGAGTCGCAGGGCACCGACACCACGCCCCGCTTGCCGGTCCCCGGGGTCTGCGGGCGGCCGGGCTCGGCGTCGTCGCCGTCGCGCTGCGGCCCACCCCGGCCGTCGTCGTCCCGGGCCGTGGCGCTGAGCCGGCCCAGCCCCGGGAGGGACAGGTCGCGGTCGGCTGCGGCGGCGACGCCGGCCACGCCGGCCGCCCCCACGACCAGACTCCCGGCCAGGAGACCGCCGGCTAAGACCCATCGGGGCCGCCGTCTGGGTCGGGCCGCGCGGTCCCCTCTTCGGTACGTGGACATCAAAGGTGCCTGCCTTCCTGCCTGCGTGACGTGAGCGCGCGCCGATCCGGGCGCGGGGGGCTCGACGTGCCGTCGACCACCAAAGGCCACGATAGGTCCGCAATACGGACAGCAGGGTGCGAACGTGAATAGTGCTGTCATTCATCTTTAACGCACCAGACGGGACGTCCGCCGTTCACCCGCCGACGTGGATGCCGGGCCGGCGCAGCGGGTCCGGCTCGGTACGACGCAGGATCTCCCGCACCACGGGCGGGGTGTCCCCCCGGCCGAGGATGAGGTAGCGCAGCAGGTGAGCGATGGGGCTCCCCTCGGACCACTCGAAGTGCGCGTGCGGCCGGACCCCGGTGGCGTCGCGCAGGGCCAGCAGGATCGCCGCGATCGCGTTGGGCACCGCCGGGCTGCTCGCCCGCAGCACCCGGAAACCGCCCACCTCGACCCCGTGCACCCGCAGCACCTGGCTGAACTCCGACGGGTCGACCACGTCGATCTCCAGGAACAGCACGTCGGCCGCGCCGGGCACCGGGTTCATCCCCCGCTGCGCCCGCTCCTTGACGGTGTACTCCTTCACCGAGCCGCTCTGCCGCTTGTTCGCGATCAGGTGCAGCTGCCCGTCGTGTGCCAACGAATCGGCGATGAACCGGCGGGCCGGCTCGTCGAACTCGATGCGCTCGGCACGCAGCTCGGTGGTCCGGGTGACCCGGGACACCAGCGAGACCGCGATGATGCCGAGGATGAACAGCGCCGAGATCGTGATGCCGTCCGGTTGCTCGATGACGTTCTCCAGCAGCGCGTACAGCAGCACCAAAGTCAGCACCGTGAAGCCGATCGCGGAGGCACGTTGGCCGTGGCGGGCCGAGGAGATGGTCACCGCCACCGCGCCGGAGACCATCATCGCCAGGATTCCGGTCGCGTACGCCCCGGCCTGGGCGTTGACGTCGGCCCGGAAGGCGATCGTGATGGCGACGCTGACCAGGGTGTAGACGATCACCACCGGGCGCACCGCACGGGCCCACTCCGGCGCCATCCCGTACGACGGCAGGTAGCGCGGCACGATGTTGATCAGTCCGGCCATCGCCGAGGCGCCGGCGAACCAGAGGATGAGCACACTGCTCAGGTCGTACACGGTGCCGAACGCCTCGCCCAGGTGCGCGTGCGCCAGGAAGGCCAACGCGCGGCCGTTCGCCGCACCGCCCGGTCGGAACTCCTCGGGCGGGATGAGCGCCGTGGTCACGAACGTGGTCGAGATCAGGTACACCGACATGATCAGCGCGGCGGTGGTGAGCAGTCGGCGGGTGTTGCGGATCCGGGCCGCCAGCCGGGCCCTCTTGTCCGGCCCGTCGGCCGACACCAGGGGCATCATGCTGACGCCGGTCTCGAACCCGGACAGCCCCAGCACCAGCAGCGGGAACGCCAGCACGGCGGTGAGCACCACGTGGCCCGGCCCCGCGCCGCCGGTGGTCAGCGCGGCGGTCCAGTCCGACACGATCCGCGGGTCGGCCACGATCCGGGCCAGCGCGTCCACCACGATCACCGCGTTCAGCAGCAGGAAGACGGCGACCAGCGGGATGGCCACCACCACCGCCTCGCGGAAGCCGAGCAGGAACACCCCGCCCAGGACGAGCAGCAGCGCCACGGTGACCACGACCGGGACGGCGGAACCGTGCAGGGCGTCGGGCAGGTACGGGTTCTCCAGCAGGTGCACGGTGGCGTCGGCCGAGGAGAGGGTGATCGTGATGATCCAGGAGGTGGCGACGAACCCGAGCAGGACGAGCACGAAGATCTTGCCCCGCCAGAACGGCAGCAGCCGCTCCAGCATCGCCACCGATCCCTGCCCGTGCGGGCTCTCCTGGGCCACCCGCCGGTACATCGGCAGCATGCCGAACAGGGTGAGCGCGACGATCAACAGGGTCGCCAGCGGGGACAGCGCCCCGGCCGCGACCGCCGCGATGCCCGGCAGGTACGACAGGGTGGAGAAGTAGTCCACGCCGGTCAGGCACATGACCTGCCACCAGGGGTGCCTGCGGTTCTGCCCCTCCTCCGCCTCCGGGCCGGGCGGCTGCACCCGGTGCTGGAAGAGCCAACGGCGCAGCGGGCTGGCCGGGGGCGCGGAACGGGCCGGGGTGGCCACCCGATCGGGCACGACGACACCCGGTCGACCACCCCGGTGCGGGCGGGCCGGGTCGCGGGCCGCCCGCAGCGCCGGGTCCGGTCCGGTCGGCGCGTGGCGGCGTCCGTTCCAGCGTCGTGGTCTCGCCCGGTGTTCGTCAGACATCGCCCGTCCCACCCTCGCAGGTTCTGATCCGACGGTAGGCGGTAGCCCTGGGCCCGACCGGCCGAACCGGCCAGGCGGACGACCAGCTCAGGACGGGTCCGGGCCGGCGAGCAGCCGGGCGAGGGCGGGCGGATCGGTGATCGTCACCGTGGCCGCCGGGTGGCGGAGCCACCCGGCGGGCGCCAGCGCCGGCACCGGTACGCCGAAGCGCAGGCAGGCCCCGCCGGCCGTGCTGCTGCCGAAGCTCACACCCCGGTCGACCATCGACACGTGCGGGCCGATCGCCCGCCACCAGCGGTAGGGCCCGCTCACCTCGACCCCGGTCACGTTGGCCCGGTCGGTGCGCAGCCGCCAGGGGCCGTACCTGATGAGCAGCTCCCGGCCGGTGACGACGACCCAGGCCGTCGACGGGCGGACGCCCAGCACCGCCAACAGCGGACGGAAGACCGGGTCGAAGCGGAACGGGAAC
>NZ_VDFY01000314.1 GCF_006228125.1 Micromonospora orduensis | reverse complement strand
TTCGTCCTCACCGCATCACTCCCGCCAGAACACACCCTGCACTGGTCAATCTGGCGACGAACATCCCAAGCCCGAGCCCGCCGATCCCACTACCAGCACAGACAGGCCAAGTGACGTTGGAGTACTAAGCCGAGCTGCCGTTTGCGCTCTGGTACACCTCGCCGCAGTTAGCGTCCGCGACCTCCCAAAGAGACACACCTGCCCGACCTCCTCAACCCCCGTGTTGGAAACGGCACCCAGACCGATCGAGTCGAAGGTGACAGCCGCCGGTCGGCGATGGCGAACAGCCCGCCGTCATCACCCCGGCGGTGCTGTGGCTGATCGACGAGCTGTGGTTAACGGCGTGGCCGCGCCCGACGACAGCTCCGGCCGGAGCCCCGGACGGCCTCGCCAGTTGCCTCCGCAGTCCCCGGCGGCATGTTCGATCGATACCCGACGCACCAGCGGTTGCAGTGGCGGCAGAACGCTCCAGGCACGTCGGGCGCTGGTGGCGATGCGAGGATGGCAACCGTGCTGACCATTGACTCATTGACCGAACTCGACCACGACGAGTGGGAAGGGCTGACCCGGAGCTTCCACGCCCACTGGGCCGGCCGGCCGGGTCGGCCCGCGACTGAGGTTGACGACGACGGCTACGAACGCACCTGGCAGCGTCTGGTCAACGGAGAGCAGGTCCGTGGCATCTGTGCACGGCTCGACGGCAAGATGGTTGGCATCGCGCATTACCTGTTCCACGACAGCGTCTGGGGTGCCGGGAGATGCTACCTGGCAGAATTGTTCGTAGACCCGCAGGCACGACGCCGAGGTATCGCCACGGCGATGATCGAGCGCGTGGCCAAGGACGGCGATGAGCATGGCGCCCCACGCCTGTACTGGAACACCGAGATCGACGCCGACGCCCGCGCCTTGTACGACAAGCTCGCCGTCTACAAAGGCTATATCGTGTACAACTACTCGTGGCCTGCCACTACCGCCGTGACGTGAAACAGACCACCCACCCGTTACGCAGACACCACTGCTCAGCAAGTCCAGGATGCCCGCATAGGCATCATGTGCGTTCCATTGAAGCGTGACTCGCACCTGAAGCATCGGGTTGACTACCGTGGGTGATCACCGCGGAAGAGGGCCATCGAGATTCGTGCGGCCACCGAGGATTATCGCCGCCGTTGTGGGGGCAGCCTTGAGGCCATTCGTCAGCGATGGGGATGCTCCGCGTTCCCTCGGAACCGCCAAAGATCTCGCACACTGACGCGTTCCACGCCACTCAGCTCACCACGGCCCGTCCCCGTACAGCGTT
The DNA here is from genome assembly GCF_006228125.1 of Micromonospora orduensis. Taxonomy (GTDB): domain Bacteria; phylum Actinomycetota; class Actinomycetes; order Mycobacteriales; family Micromonosporaceae; genus Micromonospora; species Micromonospora orduensis. The sequence goes on along the minus strand of NZ_VDFY01000314.1, from coordinate 26,162 downwards.
GCGCACGCCTCAGCGACCTTGAGTGCGGCTTTGCTGATCTCCAAGTTCGCCTCTCCACCGCCGTCGACTGCCCCCCATTCAGATCAGCGGTCTCCCGGGCATTCCCCGCGTCCCGCAGGTCCCGGCCGTGCGCCGACGTGATCTGGTCCGCCGACTTCAACGCGTGCTCGGCTGCCTTACGAGTGTCCGCGAGGTTGCCAAGGACCTCCAACATGTCAGTGGACAAAGTGTGGCAGGCCAGGCGGTTCCAATCCTGGGTGGGCAGCGGCGCCGGGGCTGAACTGACGCCGGCGGCCGTGTTGGTAGACCCGCTAGTGCCGCAGGCGGTCATGCCAGCGGCGACGGCCACAGCGAACGCCAGAGTGGCGTAGCGGGCAAAACGGCGGGCGCGGTCGGTCATCAGTTCGCCTCCCGTAAGGAGTGTGAAGTTGGGGTAAAGCAGGTGCCATGCTGAACACGGTCGGGTGGACCCTCGTCAGGGATGTCATCAACCAGACAGCCGCCCGGCAGGATGCAGGACCACCCCAACCCGGGTGCTGCCGGAAGATCGTCCGATGCGCCTTCAACACGGAACCGTCGCCCTCGTCGCCGCACTCGCCCTTAACGCCGGCTGCGGCGCCAACACCCCCGACACCGCGAGCAACCCGCCGCAGGCCGTCCCAACCACACCTGCGGCCACCCCGGCGCCGGCCGCTGCGGAGCCGCTCACCGCCGAGCAGGTGCTGGCCAACCTGACCGCTGCGAAACTCGGCCTGACGAAGGGGGCTGTTCAGGACGAGGACACCGACCCCAACCACCTGCTCGGGCGACCCAACGGGTATCTGTCCAGAGCGTCCGCCGACCTGCCCGGCGGTGACCCGGAAGCCGACAAGTTCTCCATTGACCGGGGACTCGTGGTCGAGGTCTTCGCGGCGGCGGCCGACGTGGATCGCAGGTCCGAGTACATCCAGACGGCGTTGAAGGCCGCCCCCATTTTGGGAACCGAATACCACTACCGGGCAGACAATGGCCGGGGGTTGGTGCGGGTGTCCGGGAAGGTGAAGCCCACGGCGGCGAAGAAAATCGAGGCTGCGGTCTCCGCCATGTGAGCGAAGTTCGAAGGTGGACGTCGTTACCAGGCGGCTTACCACATCACTGTGCGGATGCTGGTCGACCGCCAACAGGAAGCACCATTGCCGAGGTCTTCGGGATTGCCGAAGTGGTCGTCACAGCGGATGCTCAGGTAGGGCACCGCCAGGTGGAAATGGTGTTTCAGCTGGCTACATCAGTTACCGGCGCGGTGGCGCCGGGAGCTTTCGGTTCGCCGCGCCCAGTCCGGGCCTTGCTGGTCGGAGCAGGAAGTCCGGGGCTGTCCCAGAGCGCAAAATCAACGCTGCCAGGTGCAGGGCCTGGGCTACAGGATGCGGGTCAGCTCGTGCATCGCGGCGAACTGCCTGTCCGGAGGTGGTGGTGGCAGCCGCAGAAGGTCATCGGCGTCGCGGTCGCGCTGGTGACTGCCCAGCGTGATCCCGGCGCGTTCGAGTGTCGGGTGATCAACGAAGGGGACGAGCGCGTCGACTGGCAGGTGCGGCGCTGCGACCAGAAGCTTCCCCAACTGGGGTGCGGCGGCGAGGCCCTGGAGGGCTGCCGGGTGGCGGAGGTGACGCAACCCGAGGCATTCGGCCCGCGTCATGGGGTTGGAGCCGAAGTCCGGAAGCCGGTCAACGGTGAGCGTTTCTAGCCGCAGCCATTGCAATGCCGGCAACCGTGTCACCGGGGGTGAGGTCGGTGTGCTTTCGCACTTGGCGCAGTTGCCTGGTCTCGCATGATGTTTGACGAAACGGCGTCGGAGGACGCTTGACGCCAGGTCGAGATCGATAGGTTCTTTGCTGAGCCGATGGTAGGGCGAGGCCGTCCGGGAGGGGGACGGTTCGCGTTTCGGGTTCTCGGACGCGGGTGGCACGATGCGTGCTGTGAGTTGGCATTTGCTGGTGACGCCGCTGCACATGGCGGCCGCAGACGGTGGACTCCAGTGGGCAGCCGACGCTGAGTCTTCCTTTGGTCTGCCCGCGGAGGCACCGCCCGCTCGTGACCTGCCGATGGTGGCGCAGGTCCTGGCCGTCTTCTGGAGGGCTGGCTGCCACGGTGTGCCGTGGTTCCAGGTCGCCGGGTATGACGTGACCAGCGATCTGCCGGGCTGTCCGGACCCTGCCACCTGCACATCGGTCGGTGGCCTGGACCTCGGCGAGGTCAGCCTGGGGGTCGATGGCGCCGGCGGTGACGAGCCTGTGGAGTTGGACCAGGCCGTGGCTGACATCGGGTTCCGTAAGCCATCCGGGAGTGCCCTGTTGGCCGCGGCGGTGGCGCTAGCGCCGCAGGCCGGGCCGCTGCTGGTGTTCGATGACAGCGGCGAGCACGTGTTCGTGGTGTCGCCGGGCGATGATCCGGACCACCTGGCTCGGCATTGGCCGTGGTAGCCACACCGTCGCGACAGTCCTGCTTCCCTAAGCGAGGCCTCATCTGGCGGTGACCGTGATCTGGTGTTTGGCCGTGGTGCGGTTCAGGTCGGTGGTGCTGCGGCGGGGGACGGCTGTGATTGGGGTGTCGGCGTCGTAGACGGTGACGGTGTGCTCGTCCAGGGCGACGGACACCAACTTGCGGGCGTGGACCTTGCCGACCTGGATGCGTTGGCCGGCGACCTGGATGCTGCCGTTGACCGACACGACCCGCTCGACTGTCAGGGCGGTGGCCGGTGGTGGGATCCGGGAGGCGGGTCGGGCGTCGCGGATGCGGCCGCAGGCGGTCGGTGGCAAGGGGCAGCGCAGGGTGCGGCGCAGATGCCCGGCCTCGTCGATGACGTGCAGAAGGACGCCGTCGAGGCGGACCCGGACGCGTTGACCGGCAAGGGGCATGCCGACGCTGATCTGCCGGCCGGCGATGCTGATCCCGCCGCAGGCGTTGACGACCCGGTCGACCTCGACGGCGGTGCTCTGCGGTTCAGGCTGCGGCAGTGGGGACGGTCCGGCGGAAGCGCCGCCGTCGGCCAGTAGGCGGGCAAGGTCCCGTTGAGACAGCCGGGAGGGGCTGGACTTGATGCGGGCGCCGTCGGTGGTCAGGACGTGCAGCCGGTCGGTGTCGACCCAGATCGTGACCGGGGTGCCGGCGAGGGCGGGGCCGAGCCACACCTGCTGCTGGGCGACGGTCAGGTTGCCCGACGGTGGCACCACGCGGAGCAGTTGCACCGGCTGCGGGCGGGCGGTGGACACGGTCACCGATCCGGCGTCGACCTCGACGGCGGGTGGCGTTCTCGGCGCCGGTGGAGCGGCGGGCAGCAGTCCGGACGGCAGGCGCAGCGGCAGGACGTCTGTCGCCGGCTGACTCGGTCCTGGAGTGGGTCGGTGGAACCGGTCGGCGGGGAAGGCGTCGTCGATGCCCTGGTGCGGCCGGTCGTAGTCGTATTCGGCGACGAACACGTCCACCGCGGCCTGGGCCTGCTCGACAGTGGCGAACACCCGCCCGTCCAGGCACTCACCCTGCAAGCTCTGGTGGAACCGTTCCACCTTGCCCGTGGTGGTCGGGGAGCAGGGCTTGGTGTTGACGAGCTCCTCTTCGATCTGGTTAATGACCGACTTCTCCTCCTCGGAAGGCCCGAGGGTCGACAGGGAGAGGTTGAGGACTCGTCCCGTGTGCTGGTCGGTGAAGGCCTTCAGGACACTCGACTTGCCCGCGCCATATCGACCGGTAAAGCGCGATGTTGCGGATGTCCGGGTCCTGCAGGGCGGCGGTCAGCCGTGCGACGTACTCCTCGTGCTGTTCCGGCTGAAACTGCGGCGTCAGCGGAAGCGGCACGACATCACCGTCGGCAGACCCCGGCCGGCCCGCCTGCCGAGCTCGTAGTCGTTCCCACCAGCGCACGGTCTCCCCTTCCCCGTGACCAGCCAAGGCTAGAGGAGAGTGCTGCAACCTCCACGCGCGGTTGTCGCCGTCGAGGGAGACGCCTCTCGATCGACCACGACGCGGGCCCGTACGGTTAGCGAATGCCCGAGACCGGACTTCGCCGTGAGTTGGTCAAGAACCGCTGGCTGCTGTCCCTCGCCGTCGTTGTGACCGTGGGAGCGGCGGCCTGGGCCTGGCAACTCGCCGCGACCGGTTTCAGCCCCAGTCCCCGACTTGCCGACCGTGGCGTGATCGCCGTTGCGCTCGACGCGAACCAGACCGGCGTAACCGCTCCAGTGCAGGTTCACGTCGCCTACAACCCCGGAACCGGCAAGGCGGGCACGACCTCCCTGTCGCTAGTGCTACAGCACGAAATCGGCGCCGCGCCCGAGGCGGCACCGCCGACCGCTGCCATTGTACTAATCTGTGGCGATTTGGCCACGGGGATCGACATGATCAACAGATTCAACCAGCCAGTGAAGTGGAAACCCGTTCAGCCGAAATCCGAGAACAGTGACTATTGGTCCATGCTCGGTGGATCGATGTCGCGGTGCGTGTACACGCGTGTTTCGCTGGACAGCGGCGATGTAGGCTTACGGCAGGAAATCCTCTCCGGCATCAGCGGGATCACGTGCAAACGCGCCTCTGGTCCTCGGCTGCTGTACGTCCTACCAGGACTGACGACCCTACCCCACGCATCCGCCGGAGAAATCGCCTTCCGCCCGTTGCCGCCGGGATCCAAGGCGATCATCGACCTCGACAATCAACCCGGCGACTTCAGTGCGCAGACCGCCAGTCCGCAGCTGCCAGACTCCGGCGTCCTTCGCTGGACCAAGGAACTGCCGGGCAGTGCGGGACCGCTCAGCTACCGCCTGAGTGGGGAACTACTCGACACGGCGGCGATACAACAGCGCAACCTGTTCATGGCCGGCGCGTTGGCCGGAGTCGCCGGCGGCGGCATCATGCTCGTGCTCGAGGCCGCCGTTCAGTTGCTGCTAAACCGCAGCCGAAAGCGCGCCGCAAAACCGCAAGCCATGGCCCCACTGCCTCATTCGCAGGATCGCACCGAGGCGCCCGCCCTCATCACGCCACCGGCTGCCGCGCCGCCTCCTCAACGCCGTGATCGATCGATGTCCGTCGCGGTGGCCGCCGCCGTTGGGGCCACCGCCGTCCTGATCCTGCTCCGTCGCAGGAGAAACCGGCTGTGGTTCTAGGTCGACGGCACCCAGACTTGTCGGCAGCCTCAGGTCGGCAGCTGACACCAGCCAGGCCGGGGAGCAGCGAAACCTGACCACTTCGGTGCTCTCGCTGAAGCTCATAGCTCCGCAGCCAGAGGAGCGAGGAGCTGTTGGCTTGGGAACCCCGGCCCGACCAGCCTTAGCCAGTGCCGCTGCTGCACCGAGGCCGCCGAAGTCAAGATCGAAATAGTTTGAACCTTGCAGTTCGCTTCGCGCGTAGAACAACTGTTCGTACCAGTCGCCGCCTGTCACTGGAACCGAATGCCGACCAGCCGGTCCTGCACCAGGGACACGCTGTCGGCTGGATCGCCGAGGCCCTGTCACCACTGCGGGACAGCCACCCGCACGTCGACACCGACCGGCTCGCCATCGCGATCCGCTCGGCGACGGGCATAGAAACACTCCTCCCGGGATCCATACCGACAGCCGACGTAACCTGCGCGCACTCCCCGCAATCCAGTTCAGGCCGCTACGTCTTTGAGACCATCGAAATCCCACACCGGTGCCAGCGAGAACATCCGGGCAACCGCCTTCCGAACGTCCGGATCCCCGATCCAGTCGTTCCAGAGATTCGAACCTCGCTGCAAACCTATTCGATTATGAGAATCAGGTCACTGTTGCCGCAATCCTGAACGGAACTCCTTGGTCTTCATGCTTCAGGTGAACAGCCATTACGCCGGCCAGAAGAGGCCACTGAGCAGTCGACACGGCATCCAGGCCCTCCGGGAATCCCTCATCCCCGTAGGAACCAACAAATGTCGGATGTCCAAATTCCGCCGTGACAACCGCCAGATTCTCGGCAAACCTACCCTCGAATTTTTCGAAAAATAGCTCTTCGCTGCCCGGATCATCGAAATCCGGCATCGCCAACTCAATCGTTACCTCAAGGAAGGCAGACGATCCACGGCCGTACTGCGTTCCCACGATTTCACCGATCTGCCAACGGCGGTGCAAGCCAGCCGCACCAAGCCGGCTTTCGCCCCAGCCAGCGGCGCCAAGCCTGTCTTCGAGCGACAGATTCGGATCACCTTGAGCCACTTGCGCAAAAGCACGCATCACCTCAGCCGCGGCCACACTCCACCTCACATACCGTCGCCAGGGACATGAAACACGCCCAGGAAACCGCTCTCCATCTCTTCAGGAAACCGTTCCCGAAATAGGGCGCGAGTGAAGTCCGCGCCAACCTTGTTGGACACCGCGTAGCGCACTCCCTTGCTTCTCTGGTCACGGCCGAGATCGAGAAGCCGCTGAGTTTGGTCGATAAATTTTGCCTCATCGAAGAAATTGCTCGGATGATACGGCGAGGACTCGAACGCTGCGTCATTGCGACCCATCCACTTCGCCTCTACGACATAGCTCCGAGGCCCGCCGTCAACTTGAACATTGCGGCCATTATGACTCCAAACTTCTTCGTAGTCGCGTCCCGTGACGTGTTCCTGATAGGCCTTCCACGGTCCCGCCTTTGCGGGCAAGTTCTGGTACCGGACGAAGGAGGCATCCCCGGCCTCGCCGCAGTTGTGTACGAGAACCGGCTGGTCGCCGACGACCACATAGTACGTGTGGGTGTTGTCGACGGTGAGGTCGCGCATGGTCTTGCTGCCGTCGACGTTGGCGACCTGGACGACGGTGACGGTGTGTCCTGGTCCGCCGCCGCCCATACCGGCGCCGGTGCTGTCGCCCTCGAGCCGCTTGTCGTCGTGGACGAGCAGTCGGTGTCCCGGCGTCAACTGCGCGGCGTCCACCCATCGCCGGTCCGTGGCGTCCCAGAATGGGTGATGCTCGGTCGTCTTCACCACCGACGTCGCGCCGGCCTTACCGTCGCGGACAGTGACATCGGTCAGGTCGTCATCAACGTTGACATGCAGGTAGGTGACCTTTTGGGGCGTGCTTTCGCCGGTGGCGGGATCCGTCGTGGCCACCTCGTCGCCGAGTTCGACATCCTCGATCGGTTTGGTGTTCCCGTTCGCCATCAACACCCGCGTTGCAGGGTCGAAGCTGTGTCGCGAACACCCTGACCCTGACGAGGAACTCTCCTGGGAACGAGACCGCTCCGGCGCGGACGACGGCGACCCACCCGTACCTGCGGCGCGGCTGGAGACCCGGGGCATCCGGCCGCCAGACCCGCCGCGAAACTTGGTGCCAAGACCGCCGGTCAGTCGACTTGCCCCGGCCGACCACGCGCCATCGAGACCGCCCTCGACCATGTTGCTGGCCAGCCCGCTCCAGGAGAAGTCTTCATCTCCCTGGGCAACGTCAGTCATGTAGCCCGCGCCCGCCGACATCGCGCCCGCGACCGCGCCGGCCAGGATCAAGCACCCCACACCGGTGGCGCACAGTGCCCCGACCGCGACCGCTGCGGCCAAGCCGACTGCTGCCGAGGCGAAGAACTTCCACGGATCCTGTTTGATGGCGTCGACCGTGGACTGCACACTCGCCACGGCTGACTTGACCGCCTTCTTCGCGGTCGCCTTCACACATTTCCCGACCCCACTCGAGAGGCATTTGTTGGCCGAGTGGTAGGCGTCCTTGACGGTGTTGATCTTTTTCTTCGCCCAGCGGACGGTGGATTCCTTGACGACGTTGTACGCCTTCTTCGCCTTGCTGACGGCCTTCTTCGCCACTGTGACGACCTTTTTCGTCGCCGTCTTGACGTAGTCGTAGGCCTTGGTCACGGTCTTGACCGCCGCCTTGTACGTCGCGACCGGGTTACTCACGACCTTCACCGCGGCCTTGAAGAAGCTCTTGATGCCCCAGTGCCCGGTCGGGTCGGTGGTGGTGAGGGGGTTGGCGTCGCCGTACTGGAAGCGGTTGGCGGTGACCGAATCCGGCAGGGGATTGTTGGCGACCGTGTCGCGGGAGTCGAACTGCGCGGTGTCCGGGTTGTACCAGCGGGCGAGCATGTTCACCCGCCCGGTGGTCGAGTCGGTCCACTCGGATTGGTAGCCGAGGCTGCCTGCCATTCCGGATGTCGCGGTGACTGTGCCGAGAGGGTTGTAGGTGGTGGATGCTGAAAGAGTCGCGCCGCTCGCGGTGAGCAGTCCGACCAGGTCGGTGTGCTGGTCGGTCCAGGCGTACAGGGAGCTCGCTCCGGCGCCGGACCCGACGCCGATCAGGGCGTCCTCGGGGCCCCGCGTGTAGGTGGCGGTGTTGTCCTGGGCCAGGGTGTTGCCCAGGCCCGAGTACTTGAACCCGGGTCGTACCACCCGACCCAACGCGTCGTACTGGTAGGTGCTGGTGACACCACCCGTGCCCTGCTGGGACAGCACCTCACCGAACGCGTTCGACGTCGTGGCGTAGGTGACCGTGCCCACGGTCGTCTGGCGCAGCGTGCCCCGAGCGGTGTATGCGTACGAGCCCACTCCGGTCTGGGCCGTCAACTGGTTGCGGGCGTCGTAGGTGAACACCTTCGCGCCGGCCTGGGTCCGGTTACCGGAGTCGTCGTAGGTGTAGCTGGTGGTGGAGCCGTTGGTCCAGGACGTCAACCGGTCGGCCAGGTCGTAGGTATAGGTGTTCGATCCGGCTCCGGTGAATCCGGTGGTGACCTTCGACGTTTCGTTGCCGTTGTTGTCGTACCCGTAGGTGATCGAGCCGAGGGTCTGCGCGCCGTTTGATGTCTTGACGGTGTCGGTCTTCAGCCGGTGCAGGGCGTCGTAGGTGAGTGTGCGGACGTTGTTGTTCGTGCCGTAGGTGATGGCGGCTGGCAGCGACAGGTTGTTGTAACCGATGGTCAGGTTGATCCCGGTGGTGGGGTTGGTCGCGGTCTTGAATCGGCCGGCCGTGTCGTAGGTGTAACTGGTCGTGCCGGCGGCATCGCTGCGCGATGCCATGCGGCCGTCTCTGGTGTAGGAGAACGAGGCGTTGTCGTTGGGCCCGCTGATGGTGAGCGGGAGACCGCGGTCATCGTAGGAGAGTGTGTTCGTTCCGGACGGCACGGACAGGGAGGTGAGCCGCCCCGCGTCGTCGTAGTCGAACATCCGGTCGGCCGTGGCCACCTCGGCGCCCGCGCCGGAGATCTGCTTGATCCGGCCCATCTCGTCATAGGTGTTGGAGACGGTGACCCCGCCCGGCATCGTCTGCTTCTTGGGCCGGCCCGCAGCGTCGTAGCTGGTGGTGAAGGTGCGGTCTGCGGGGTTGGGGTAGGCCGTCGTGGACGGTTCGATCTGCGATTCCGGCAGTCCCCACGAGTTGTAGGTCGTCCAGAACGGGTTGCCGCGACCGTCGGTGAAGCGAGTGCGGTTGCCCGCCAGGTCGTATCCGAACGAGGTGCCGATGGACTTGGTGGCGGTGACGGGCTGGACTTCGCCGGTGACGCGGCCGAGGGCGTCGTAGCTGAATGTGGTGGTGGTGTTTCGGGCGTCCTTGACCGAGGTGACGTTGCCGTTGTCGTCGTAGCCCATCGACTGGGTGGTGAGCACGGCATTGGAAGCGTCGAGGTTCTGGGTCTGCACCACCCGGCCGGCGCCGTCGTACGAGAGCGTCTGCTTGGTGTTGTCCGCCAGGATCGTCTTGACGGCACGCCCGAGGCCGTCGTATTCGGTGGTGGTGACGTTGCCGGCGCCGTCTTTAACGGTCAGCGGTTCACCGACCCAGTTGTACGTCGACGACGTGACGACTCCATCGGGGGAAGTCACCTTCTGCAGCCAGGGGCCTGCGGCGGGCGTCGTTCCGTACGCGCCTGAGCCGTAGTCGTAGGTGGTGGTGTTCGTGGTCGGGGTGGGCTGTCGGACCACCTGGCTCGACGTGAGCTTGCGGCCCAGGAAGTCGTACGTCGCCGTCGTCTTGGCGCCAGTTGGGTCGACGGACTCGATCGGGTCGCCGACCTTGTTGTAGGCCGCGGTCGACACCTTCCCACGCGGATCGGTCACCCTCACTGTGTTGCCGAGTGAGTCATATCCGTAGGTCGTGGTCTTGCCGAGCGGGTCGGTGGTTGACGCGACCTGGCTGAGCTTGTCGTAGACAGTGATGGTTTTCGCGTCGGTGATTGTGCTGCCGCCGGGTGGGGTGTAGTCGGGCAGGCGCGTTTCGACTGGGCGGCCTGCCGCGTCGTAACGGGTGGTGACTGTGTTGGTCAGTGGGTCTTGGGTCTCCGTTGCCTCACCGAAGGTGTTGTAGCCGGTCCGTGACACCGGCACCGCCGGTACCGGTCCGGCCCCTCCGGACGTCTCCGTCGACACCGACGGCGCGACAACCTTCGCCAGTTGCCCGGCGCTGTCGTACTCATAGCTCGTCAGGTTGCCCATCGGGTCGGTCATCGCAGTGGTTAGGCCGCGCTTGTCAACCGTGTACTTGGTGGTCAGCCTCTGGCCGGTGACCGTCGTATCGGCGCTACGGCCGTTGCCTGCGCCATACAACGTCGAGGCCTCCGACGCCGACAACGCGCGTTGGAAGACCTGCACGTTGTCCATGGCCCCGTTGACGTAGTCGCCCTCACGGGCGCCGATCATGACTCCGCCGACACCCAATGGCGTAATCGCGTTGAACGGCGTGGGGTTGGTGCCCGTGCCTCCCTGGGCGCCGTTGACATACAACGTCATGGCCTTGGTACCCGAGTCGAAGACGCCGACCAGGTGCACCCAGGTGTTGGTAGTCAACGAAGCTGCGGAGCTGGCTGAGTAGTAGGCAGACGGTGACGCCGAGTCGCTGCTGGGCGAGATGAACGCCCACTTGTTCAGGCCCTTGCTGTACTGAAGGAAGAAGGCTCCGTGGTTTGATCCACCTTCGCCCACGAACGTCTGGTAGGTAGTGAAGTTGTTCAGCTTTACCCAGGCGGAGACCGAGTACGACTGCGTGGTGTTGAGGACGGGTTGCTGCGTTTGGTACAACGTCGTCCCGTTGAAGACGGCGGCGCCGCCCGAACGCGCGATGGCGCCATTGTAGGAAGCCAGGGTTTGCTGGGATGGCGACGAGTCGAACGCTTCCCACGCCGGTCCGGGCTCCTCCATCTTCCACCAGCCCGATGGTCCGGAACTGTGGTTGACGCTGACACTCTCGGAGGTCACGTTCCCCATCGGGTCGTACGTGTTATCGATGGTCTGAAGGGGTGTCTCTAGCTGACCGACGGAGTTCCGGGTGCTGGTCGGATGATCGTCCGCGTCGTACTGGTAGCTGGTGACGCGGTGTAGATCGAAGGGCTGGAGGACCGATTTGCGCAGCCGGTTCGCCTCGTCGTACTCGAACGTCGACCAGTTCGCCCCGTTGTCCGACCGGCGCGAGGTGGGATTCCCGACCGCGTCGTATTTGTTCTCCTCCTGAACGAAGGATTTCACGCCGTCGGTCCGGGTGACCTTGGTGACGTTGTCGTTCAGGTCGTACTCGTAACTGGTGACCCAGTTCATCGCGTCGGTGTCCGAGGCGAGGTTGCCGTTGGCGTAGTACGCCTTCGACGACACGCGGGTGGCGGTGCCGTCCTGGCCTGTGACCGTGGTGGTGAGCTGTTGGCCTGCCGCGTCGTAGATCTCCTCCACGGTCCGCAGCCGATCGCCGGTGGGACAGGGGGCCGATGGGCTCGGGTTGCTGTCGCAGGTGACTGTCTTGGTGTTGTTGCCGTACGGGTCGTACTCGAACAAGGTGACCGTGCCGGCCGCGTCGACGGTTTTCACCACCTGGCCGTAGCTGTTGTAGAAGCTGCTGGCGTCGCGGTACGCGTCTCCGCCGGTGGTGTCTTCGACCTTGCGGTAGGTCACGTTGCCGTCGGCGTCATATGAGGTGGTCGTCTTCGCGGTGTGCGTGGCACCGGTGACCTGGTTGAGCACCGGTGGGTCGATTTGCTCGACGACCTGGCCGTCGGAGTCGTAGACGAAGGTGGTGGTCAGGTCGCCTGTCGGAGCACCGGCTTTGACGGTCTTGGTCACTGTGCGTCCAAGCCCGTCATAGCTGAACTCGGTGGCCAGGCCGGCGGCGTCGGTCACTCGCACCACGTCGCCGGCTGCGTTGTACTCGGTGCTCTGCTGGGCGTTGCCCGGAGATTTCGTGGTCAGCGGCAGCCCGGCCGGAGTCGTGCCACCGCCCACTGCCGCCGTCGTCGCGGTCGTGTACGTCATGGTCGTGGTGCGCCCATTCGGATAACCGGGGATGGGCGGCGTGGTCATGCTCAGTCGGTTGCCGGAGGTGTCGTAGGCGAGCTTCGTGAGGTATTTGTTGTCCGACTCGGACTGTGACCTGGCGTCGCGAATCTCGATCAGCTGATCGTTGCGCGGGTCCGGGGTTAGGTTCACCGTTGTCGCGTCGGGCCAGTACTTGTAGTAGGTGGTGTCGCAGTATTCCTGATCGCGGCACACCGTGGATCGAATGGTGTTGCCTCGTACGTCACGGCCGGTCACCGACTTCATGCCGAGTGGGTCGTAGACCACCGACTCGTACCCGCCGATGTCGTAGCCGAAGGACGTCGTCTGGCCCAAGACGTCGGTCGAGGCGACCATCCGGCCACCGTTGAGCAGGTCGAAGACCTGCTTCGATGTCTTTTGGGTGGGGTCGGTGATCGTGACACTTGACACGGGCGTCAGCGTCGGCGTCGTCCCGACAGCCAGGCTGCTCTTCGACGCCCTGAAGTGCGCGTCAACCTCGAACGGCGACAGAGCGCGGTTGTAGTACGCGACCTCGGCGATGTTGCCCTTGAAGTAGCTCACATCGCCCGACGATCCGGGCCACCCCCGGGTGGCGCCGGCGCCGATGTAGGAGTGCGCGGCGTTGGTGGCGACCATCGCCGCGGTGCCGCCCACGATCGTGTTGTCGAGGTACAGCAACTGCAGGGTGTTCGACGCGGACAGGACGACGTGGTGCCACTGCCCGTCGTTGACCTTCTTCGCCGAGGTGACCGGTGCCGCGCTGCCCGTCCAGAAACCCCCGCGGAGGTAGCCGTCGGCGCCGACGTACAACGCCGGGGTCCAGCTAGCGGCGATCGACGCGCCCAACTGTGCGAACTGGTAGGAGTAGAGCACTCCGCTGGCGGCGTGGTTCGCCGGAACCTTGAACCACATCTCGACCGTGGTCGCCTCGGTCAGCGGATAGTCGGTGCCCGGGTATGCCTGATTGTTGGGGTTGTAGGGCTTCACGAAGGAGGAGGTGCCGTTGAAGACGGCGCCGTAGGTATCCGGGAACGGGCTGGTGGTGTTTGGTTGGGTGGTGTCGAACGTGACGTTGTTGTATCGGGCCTCGTTGCTGTGAACGACGTTGACGGCGTCGACCGGCGCTTGGACGTCACCCAGACGCCAGTAGTCGGTCGGCTGAGAGCCCAACACTGAGGAGACGTAGACCTGGCTGGACCCGTACGCCGTCGGTGCGCCGATCTTCCACACGCTGCCGTTCTCGTCCGTCACCGTGCTGGTCCGGCCGCTGACCGTGTCGTAGGAAACCTCAGCCTGCACCCGGCCGGCCTCGCTCGTCACCTTGGTCAGCTGCGCGGTGCCGGTCCTGCCCGATGAATGCATCGCGGCGACCATCGGCAAGGTCAGGCTCTTGTTGAAAAAGGCGACGTCGGCAACCGAGCCGTTGAAGTAGGTGGCTGTTGCGGTCGTGTTCGGCTGGTCGGGCCAAGCCCCACCGAGGAATCCGGCGCCCACGTAGCTCTTTGTCGCATCGAGCTCGCTGAGCTTGATGGTGCCGGTCAGCGTGGCGACCTGCGCACCGTCCAGGTAGAGCTGCTGATTGCCGCCGTTGCCGGCCAGCGCGACGTGATGCCATTGGCCATCGGTCACGGTGTTCGGCGTCGACATGGCCGCACCGTCGGTTCCCGTCGGGAACGCGCCGTGCAGCTTGCCGTCCGATCCGACGTACAGAGTCGGGTTGAACTTGCCCGTTGTGGTCGCGCCGGGGGCTACCGTGTCCCGTTGATAGCTGAACAGGACGCCCGTGGGCGTGCTGGTCCGGAACCACATGCTGATCGACTGGTATGACGTCTCGGCGACGGGCTTCGAGGGGAGTGCGACAAGCGAGGTCGAGCCGTTGAACGCCGCAGACGTCGATGTCGAGTTGGCCAGCGGCCCTGAGCCTCCCAAGGCGGCATTGCTGTACGTCGCATTGTCAGTGCCGTCGTTGGACAGCACGGAGCTGGCCGCTGCCGCCGTACCGGCCGCCTCGTTCAACCGCCAGAACGAGTACGGACCCGTGTTCAGCACTGTCGTGGCGTGCTGGGAGACCCGGTTGTATTCATAAGTAGCGCAGCTGGTGGTCGTTCCCGGCGGGCAGACCTTCGTCAACATGTCGTTGTCGTACGTGTAATTCCAGGTCAGTGCCGTGTTCGCGGCACCCGCCACCGCGGGATCGGTGGTGACGGACGAGACGTGTGGATGTACCGAGTTCGGCGGTGTGGACCAGGCGATCGACAGCGTCCGGCTCGACGTCGATTTCATCTGATCGACGCGGCCGTTCGCGTCGTAGCGGAACGTCACCGCTCTCCCAGACGAGTCGGTGACCTTGGTGATGGCGTAGACGCCACTGCCGGTAGACCGCGTGAACTCGTACGCAGTGGCATCCTTGTCGGTGAGTGAATACCCACCCGTGATGGATTTGAAGACCGAGAAGCGCCCCGCCGGTGCCATGAAGGTGCCGTCGTTGTTGCGGCCGAAGGCGACCTCCTGCCCATTCGGGTACCGCACATTCACGGTTTGCAGGACACCCGCGCCGTCCACGATGTCTCGGGCCCGCATGTCCAGGACAGAGGACCAACCGCTAGCGAAGGCACCATCGACCCTGGTGTCGAGGCTGTTGTAGTCACGCGTGATGGACAGGGCCGGGCCGGCGACGGCTACCTGAGCGTCCGTATCAGACGAGGTGTAGTTACCGACGTTCGCCTCGTAACCCTTTCCACCGTTCTGCGCCAACGTCGACGTCACCATCGGCTGCGGAACCTGAGTGGTGAAAGCCGACTTTGTCGTCGCCGTAGGATTCTTTGACGAGAAGTCATCAACCTCGACCGCGTACGTGTAGGTCTTCCCCCAAGCGAGCACGCCTGCGGGCACCTTCCAAACGCCGGGCACCCACCCGGATGAGGCAACCTGCGTCCCCTGCTCGTTGTAGACGAGGAAGTTGAAGCGCAAACCCTTGTTGGGCCAATTGTCCGGGTCGTGGCCTCCGGCCGCCAGCTCCGGAGTTAGCGTACCGACCACGTAGTTGTTCGAAGGGTACTGCGAATCGACCTGCGGCGGCACATTGTCGCTGTAGGTGATGTCAATAAAGGGGTCACACCGGATACTGCCTCGCGTGGGATGCGCACACATTACATTCGCATCCACGGAAGTGAACCGTTTCCATGCGGCCGTGTCCGTCTCCGACGCGGTCAGCGCCAGCCCGAAGTTGCCACTACCGGTCACCCATTCGTTGACGCCCGCAGTATCGAGAGGAACAGCGACCCACGTACCGACATTTCGGGGCGGCGGATAGGTGGTATTGTTGCAGGCAGCCGTGCTGCTCGGGGAAGCGCTACCGAGCGGATCAGAATACGCGGGGAATGTGTCATACTTCACCGAGGATGACCAGTTAGCGGTAACTCTGCGGACATCGAACTGCCGAGCCACACAAGGGCCACCCACCCCCTGGTAGGACATGAACACGTTAAGGGTGGCCGCGCTGAGCCTCTTCCCTGCGTACGATGTGCCGAAGGTTGGGAACGGCAGCAGTGCCTTGGCCTTGCCGGGAACGCCGTTGTCCAATCCAAACGTTCCGACCGCGACGTTATTCTCTGCTTTCCGATCCGACTCAGACACTCCCGACTGGACGTACGTGTCACCGCTTGTCGTCGCGATCGTCGGATCCAAGACCACTGGGAATTTCCGCACCGGGTCCTGCAACCAGGTGGCGTCGACTGACATCTTGAGAATAGGTACTTCGCCGCCGGTGTCGATCGAATAGCGGATGTCGTGCGACATCGCACCCGCACCCGAGACGCCAACCGCCGCGTCTTCCATGTAGCCCACCGGCATTGTGGCGACAACGGCGCTCTCGTCATCGACGAACTCGACCGCCCCTGCCTCGCCCACACGAGCCGTCAACCCCTTGAGGCGCAGCGGGAACTCGTACGACGTCGGCACGTCCGCCGACCGGAAAACCAGGGTTTCCTTGACCCCGTCGGCCATGGCCGCCAGTTCCAGGTCCACATTCTGGTAGACGCCGGCATACCGGGCGATCTCCCGATCAACCGCGGGCAGACCGATCGAGGCACCGGATAGCGAATAGGCCAACTCCCGGCGAGCGTCAAATGTGAGCCGAACGAGGTCATCCGCGGCGGCCAACTCCGCCGACTCCGCGACCGACCCGCCGGATCGACTTGTCGAGCCGACGTCGGATCGCGTCAACCCGTCGGCAAAACTCAGGCCGAACGAATTCGCGGTCACCTGGGGACGCCCCTGCGGACCCAGCTTCAGAGAGCTGTCGATTGCCCGCCAAGACCCATCCGTGGCCTTGAAGTTGACCGGGTGCTCGTGGACCCAGCGCGTGTACGAGCCGTCGGCGTTCCGGAAGAGATCCCCGTTCCGCGACGCCCCAGAGGAAACCGCCTTACTGGCCGATACGCTGAAGCCATCCCCCGCCGCAGGTGTCGTGACCCTCTTCGCATCCGGCCGGTGCGGCTGGTAGCGCTTCAGCTCACCCTTCGCCCGGTCTTCTTCATCTCCGAAGTCGTTTACATACTTGGCGGGCACATAATGTCCGCGCTCAGGGGAAACGCCGCGCTTCTGTTCCGGGGTGGGCGGATCAGCGAACGCCCACGACGGGCGAGTGGACAACAAGTCCCACAGCCACGACAGGGAGCCCTCCGAACGGCTGGGAGGAACCGCACCTGCCGGCACCGCCACGGATAGCACGAGCGCCAACGTCACGAGGACGGCCAATCTCCGAGTGAAGCCGCCTGCCCTGCGTCTCGGCCGACCGCACTCGCTCACCGCACCAGCCGATGCCGGCCAACCACGCATGACAGTTCTCCCCCGTCGGAACAGACTGCGCGGAAGCTTGCTGTACGTAAGCTGAGAACACAAGAACAACAGCGCTCACGCAGCACGGCATCCCATTCCACCAGCGATGATCACCACAGGTGATCTCATCTAATGGAACCAGATTTGGGACGTGCGTTTTAACCTGTTAATAGTCCCAAACGGACAGGTGGGGCATCAGCGGGACGGCCCATACTCGGCGGAAATGGATGAATTCCCTACCGAATGACGCTGCGCTAACCCTGCAGGCCGCGCAGCTCCCCCAACAACCCGAATTGCCATGGTTACGCTGCTGGCCGGATCTCAACCACCTCGGCGCCCGATGGACCCGAGAGCGCGTCGCCACCCTTGGGATGGTCGGGCGGCTCAGCGCCGCAGGTGC
Source organism: Micromonospora orduensis (assembly GCF_006228125.1). Classification (GTDB taxonomy): domain Bacteria; phylum Actinomycetota; class Actinomycetes; order Mycobacteriales; family Micromonosporaceae; genus Micromonospora; species Micromonospora orduensis. Next base: position 8,706 of record NZ_VDFY01000314.1, on the reverse strand, counting down.
GCCGCCACGGCCGACGTCAGAACGATCCGCCGCGTCACCGCCCATGAGGCGGTCGACTGACTCGCCACGCCAACCCGGCGGTTCCCACGGCTGGCGCAGCACAGGACGGTTGATGGACCACCGCTCGACGGCGGCACAGCGCTCCACCGGAACTTCTAAGGGACGTCTCGTAACTGCACGCTCATGCGGCCGAGGTCGGTCAAGTCAGGATTCTGCGCAACGAAGATGTCCTCCAGTGCGGGCCAGCCGTGAACGTGAGCGAACTGGGCTTCTGCTTGCGTGAGAGGAACGAGCCAGGTCAGCACGGTGGGTGCGGCGGGCGTGTCGCAGACCGCGAACGAGTCGGGGAGGTACGCCGGGGTGGTCGCCGCCAGTGCGGTCATCTCCGTCTGGGGGAATACTCGTCCGCGGGGGCCGATCACCTCGCCTCGCGCCAGGCCTCGCCCGCGTTCGATCAGCTCGCCGGCCACCTGGAACAACACCCCGGCCGTGTTGCTCGGCTGCCGGGCGTTGGGCAGATGTATCAGCAACTCCTGGTGCAGGCCACCTCCGCCCTGTTGGCCCAGGTGATGATTGGACAGGCCGAGGGTGGCCCATGTGGTGACCCCGGTGAACGGTGCATCAGCACCGAATCGGATGACCTGCACGCCGGCAGGAGTCGAGCCGCCGCCCGGGGTGCCGCCTTGGATGGGGCCAAGAAAGCGTTCTAGGTGTTCGACGAGGTCAGCCACGTGTTCGATCATGACGGACGGACCTGAGTCTCCGGTAACGCAACCCCGTGATCTTCAGCGTAGAGCGATAGTTGACGATGGCCGGGTGCAGGTGATTTCGGCGTCGCGTCCGGAGTGGATCTTCCCGTTCACAGGGCTGCAGCCCGCCCAATTCCGCCGGCTGGTCCGGCTGGTCGCCGAGCGTGGCGGGGACGCGATCGCCGACGGCCGGCCGGGCCGGCAGTGGGCCCTCGAACTGCCGGACCGGTTGCTGCTGGTCGCCGCCTTTGGGCGCACCAACCTGACCATGCGCCAGATCGGCCCGCTGTTCGGGGTGTCGCACTCCGCCGCCCACCGGGTCATCGACACCCTCGGACCATCGCTTGCCCTCACCCCAGTCCATCGCCGGCCGGTCGACCAGATCGCGATCGTCGACGGCACCCTTATCCCGACCCGCGATCACCGCCTGGCCGCCCCGAGCAAGAACTACCGCTACTCGGCGAACCTGCAGGTAGCCATCGACGCCAGCACCCGCCTGGTCATCGCCCTCGGAGACCCCCAGCCCGGCAACCGCAATGACACCATCGTCTAGGCATCGAACAGAAACTGGCCGGACGGCCAGTCATGGCCGACGGCGGCTACCGCGGCAACCCGGAGGTGATCATCCCGTACCGCAAACCGCGCGATGGCAGCCCGCTACCGGCCTGGAAGGAAGACCTGAACGCACAGCACCGCACGATCCGGGCTCAGGTCGAACCCGCCCTGGCCAGGCTCAAGTGCTGGAAGATCCTGCGCGACTACCGCCGCGCCGCCCATACATTGACCGACACCGCCTCCGGCATCGCGAACCTCCGCAACATCGCCCTGACCTGGTGACCACGGTCCCGGCCGCAGGCAACGCGTTCACCCAGTTACGAGACAGCCCTTAGGTAGGGGCTCGATGTCCATTAGGCGAGGACGGTCGCCGCCGCAGCGCCTACAGTACGATCCCGCAGGACATCAAGAACGGGGGATACGCCGATGCGGGCCTGGCAGCATCCGAAATGGAGGGCAACCGCGCTAGCCCTGGCAGCGCTCTTCGTCGCTTGCGCTACATGGGCACTCTGGCCGCAGTCCTCGCCACCCCTGCGGGAACGTCAATACCGTGCTACGACTGCCTGCCTACTCACAGACGACAAAGGACTCGCCAGCGAGCAGGCACAGGCAGCCTGGGCAGGCATGCAAGAGGCGTCAGTCGCCACCCTCACCAAGGTGCAGTACCTTTCGGTATCCGGACCGCAGACTCCGGCAAATGCAGCCGCCTACTTCAACAGCCTCGCACTCCAGAAGTGTGCTCTCATCATTGCGGCCGGCAAGGCCCCTATCGCCGCCATGCGTGAGGGAAGTTCCCGATTCTCCGATCTGCGTTACGTGGCCATTAGCGACGGCGCCACGAACGCTCGTATCACAACTATAAAGGCCACATCACCGGATGCCATTCGCACGGCGACTATGAGAATTGTTAGCGAGTTGCCCTAGAACGGGCAGCTCAGGAAGCCCGGAGAGTGACGGGGTGAAGCTCCCGCGCGTCCTCGCCGAGCAAAGCTGAGCACGTCGACTCATGCCCGGCCGGGTTAAGCCATCCACGCTGGGCCGCAAAACGTCTGAAGCGGTCGGCAAAGGTCGGCGGGGTTGCTCGATCGTGGGACTTTGGTCCTCGTCTGGGTCTGCGGACTGACGACGGCCGCGTGGTGGGTGACATCGAACTGGAGCAGTGGAGCGTCAGCAACAACGACCAGCCCGGCGAGCTCGAGGACCTCACCCATCGGGCGAGCATGGCCCTGCTGGTCGGCCCGTTGGTGGCGACCGCGGGGCCCGCGCCTCATCCGGCGCTCGTCGCGTGCCAACGGCGGCTGGTACGCACCGCAATCGTCTCCTGGTGCTGACCGTCGCGATCGCCGTGCCCGCCTTCCATTCGCCGTGTCCGCCGGCCCGGACCTCGATCCGACGCCCGGTAGCGACGACGCCCGGCCCGCCGGGTCACTGCGTGGAACACACGGGGCCACACCCGCTGCCCGGGCGGCCGAGCAAACGGCCCCGTCGGACCGGCGTGCCACGACACGCAAGGCACGGAGCATGGCGGAATTGCCACGGCGACCTTCGGAATGGAACAGCGCGGGCAGGGGGAGGTCACGCCGCACCGCTCGACCGCATTCACCACAGGTCAAGGCCCTCGTCCCTGCCAGTCGTCGGTGAGCACTTCGGGCGCCGAGGCCTCTTCGCTAACGTGCACCCAATCTGCTCCCAGGCTGTCGTCGAGTATTTGCCGGAGTGCTCTGACCGCGCCAGCCCTTGCCGTACCAGTCGGCGTGGGGGGCGCTACGTGGCGCCGGGTCAGCTCCCGAGTTGCTCCAGGTTGCTGCCCGCCTCGGCGAGGTAGAACGCTGCTTCGCCCAGCGACCTTCTGGCGTTGACGATCCGGGAAAGGGGTGATTGCGTCCCGCTGTGCTGGCGAGGCAGCTGCTCGCCTTCCATGCGGTGCACGATCGTCTCGAGAGTGCGGGCGGTGCTGTGGAGCAGCCACACCCGCCCGCTGATGGTCGGCGCGGGCATGGGCGGGGCGTTGCGGCCGTCGAGCCAGCTGTGGACGGTTGGTTGGGCGACGCCGAGCTTCGCGGCGGTGGCGCGTTCGGACATGCCGGCGGCGGCTGCGGCGATGACTGCGGCGCGTGCCTCTTCGTCGGCTTCGGTGATGAGCCGGGTGAGGGGGGCGAGTGCATCGCGGAGGGTGCGGACGCGGTCGAGCCGGGTGAGCGCCTCGGCTAGTGCGGTGGTGCTGTCGGTGGTGTTGGTCATGAGGTCTCCGGCCGCTGGGCGGTTGATGCCGATGGGCAGCCTATCGGTATGCCGCAACTAGCGATAGCGGTCCTTTCGCTATCTGGCGCTCGGATCATGACGTCAGGACAAACTTCATGACGTCGTGAGGCCGCCCAGACGGCCGCAGCTAATGACTGATCGGCGGAAAGGCCCCACATGCAAGGCCATTGCGGGTACACCGGCAGAGAAAGATGCCGCTATCGGTTCAGGTTCTGCGTGAGGCCGATTAGAGTCGGGGCCGTCCGCGCGGATAGGTTCTATCGGTCCGCGTAGTGAGAGGACGGCCGCCGCCCCCGTACCCAAACGGTCGACGGCCGTCCAACCGGTGCTCCCCATCTGGCCAGCGGTCAGGTGGGGAGGCATCCGGCAAGAGCGCTCACAAGGGCCGCCAGCGCACCGAGCACGGCCGCCCAGGCGTAAAGCCTGGCGGTCGTCCGGTCGGGGGCCTGGCCGTCCTGATCAGCTCCCACCTCTCACCTCCCTCCATCTGCGACAAAAGCGGCGTGCGCAGTGGTGGGTGGTGCGAGAGAAGACGGTATCGCCTTCCTGCACGCTCTGTTGACTAGACCCCTGAGCGGTGAGTCCGCATCGCACAAGCGGTCTGACATGTAGAAGTCTCGATATATGCAGGTCAACGGGTTCAACTATGCCTGGGTCTGGGCCTGGCAGGAGCGCGCGTGCCACACACCCCGGGTGCGGTTGTGCGACATCCGGGGTCAATTTCACTCCTGACGGCAATCGGCCTAATGGGACGTGACTCGGGCAGCCCTCGATCGTTGTGACCAGAATTCGTCCGACGGGATTCCCACAGCGGGCCTAAACTCTGCTACTCCTTGGGGCGGGAGAGCGCTCCTCGCGGAACAGGACTGAGGGCAAGGCGCGTGCCCTGCGCCGCCCTGCGCGACAAAGGCGCCCGGCGAACGCCCGCAAGCGGCTGGGCCCCGCCGCGTGACCGACCCAACCGTCAGGCCATCCTCGACACGTCCGCGATCATCGCGTTCTGCCACGACTCGATCGACGTGGATGAGGTCACCACCGAAGTCGCCGACGAAGGCGGATACTTGTCGGCCCGCCGGTGCTGGGTCTCGCTGAGGCTGCCCGCCGCCGAGTTGCGGATAGCCGGACACCTGGAGAAAAGCGCGGGTGACCAGCACCGTGACCACGCCGGAGAGGACGAACGCCTGCAGGTACGACGGCTCCAGCACCCGGAGCGGCCTCGACCAGCGGGACGGACGGGCGGGCATGGTCCCGACGCTAGCGGTGCTGCCCGTCACCCCGGGCCGGTTGCGCCGGAGTTGGGAACGCCGCCGGCCTCGGCACCACTGCCTCTGCCTGCCCCCCGGCGAACTTGCCGGAAGGTGACCGAGTACCGCAGCTCCGGCACCGGCGGGATACTGTGCTGCCAGCTGGAGCGGACGGCCCCGGACAGCACGTACGCCGACCGTGGCTCCAGCGCCACCTCGTACACCCGGCGTTTCTCGGCCGTGCCGCGTTGAAAGCGCATCACACAGGCGGAACCCAGCGACAGGCCGACCACGGTCGGCCCGAAAACCGGCGCGTCCCGGTGCCAACCGATGACCGAGCCGGGTGGATAGCGGGTGACCAGGGCCTCGACCAGGCTCGTCTCCGCCACCCCGGCAAGGTCGGCGCACCGCCGCCGCACCTCCTGCAGTGCGACTGGCATCGGTTCGGCCTCGGTGAGCTGGAACGATCCGAAGTCGTAGTCGACGCCGAAGGACCGCACCGTGCGGCGGGCGGTCTGGCCGTGCATCCGGATCTCGCGGAAGTCGAGCGCCGCCACCGTGGCCAGCAACGACCGTTCCTCGTCGCTGCTGACCACGTCCGGCTGGTAGGTCAGACCGGCGGGTCGCTCATGGATACCCCGCATCCGTCCCATCGGCCGCGCCCCCCGGTGATGTGCCTGCATGATTGCGACTGCTGGCCGTTCCCATCGTCGCAATCCGCACGACCGGACAGGCGGGATTCGACCCATTGGGTCGGCACCTGGGGTGGGCCTCAGCGCCGCTGCGCCGAGGCCCGCCCCCATCGAAAGATCACAGTGGATCTGCAGCGATTCAACCGCCCCGAAGCGCCAAGTGACTGGCCACAACCGTTCATCTTCCAGCTAAGGAGGCTGGCCCAGGCCGTGGGTTCGGCGTTCCAGATGACGGCACGGCCGGCGAGGTCGTGACCGCACGGGGCGCCGCTGAATCGCTGTGATCACACCCTCCGGGTAACCCGGAGCGTCATCAGAGGCCGACAACCAGCGGCTGCTTCCGGGACCGAGCTTGCGCGCCGTTCCATACCGTCAGCTGGGCCAGGCAACCGCCCGTGCTGATTGCCCTTATCGTCGAGACATGCCCACGAGACCGTTGAGTCTGTGGCTCGCTCCCGCTCCGTCACCGCGGTGACGGTTCTGCAGCAAACTGGTCGATTTACGCGCCTACCCCCACCGGGCATCTTGCCGTGGTCGCCTCTGCCGCTGGCGGCGACAGCATCAGCCAGGTCCTAGCCGCCGCCGACCATCTCAGCCACAGGATGGGAACTGGTCACCGTGACGCAGGTTGGGGGCGGCAGGACGCTGCACGCGATCATGCGACGCAGGTGAGCCAGCAGGGCAAGGACAGCGCACACCGACTATTCGGCCGTCACGGAGAGCCCGGCAACCAGTTCGGGCCGGCGCTGCGGCAGCCGGAGCGCGGGTCCTGGGCTTCATAGATCATCGGGCCACCAGTGGGGGTCGAGGCTCTTGCCGTGGCTTCGAGGGCATCGTCCGTAGCCGGTGCGGGAGACGGCCCAGTGGTGGTAGCAGTACGGGGCGTCGCACTCGCCGCAGAATCCGGCGTCGTCGTAGAAGCCAGCGGAGGTTACAGCGGCGTACCGGTACGGCTGGGTAAAGGCGTCAGCGATTCGTTTCGCCTCTGCCAGGTCCACCGGTCGGCCGGATCCGTTGCCCGCCACGATCCCGGAGAACAGCAGCCACCACTGCTGGTCGTCGTGACGTTGTCGGGCAGCGTTGTAGGCGTCGCGCTGCTGCGGTGACCAGCGCTGCCAGTCGGCAGGTCGGGCACCAGGTGCGACGAGTTCGACGTGTGCTGCCGGTCGTCCACACACCGCGCACGGTGGTTCCGCTACGAAGGCCTGGAGCATGACTCATCCTCCCCTTCTGCTAGGCCACGGCGCGCAGTCGTCGGGAGGTGTCGCCGGCGCGGACGGGCTGGATAGTCTCCCAACGCCGTTGAAGTGCATCGACAATGGCTCTGATCATCGATTCGGTGACGTGGCTGTAGATGCCCCGCACACCGGCGAGGCGGTGGCCGAGGCGGCGGGCTTGGGCGATCTCGGGGATGCCGTCCTCGATGAGCCAGGTTTTGTGGGTGTGGCGCAGGTCGTGAAAGTGCATGCCGGGCAGGACCGGTGGGATGCCCCGTTGAGGGTTGCCCGCGACGGCGGGGGTCCAGGCGCGCCGGTTGAAGTTGGAGCGCCGCTGGTGATGACCGCGAGCCCCAGGGAACACGATGTCGTGGGGTTGTTCGGCGAGGTGGACGGCGAGGAGGGTGGTCAGGAAGCGAGGCAGCCGGACGTGGCGGACGGAGTCGTTGGTCTTGGGCGGGCCGAGGAACAGCTTGCCTTCGACCTCGTGCAGCGCGCCGACGTCGGGGTGCACGTGGATGCTGCCGGTGCTGAGGTCGACGTTGCCGCGGGTGAGGCCCGTGAGTTCTCCCCATCGCATGCCGGTGTAGGCGGCGGTGAGGATGAGCAGTCCGTCGCTGGGGCGGGCTTGGCGGGCGACGATTGCGGCGACCTGCTCGGCGGTGGCATGCGGTCGCTCAGCGCGGATGCCTTTGGGGATGCGGACTCCTCGGCAGGGGTTGAACGGGATGCGTCGGTCTTCGACGGCCTCTTGCAGGACCATCGACAGGACCATGATCACGTCGGCGACCGATCGTGGTGACAGGCGTTTTCCCAGGGCGACGGCTAGGGTTTTGACGTGTTGGCGGCGGATGTCGACCAGCGGCAGGGGGCCGAGGGCGGGCAGGATGTGCAGCCGGAGGTGGCTACGGTAGGCCGCCCAGGTGGCGGGGCCCGCTTGGTGGGTTGTCTCCCAGATCGGAACCCAGTCGGCGAGAGGGATGCGTCCCCCGCGAGGGTCGATGTAGGTGTCTCGGGCCGCCTCGACGTCGATTTCCTTGGCGCGGATGATGGCGTTGGCGCGCAGGTCGTGCGATGAGTCGGTGGTGACGGTGCCGTCGGGCATGCGCAGCCGTACGCGGAATCGGTTGCCGCGCTTTTCTACCCAGGCCATGGTGTGGTCTCCGTCCGAATGGTGTCGGGTGCGGGGGTGATTGACGCGTGACTGTCGGGGTGGGGCAAGTCGCCGGTGGAGTGCCGGCGTCGCCGGGTACCGCGCCGGCCGGTAGGGGGTTGGGCGGCGGCGGCGATGATGGCGGCGAGGTCGGCGGGTGAGAAGCGCAGGTGCTTGCCGAGGAAGGTGCAGGGGATCTGGCGGCGGCCGGCGCGTCGGCGCAGCCATGACTCCGGCACGCGTAGTCGGGCGGCGGCCTCTGTTGGGGTGTAGAGCTGCGGATCCTGCTCGTCGTGGCTGGCTGTGCTCTGGTCGACAGCGGGTACGGCCGGCGGGGGTCGGCGTCGGACACGGGGCACGTTGGCGGGCATCGATGGACTCCCAAGCGTTGTGGGTTCTGGCGGCCGGGGTGGTGGCTCGTCGCGAACGGTGTGTGGATGCGCCGCGACGGGCCACCGTGCGCTGGCAGCGGCTAGGTGTGTTGGCAGAGCAGACGTCGCAGGGCGGTCACCGCTTGGGCGGGGACGACGCCGTTGCCGAGGACCCGCAGCGCGGTGGTGCGGGGCAGCCCGAGGGTGGGGTCGGTGACCCAGTGCTCGGGCAGGCCCATGAGCCATTCCACGAACGGCGGCGCGAGGACGGGTTTGCCGTGCCGGCCGGTTTGCGTGGGTTCGGGCGCGGGGCGGCCGAGCAGCAGCTCCCAGCGGGCGACCGCGGCGGCGTAGCCGCCCCACCGCTGTTCGTCGGGCTGCCCGAGTGCGGCGATGGTGGTGCGCAGGTTCGCGCCGCCGTCGCCGTGCCGCTCGGGGTCGCGCCCGTCGGACGGGGGCGGGG
>NZ_VDFY01000135.1 GCF_006228125.1 Micromonospora orduensis | reverse complement strand
GTGGTGGGTGGCGGGGTGGTGGGTCCGGTGCCGCCGGTGCAGGCCACCCCGTTCAGCGCGAAGCTGGTCGGAGCGGGGTTGCTGCCGTTCCACGAGCCGTTGAAGCCGAAGGAGGCGGTGCCGTTGGTCGCGATGGCCCCGTTGTAGTCCACGTTCCGTGCGGTGACCGCCGCGCCGCTCTGTGTCAACGACGTGTTCCACGCCTGCTGGACGGTCTGACCGGCGCTGTAGGACCAGGTCAGGGTCCAGCCACTGACGGGATCGCCGAGGTTGGTGATGGTGACGTTGGCGCCGAAGCCACCCTGCCACTGCGACGACACGCTGTAGTCCACCGAACAACCGGCGGCTGCGGCGCCCGCCGGCGCCGCCATGGCGACCGCCGTCGAGGCCAGCAGAACGGCGCCGGCCGACACCAAGGCGACGTTCGCCACTCTGGGTTTCCTCATAGAGCCTTCTCCTGAGATGGGGTGACGCACCTGTTTCACAAGCGTCACGCATGAGAATCGGCGTCTGTCCACGACCGGTCCGGGGGACGGTCGGTGGCCGACGCACCGCTGTTAGCGCTAACAGGCGCGGCCCCATCGCACCCGTATTCGCGTACACAGTTGCCCGATGACACACCGGGCTCCCACAGCGTGCCAACCTCTGCGCCATAGACTTTCGCGGATGGATCCGCCGCCCGTCAAGACACGCCGCGCCACCCGGCCCCGCTCGCGTCCGGGACGGGACACGCGCGGGGCCGGGTGGTCGGCTGGTGCGTACGGACGCCGTCAGGCTCCGATCGCGATGGCGAAGATGTGCATGGTCGGCACCCCGGACGCGGGCCGGGCGCTGATGTTCGGCAACTCCACCCGGGCCACCGCCCTGCTCTGCAACGCGACGCCGACGTAGTAGACGCACGCCGCGGTGTTCTGGCGCATGTTGCCGGGCCGGTTCTGGTACGCGGACACGATGGCGGCGGTACCGCCGGCGTGTGGCCCGCCGTACCAGTCGGGCGAGCTGAGCGTGAACGCCTGGCGGGTGCCGTCGGCGTAGACCACCGTGCCGGTCCCCGACACCGCGCCGTAGGTGCCGGTCAGAAGGAAACCGAGCGTGCTCCCGGTGCCGGTCACGCTTATCGACTGGCCCGAGGCGATGGCGTTGTCGGCGACGCCGGGGCTGACGTTGGGCCAGCGGAAGGTGACCCCGTTGCGGCTCACCGTGCTGCCCGGGGTGACGCCGGCCTGCGCCAGCGCCTGCGCGGAGAGCGTGGCCCCGTTGCCGTCGAAGTTGCCGACGCCGGTGTTTGTGTCATTGGTGATGCCCGCATTGGTGAAGCTCTGCTCCAACGTCGGTGTGGTGGCGCCGGAACTGGTGACCCGGTAGGTGCGTCCGGCCTGCACGGTGACGTCGATCAGGTCGCTCTCGATCCGGGTGGTCCGGGCCGCCGTACCGTCGGCGGTGTCGACCACCGTGACGGTGCCCGTCAGGATCCGCGAGCGCAGGCGGACCGTACCGGCGCGGTCCGGTCGCAGCAGAACCTCGGTGGCCTGTCCGTTGGCCCACGTGATGCCGACCGTGTGCCCGCCACGACCGCGCAGACCGGTCACCCGGCCGCTCGGCCACGCCGGCGGCAGCGCCGGCAGAATGTGCAGCTCACCGGCGTGGCTCTGCAACAGCATCTCCGTGATGCCGGCGGTGGCGCCGAAGTTGCCGTCGATCTGGAACGGCGGGTGCAGGTCGAACATGTTGGGCGCGAGCCGTGCGGTGGTCGCGAGATAGCGGATCAGATCGTGGGCCCGCTTGCCCTCCTCCATCCGCGCCCAGAAGTTGATTTTCCAGGCCAGCGACCAGCCCGTGCCGTCGTCGCCGCGCAGCTCCAGCGTCTTGCGCGCGGCCTCGAACAACTGTGGGGTACCGCGCTTGGTGATCTGGTTGCTGGGGGCCAGCCCGTACAGATGGGAGATGTGCCGGTGGTTGCGCTCGGTCTCCACCCAGTCGTAGAGCCATTCCTGGATGTTGCCCCGAGATCCGATCTTCATCGGGGGAAGCCGGTCGCGGGTGGCGCGCGCCTGGGCCCGGAACGTCTCGTCGACGCCGAGGATCTCGCTGGCCCGGGCGCAGCCGTCGAACAGGTCCCGCAGGATCTGGTTGTCCATCGTGGGGCCGGCGCAGACGCTGGCGTCCGTGTGGTGGCTCAGCTCCGGCGAGTTCGACGGGTTGGTGACCAGGTAGCCGAGGGTCGGCTCGGTCACCAGGGTGTTGAGGAAGAACTGCGCGGCACCCTTCATCGCCGGATAGTTCGCCCGCAGGAACTCGATGTCGCCGGTGAACTGGTAGTGGTCCCAGATCAGGGTGCTCAGCCAGGCGCCACCGGTCTGCCACATGCCCCAGAAGGCGCCGTCCACCACCGAGGTGGCCCGCCACGCGTCGGTGTTGTGGTGGGTGACCCAGCCACTCGCCGCGCCGTACTGCACCTGCGCGGTACGGGTGCCGGCGACCGCGAGGTCCCGGATCATGTCGAACACCGGGGTGTGACACTCCGACAGGTTTGTCGTGTTGGCCAGCCAGTAGTTCATCGGCAGGTTCGCGTTGATCGTGTACTTGGAGTCCCATGACGGGGTCAACGAGTCGTTCCAGATGCCCTGGAGGTTGGCCGGCTGGGTGCCGGGCCGCGACGACGAGATCAGCAGGTACCGGCCGAACTGGAACAGCAGCGCGGAGAACTGCGGGTCGTTGACGCTGTTGTGCTGGGCGATCCGGACGTCGGTGGGCTGGTCGGCCGCGGAGGTACGGCCCAGATCGAGGCTGACCCGGCCGAACAGCGCCTGGTAGTCGGCCACATGCCGGCTGCGCAACTGGTCGTAGCTGCTGGCACGGGCGGCGGTGAGGCGTCCCCGTGCGAGACCCTGGTAGTCGCCGCCGACGTTGCGGTAGTTGACGTAGCTGGAGCCGATGGAGATCAACAAGGTCACGCTCGTGGCGTTGGTGACCCGCAGGGTGCCACCGGAACTGGACACGGTGCCGCCGCTGACGGTGGCATTGGCAAGCGCGAGGAACCGGACCGATCCGTTGACCCCCTCCTGGTTGCCGGAGACGCCGTCGAGCGAGATCGTGGTGCCGTCCGGGCTGGCGACCGACGTCCGTTGCGGGCTGTCGAAGGTGGCGGTGAACGTGATCGAGCCGCTCCGGTCGGCGGTCAACCGCATCGCGATGACCTGGTCGGGCGCGCTCGCGAACACCTCACGCTGGTAGCGCACACCGTTCATCACGTACGTCACCGACGTGGTCGCGGTGGTCAGGTCCAGTTGCCGGTCGTACTGCGAGGCGGAGCCCGAGGTGGGGAAGGTCAGCCGGAGGTTGCCCACGGTCTGGTAGGCCAACTGCCCCACCGGGTTGCCGAGCATGTTCTGGTTGATGAGGTTCTGGGCCTGGGTCCACTGGTTCGCGAAGACCAGTCGCCGGATCTCCGCCAGCGCCCCCGCACCTCTGGTGTTGCTGGGATCGTGCGGGCCCCCGGCCCAGACGGTGTCCTCGTTGAGCTGTAGCCGCTCCGCGTCGACGTTGCCGAACACCATGGCGCCGAGCCGGCCGTTTCCGATCGGTAGCGCCCGGAGCCAGTCGGTGCCGGCCGACTCGTCGTACCAGAGCGCCAGATCCCCGGCCGCCAACACCGCTGGAGGCGCCGCGGATTCACCTCGGGCCGCCGCGGTCCACGGTAGCGGCAGCAGGGCGCCGCCCGCGCCGGCCGCGCCCATCTTCAGGGCCTGCCGTCGGGTCAGGTCTGACATCGATCCTCCAAACGGTGACCGATCCGGCCACCCCACGCGCGACAAGGAATGAGAGCCACAGTGGATCCGCTCGGTGGTGCCACAACACGACGTCGCCGCGTGGGGCCCTGGGCGACCCATCGACGGACAGACATCCGATGTGTTTCGCGAAGGTTACACCGGGGCCGCGAGATAGGCAATGATCGATCGATGTGGACCTTGTCGTCCGCAGCACAATGACCAGGAAGATTCAGAGGAGATTCGCCGCCGGCCGGAGAGGCGGGCAGGGCCGACACGCATAGCGCCCCGCGCATACATCAGATGTCATCGCCGGCGGGTGAAGCGATTCCGTCCGGCGGGACCACTCGTCGTGGCCCCACCGGACGGAGGTGGCGCAGCTATCCGCCGTTCCGGGCGACCAGGGAGATCAGCTCGTCCGCGGCCGGACCCGACGAGGCCGGGTTCTGGCCGGTGACGAGCGGACCGTCAGTCACCACGTACGGCTCGAAGTTGCCGGCCTTGGAGAACTCGGCCCCCTTGGCGGTCAACTCGCTCTCGACGAGGAAGGGCACGACCTTCGTCAGACCCATCTCCTCCTCCTCGCTGTCGGTGAAACCGGTGACCCGCCGTCCGGCGACCAGCGGCTCACCGCCGGGCGTCGTGCAGTGCCGCAACACTCCCGGCGCGTGGCACACAAGCGCGATCGGCTTGCCCGCAGCGACGACCCGCTCGATCAGTTTGACCGATTTGTCGTCCTCGGCGAGATCCCACAGCGGGCCGTGGCCGCCCGGGTAGAAGACGGTGTCGAAGTCCTCGACCGACACCGAGTCGAGCCGTACCGTCGAATCGAGCTGGCGCTCCGCCTCGGCGTCCGCCTCGAACCGGCGGGTCTCATCCGTCTGGAAATCCGGCTCCCTGCTCTTCGGGTCCAGGGGCGCCCGCCCGCCCCGCGGCGAGGCGAGCGTCACGTCCCACCCGGCGTCCCGAAAGCGGTAGTAGGGCGTCGCCAGCTCCTCCAGCCAGAAGCCGGTCTTGTCTCCGGTGTCCCCCAGCTGGTCGTGTGAGGTCAACACCATCAGAACCTTGGTCATCTCCGCTCCCATCAGCAGTCTCACTGACAGGTACCCCGGTCGGCAGGGGCGATACCGTGGTCGCCGTCTCCTGCCCGCGAGTGTCAGCCACCAGCACCAATGCGGGTTCCGGTCATGCTGGGCGCCCGCGCCGACGCCGGGCCGACAGGACGTCCGACGAGGGCGGCCGTCGCGGCAGCGGCCGTCGAACCCACCGACCGCTGCCCGCACGGCGAACGGAGCGGGTCGATCAGGGGCAGCGCACCACCTGGCCGGCGTAGGACAGGCCACCGCCGAAGCCGAAAAGCAGCACCCACCCTCCGGAGGGGATCTCACCACGCGCGACCATCTTGGACAGCGCCAGCGGAATGCTGGCCGCCGATGTGTTGCCCGAGTCGACGACGTCCCGGGCGATCACCGCGTTCTCGGCGCCGATCCGTTCGGCCAGTGGCTCGACGATGCGCAGGTTGGCCTGGTGCGGGACGATCGCCGCCAGTTCCGCCGGGTCGATGCCGGCACGCTCGCAGACCGAGATGGCGATGCGCGGCAGAGCCGTCGTCGTCCACCTGAAGACTGTCTGCCCCGCCTGCTGGAACGTACCGTCGCGTCCCTCGATGCGGACGGCGTCGGACATCTCCGGCACCGAGCCCCACACCACGGGCCCGATCTCCGGCTGCTCGGCGGCGGTGAGGACCGCGGCGCCCGCACCGTCACCGATGAGCACGCAGGTGCTCCGGTCCGACCAGTCCGTCCAGTCGGAGAGTTTCTCCGCGCCGACGACGATGGCTGTGCGCGCCGCTCCCGCGCGGATGGCGTGGTCGGCGGTCGCGAGGGCGTGCGTGAAGCCGGCGCAGGCGACGTTGAGGTCCAGCGCGGCCGGACTCGGCAGGCCCAGCCGCGCGGCCACCCGGGCGGCGATGTTGGGCGACCGGTCCTCGGCGGTGCAGGTGGCGACGAGGACGTAGTCGACGTCCTCGGCCCGTACGCCGGCGTTCTCCAGAGCGTGCCGGGCCGCCAGGGTCGCCACCAGGTCGACGGACTCGGTCTTGTCGGCGATGTGGCGGGTGCGGATCCCGACCCGACTGCGGATCCATTCATCGCTGGTGTCGACCGTGCGCGCCAGGTCGTCGTTCGTGAGCACGGCGGCCGGCTGGTAGTGACCGAGCGCGAGAATGCGTGAGCCACTCATGGGCTGTTGCTCCGATCGTTGGCGCACCGCGCGAGTGGCACGGGGAGAACGACAGTGCTCCCAGCCCAGGATGCCACCAGCGGACCTGGCGTCCGGCCCGTAACCACATCGTGGACGACCGTTGCACCTGCGCGACGGGCCGTCACCTGCGACGAGCCCTCACGCGACCTCTCTCGCGCGACGCGTCCCCCCGGAACGCTTGAGGACGACGGCCCCGCCGACAACGAAGATGACGCTGAGGACCACCCCGACGACATTGCCCTCGGTCAGCGTGCTGAAGAATCCCAGAATCCCCACAATGACCGCCACTCCCCCGAGAAGTCGCATGAAGTAGCCGCCGACGGACCTGCCTCGTTCATTCGTCATGGCGAGTGGAGTTGCCCGACACTCAGGTGCCACAAACGTCGATGGACGCAGGGGTGTCGTCGCCGGATCAGCCGGAGGTCGCGGTCGCCGCGATGACGGCGTGCGGCCGATGGGTGCCATCGCCGGGCCGCTGAAGGCGTTCCACTTCGGTGAAACCGGCTCGCGCCAGCCGCGCCGAGAATTCGTCGACGGGCCAGCGATAGGCGGTCACGACCTTGTGGTCGAAGGCGCCGACCTCGTCCGCGTCGAAGAACCCGATGACAAGCGTCCCGCCCGGGGCCACAGCCCGCCGGAGCCGAGCGAGCACGCCGTCGAGATCCGGCGGCGGAAGGTGGATCAGTGAATACCAGGCCAGGAGCCCGGAAAGGGAACTGTCGGCGACGTCGAGGGTGTCGATGGTCCCGAGCTGGTACCTGCCACCGGGGTGGGTCGCCCTGGCGTGGTCGATGAACTCGGGGACCATGTCGAGTCCCGTCGCGTCGACGCCCAACGAGCATAGATGGTCGGTCAGGTGGCCGGGCCCGCAGCCCAGGTCGAGCACCGCGCCGGGCCGGCCCGCCAGATGCCGCCCGATGAAGGCGAGGTCGTCGGGGTGTACCTGATCGCGGCTGCCGAACAGCCCGATGTAGAGCTCCGCGACCGATGAGTACGCCTGCCGGACCCGGTCCACGTTCACCGAGCGACTATAGGCGCTCGAACTGGCCGACGGCGGCCCCGCCACCATGGCCGGCGACGACGGTGGCGCGGACAGGTGCGTCCACGCCACCGCGTGCCGGTCGGCGTTCCGAGCAGCCGCGCCGCAGGTGACGGGTGGCCTACCCGATGCGGACCAGCTGCCACTGCTGGTTGTTGCCACCCCAGTCGGTGTACTGGACGATGTTCCCGCCGTCAGCGGTGGACGCGCCCTGGACCTCGACGGCCTTGCCGCTGTTGCGGTTGATCAGACGCAGGTAACCGCCGCTCGATTCGGCGAGGCGGAACTGCTGGTTCGTACCGTTGCCGTCACTCCACTGGACGATCGCCCCACCGTCGGAGGTGGAGAAGTTGTAGACGTCCAGCACCTTGCCCGAGTTGCGGGACTTCAGCCGGTAGTAGCCACCGCCAGAGTCCACGAACTGCCACTGCTGCCACGCCCCGTCGTTACGGGACCACTGGGTGATCCGCGCGCCGTCACCGGTCGCCCGCTCGTACACGTCGAGCGCCTTGCCGCTGTTCCGGTTCACCAGCACGTACCAGGCGGTGGTGTCGACCGGGGTGCCCGGCGGGGGCGTCGACGGCGGGTTCGATCCCTCGTTCAGGGCGTTGAGGACCGCGGTGTACGCGGCCTTCTTGTTACCGGACCGGTCGAACAGGAGGGCGTTGTCCGAGCCTCGCCACGAGTCGCTGTCGCGCACGCCCCACGTGGTGATGCCGGTGCAGCGCGAGACGGCCAGGCAGGCCCGGGTGACCGAGGCGAAGATGTTGGCCTGGTTGGAGCCGGTCATCACGTCCAACTCGGTGATCTGCACGTCCACGCCCAGATCGGCGAACCGCTGCAGATTGGCCTGATAGTCACCGGCCAACGTCGTACCCAGATGCGACTGGAACCCCACACAGTCGATCGGCACACCACGAGACTTGAAGTCCCGCACCATGTTGTAGATCCCCGTCGACTTCGCGTTGACCCCATCGGTGTTGTAGTCGTTGTAACACAACTTCGCACCCGGATCCGCCGCCCGCGCCGCCCGGAACGCCGCCTCGATCCAGTCATTACCCGTCCGCTGCAGATTCGAGTCACGCCGCCCACCACCGCCACCATCAGCGAACGCCTCGTTCACCACATCCCAGGCATAGATCTGCCCCCGAAAATGCGTCGCCACCTGCGTCACATGATTGATCGCCGCACTGCGCAACGCCGCACCGGACAAGCCCTGCGCCCAACCCGGCTGCTGCGCATGCCACAACAGGGCATGACCCCGCACACTCATACCATTGGCGCGAGCGTGACTCACCAAACGGTCACCACCGGTGTAGCTGAACCGCCCCTGCTGCGGCTCGGTGGCGTCCCACTTCATCTCGTTCTCGGCCACGACACTGTTGAACTCGCTGTTCAGGATGCCGACGTACGTGCCGTCGGAGAGCTTGCCCGTCGCGACGGCGGCGCCGAAGTAGCGGCCCTTCTCGGCCGCCGACGCCCCGAGGGTCGTCCCGGCACTGGCCGAGGTGGACAGCGTCATCGCCATCCCGGCGGCCAGTGCACCCGTCACGGCGACGGTCACCGCCGCGCGCAGGGCTCTTCTGTGGTTCATGCGAAGTCCTTCTCTGTGGTGGTTCCAGCGATGGAGGTGCAGCGCCGAAAGGGACGCGGTGGTCGCGGACATGGCGAGAGCCCGGTCGCCGTCGACGGCGCCACCGAAAGGAGTCCTGAAACGACGTCCGGCATGCCCTGGGCGGACGTCGTTTGCCGAGGGACGGTCGGCAGGCTCGCCCGGTGAGCTCCACGGTGCGGCCGCCCTCAACCATCGACTGTGAGCGATAACATGTCGTTCGTCAAGTCATGGCGGTCGTCGGTGCCGGGGCGGCGCGGACGCGGCCCCGGCACCGACACGTCACTGGAACGAGACGTCGTCGACGAGGAGGCTGTCGGTCCCCTCGGCCGTCTCGACGTAGAAGCCGGCGCTGGAGAGCGTGCCGCTCCACGACACGGTCGCCGTGCCGGTGAGCTGGGTCCACCCGTTGGCGTTCACCCCGGTCGCCGGGGTCAGCTGCAGGTAGTTCGTCGTACCGTTGGCGGTCAGCGAGAGAGTCGCCTTCGCCGCTGGCGTGCCGCTCTGCGACCGTACCCAGACGCTCGTGGTGTAGCTCTTGCCGTTGGTGAGCTTCGAGGTCACGTCCTGGCTGGGGCCGTTCCACGCCGCGGTACGGCCGGTGACCGAGAGCGACCCGGCGCCACCGTGCACGACGGCCGTGTTGGACGACAGTGTCGCCGCACCGAGCGCGCCCCAACCCGTCGTGCCGTTCTCCAGGTTGCCGTTGGTGAGCAGGTTTCCGTCGACGCCACCACCGGTGCCGCTGAACTGCCACCAGTTCACGTTGAACAGGTTGCCGCTGCCGCCGGCGAAGCGCAGGAACACGTCCCGCGTACCGGTCGCCCCGCTGACCGCGCAGGTGGTGTTGGTCCAGGTCTGCCAGCCCCCGGTGACCGGGACGGTGCAGGTGCCCACCAGCGGGCCGTTGCTGTTGTCGAGCCGCACCTCGATCCGGCCACCGCTGCCCGCCGAGGCGACCCGCGCGTTGAACGACGTCGCGCCGGCGCCGAACGCGACGCCCTTGACCTTGATGTAGTCGCCGTTCTCGATCCAGCCGACGTTCATGCCGCCCTCGCTGGACACTTCGGTCTCGATGCCGGATCCCCACGCGATCGTCTCGGCCTCCTGCCGGACGTACGGGTTCAGCGTGCCCACCTGGGGCGCGCCCGCGGTGGTCATGGTGATCGTCGGGAAGGTGCCGTTGGAGTTGTAGGTGAACTTCTCCACCGCGACCGAGCGGGTGTAGCCGCCACCGCCCGGCAGGGCGCCGTTGTGGTAGAAGAAGTACGAGCCGCCGTTGAAGTCGACGACGCCTGCGTGGTTGGTGAAACTACCGCCCTGCCTGGGCATGATCGTGCCCCGGTAGGTCCACGGTCCGGTGGGGCCGGGCGCCGTGGAGTACGCGATGAACTCCGAGCAGCACTCCGCCGCGAACACGTTGTAGTAGGTGCCGTTGCGCTTGTAGACCCACGGCCCCTCCTCGTACAGGGTGGGCCTGCTGGCATTGCCGTTGCGGGTGCCGAACCCGGCGGTGGTGAGCGGGATCTTCGTGGCCGAACCGGAGTAGGAGATCATGTCCGCGTTCAGCTTCACGTACCACAGGTTCGGGTTGCCCCAGTACAGGTACGCCTGGCCGTCGTCGTCGATGAAGACGGTCGGGTCGATCTCGCCGTTGCCCACCAGTGGCCGGCCGATCGCGTCGCGGAACGGGCCGGTGGGGCTGTCCCCCACCGCTACGCCGATGGCCATCGAGTTGGTCGCCCGGTTGGTCACCGGGACGTACCAGTAGAACTTGCCGTTGCGGGCGATGACCTGGCCGGCCCACGCGTTGGCGCTCGCCCAACTGAAGGTGCTGATGTTCAGCGGCGAGCCGTGGTCGGTCCAGTTGACCATGTCGGCGGACGACCAGACCCGCCACTCCTTCATGGTGAAGTACGTGGAGCCGTCCTCGTCGTGGCCGGTGTAGAGGTACACCCGGCCGTTGTGCACGAGCGGGGCCGGATCGGCGGTGTAGATGTGTTGGACGATCGGGTTGTCCGCCCGGGCCGTGCCCGGGACCAGGGCGAGGACGCACACCAGACTCATCAGCCAGGCGATGCCGCGCCTGGCGCCGGACCTGCTGCGTACTGTGGTTCGGATTGCCACCTTCACGGTTACTCCCTGAGAGGGTCGCGGCGGCCTGCCGCGACGCCGGGCGTCGATCGACCGGATCCACAAGGGGCCATGATC
Source organism: Micromonospora orduensis (assembly GCF_006228125.1). Taxonomy (GTDB): domain Bacteria; phylum Actinomycetota; class Actinomycetes; order Mycobacteriales; family Micromonosporaceae; genus Micromonospora; species Micromonospora orduensis. Next base: position 77,702 of record NZ_VDFY01000135.1, on the reverse strand, counting down.
GACGTAATCAGCCATGATCTGTTAGCGCTAACATGTGCCCAAGGGCACCTCCCGGCCCGCTTGCGGCGTGCCTGACCTGGTTTTTCAGGGGTGTGCGAGGTCAACTTCGTCATCGCGTCGCCACGTTGCCGTATCAACGTTGACATTCAAGATTTACGATGCACCGTACTGAGCGGCGCGTCGGTCGTCAACGGAGGGCAGATCCTTCTCGCGCTGACCCTCAGTCACGAGCCGCGACACGCGATCCGGCAGATTCCGGATCCGGCGAGGGCCGCGACGCCACCGGCTCGACGCCACGTTCCGGATCACCGTGCCCACCAGGCCAGGGCGTCGCCGGCGGTGAGGAGGTGGACGGTGCGAAACCGCGACCCGGGAGCCCGTCGAGCGGTGAGCGTCGGCCTCAGCGCAGTCGCCGGGCGGCGAACCTGGCCGGCGGCGCGGCGACCGCGTCCTGGGCCGCGACGAGCTGGATCTCCCGGGTGCCCGCCGCGAGGGTGGCCTCCAGGATAGTGAAGACCGAGGCGATGGTGCGTTCCAGTGCCGTGGCGGGTGAACCAGTCGTGCACAGGTGCGCGAGGTAGAGGGCCGCGGTGACGTCGCCGCCGCCGTTCGGGTTGATCGGCAGCAGGGGCGTGGTCACGGACCAGGCGCCCTCGTCCGAGACGGCCACCACCTCCAGTGACCCCGCCGGCACGCCGGCGTGCAGCACGCTGGTCACCAGCACGTGCCGGGGACCGGTCGCGCGGACCACGTCGACGGCGTCCAGCACCTCGGCCAGGGTGGTGGTCGCCCGGCCGGCGAGGAAGTCCAGTTCGAAGTGGTTCGGGGTGATGATGTCCGCGCGGGGAACCACGACGTCGCGCATGTACTCCGGGATTCCGGGCCGGACGAACATGCCCCGGCCGACGTCGCCCAGCACCGGGTCGCAGCAGTACACGGCGTTCGGGTTGGCCGCCTTGACGGTGTCCACCGCGTCGAGGATCACCGCGCCCATCGCCGGGTCGCCCTGGTAGCCCGACAGCACCGCGTCGGCGCTGCCGAGGACCCCCCGGTCCCCGATGCCCGCGATCACCTCGGCCACCTGGGCCGGGTCCAGCAGCGGGCCGCGCCACGCGCCGTAGCCGGTGTGGTTGGAGAAGTGGACGGTCAGGACCGGCCAGACCTCGTGCCCGAGCCGCTGCAGGGGGAATGCGGCGGCCGAGTTGCCGACGTGGCCGTAGGCGACCGACGACTGGATGGACAGGATCTTCACCGCACCATCATCGCCGGTCCCACCGACGGCCCGCCGCACGGCCCGCCGATTCTGTCGGACGCCCCACACCGCGCACCGCACAACCGGAATTTTCGGTCTCGGCGAAGCCGAAGGTACCCCAGCTCACCGGATGGATTTCCGAAAGTTTTCACGGTTGACGGCGGACATCGATCGGCTTAACGTTTCGGGCACGCTTCCGGTCCCCTCCGGCACCACCGGCACCCGGCCTCGCTCCCCCGCACACCGCACCGGACCCGCACTCTCGCGCTCATGATCGAAACTTGTCGATCAATGAAGGGAAGGCAATGAAGCCAAGACAGCTGATCACTGTCGGGGTGGTCGCCGTCGCGACCGTCGCGGCACTGAACACGGTGCCGGCCACCGCGAGCCGACCGTACGACCCGACGGCACAGAGCCTGGGCACCCTCGGCCTGCGCCACGGCCTGCACGTCGGCACCGCCGTGAACGCGACGGCGCTCAACGACGCCACCGACCCGGAGTACCGCCGGCTGGCCTCCACCGAGTTCACCTCGGTCACCGCGGAGAACGCGATGAAGTGGGAGAGCCTGGAGCCCACCCGCGGCACCTACGACTGGACCGCCGCCGACCAGCTCGTCGAGTTCGCCAAGCGCAACCGGCAGAGCGTTCGCGGCCACGTGCTGGTCTGGCACAACCAGCTGCCCGCCTGGCTGACCAGCGGCGTCGCCGACGGCTCGATCAGCAAGCAGGAGCTGCGCGAGCTGCTGCGCAAGCACATCACCACGGTCGTCAACCACTACAAGGGCAAGATCTGGCAGTGGGACGTGGTCAACGAGGCGGTAAGCGACCCCTGGGACACCCCGAGCACCCTGCACTACAAGGGCTTCTGGGCGCAGAACCTCGGCCCGGGCTACATCGCCGACGCGTTCCGCTGGGCGCGCGCCGCCGACCCCAAGGCGCTGCTGTTCTACAACGACTACAACATCGAGGCGTTCGGCTCCGGCAACCCTGCCGACGACAAGACCCAGTTCGTGTACGACATGGCCAAGGGCCTGCTCAGGCAGGGCGTCCCGATCGACGGCGTGGGCTCACAGGGCCACCTCGGCACCCAGTACGGCAACTTCGACACCCTCCAGGTGACCGCCGCGCTGAAGAAGTTCGCCGGGCTGGGTCTCGCCACCGCGTTCACCGAGGTCGACGTCCGCAGCCAGATGACCGAGGGCGTCCAGGCCGGCGACTCGGCCGAGATCAACCCCCGGTTGCAGGCGTCGGCCGCCAACTTCAGCGTGCTGATGAAGGCGTGTCTCGCCGTCCGCAGCTGCCTGTCGTACACCGTCTGGGGTTTCACGGACAAGTACTCGTGGGTGCCGGACTGGTTCAACGACCCGCCGGAGGGTCTGGCCACCATCTACGACGAGAACTACCAGCCCAAGCGGGCGTACCAGGAGCTGAAGTCCGACCTGATCTTCGCCGGGCCGCCGTACGTCCTGCCCCGCAGCACGCCCAGGCCGCGTCGCTGAGCTGACACGGGCCGTGCGGGGTCCACCCTTCCCCGCACGGCCCGCCTCAGCTCGCCTCAGCTCGCCACGGCCGCGCCGTCGGTCGGCAGGAGTGGACGCATGAAGGTTCTCTCGTAGCGCAGCACACAGCCCGACTCGTCGCGGATGCGGTCCGCCGCCAGGAAATCAGGGTCGCTGCCGAAGCGTGCCCGGTACCGCTCGTACGCCGCGAGGCTCTCGAAGCTGAACAGCGCCTCGGCCCGGTCGCTGGCACCCTCGGCGGGCAGGAAGTAGCCGTGGTGCACGCCGCCGTGCCGGGCCACGAGCCCCATCCACGCGCGGGCGAAGCGCTCGAACGCCTCGATCTGCGCCGGGTCGATGGTGTAGTACACGACGCACGTGATCATTCGTCCACGATAGGGCCCGCGCGGGACTCCTGCCGTCGACGACCGGCAGTACGATCACTGGCACCTCGGCGAAGACTGTCGCCCCCTGCACCCGGAGCCCGGATGTCCGCGCAGGCGCCCGCCGGCATCACAGGCGCTCCCGGCAGGCTCCGCCGCGCCCTCACCGTCGGGTGCCTGATCGCCGCCGCCGGGATGCCGTCCGGATCGTCGGCGGCCGACTCCCCCGCACCCACGACCCTGCGGCTGCTGCAGATGAACCTGTGCAACAGCGGCCGCGCCAGCTGCTACACCGGCCAGTCGGTGACCAGGGCCGCCGAGGTGATCAGCGCCGAGCGGCCCGACCTGGTCACCCTCAACGAGATCTGCCAGGACGACGTGACAGCCCTCGAGAGCACGTTCGCGGCCGTCCACAGAGGTGGGACAGTCGTGTCCGCCTTCCAGGCCGCCGGCGACCGCCCGAGCGGCGCCGACACCCGGTGCCGCAACGGCCAGTCGTACGGAATCGGGGTGCTCGCCCGCCTGACCGCGCCGGGCGCGCGCCACACGGTGCACAGCGGAATCCACCCCACCCAGGACCTCACCGACCCCGAGGAACGCAGCTGGCTCTGCGTCCACGTCGACGGCGCGCTCTCGGTGTGCACCACCCACCTGGCGGCCACCAGTTCCACGGTCGCGCTCGCCCAGTGCGACCACCTGCTCGACGAGATCCTGCCGGTCATCCACAGGAGCAGCGGGTACGCGCCCACCGTGCTCAGCGGCGATCTCAACCTCCGGCGCGGCGGCGATGCCGACGTGCGGTCCTGCGGACCGCCGGGCGATCTCCGCATCGACGACGGCGCGGTGCAACACGTCCTGGCCAGCGGCGGCGTCTCGCTCTGCTGCACCAGGTCGGTGGACATAGGCGGCGCGACGGACCACCCCGGCCTGCTGGCCACCCTCACCATCGGCGGCAGGCGTACTACGCGTCGCTGACGGCGTCCCGTTTCGTCGGATGGCCGTGCCACGATGCCGCTCACCTCATACGCCTTGTTCGCGACGGTCATCGCGTCATCTTCTGGAACATCAACGCCGCCACTTCTGTGGCCAGCTCGATGGCCCAATCCAGCTGCGGACAGTCGTTGCGACCTTGACACTCCAGGCAACCACCTACCCGCCATGGCCGGTCGAGTGCCCGAGTCCAGTGCACGTCGAATATCCGCTTCGCCATGAACAACCTGGTCGCCTTGGACAACGGTTCATCGATCGACACGGTCGGCACCTTCCCAACGATCATGGGTTGAGACCCACCTGAGGGGCAGAGTCCTACGTCGTGCTCCCCCAGGTGGGCATGCCGCCGGGACCCCAGGAGTTTGCCGAAACCAGGGAACCCGACTAAGCAAGCGGCCTATTCCAACTTGTAGGAGTAGGTCAACCTTCAACACCGATAGATCATGAAACTTGTTGGAACAGGTCCGGCGTGATCAAATTGGGATGCCGAAACCAGGGAACCTACGGAGATCGACTCATGCCGACCGAGAAGGTGGACTACCGGCGCATTGCCAACGAGATCGCGGAAAAGATCAAGTCCGGAGAGCTTGCACCGGGCGAGAAGCTGCCGTCCACTCGCGAGCTAGCCGAACAGCACGGTGTGCACATCTCCACGATCAACCGGGTTATGACAATCCTCAAAGACCGCGAGTTGGTCGAGGGACATCCCGGTAAGGGCGTCTACGTAGCCGAGGCTCGGCAATCTGGCTAGGTGGGCCCCCGTCACAGCCCAGGACCCAGTACGCGGCTGGTCGTCAGCTGGTCCGGATGGCGCCTCGGGGAGTGCGAGGTTCTCATGATCGCGCCGTGGCGGTTTCAGGGCTGGAGCAGGCGCAGCATGAGCGTGAGGTAGCGCTGGGAATCGGCGGCGGCATCCGTCTCTTGCCGCTCGTTGTCGAACCCGTGCCCGGCCGGGCGCATCTCGTCTTTCCGTCGGCCAGTCTCCGGCCTGAGACAACCCCTTGCCGGCGAGTGCCCTGACAGCGCGGCGGACAACAGCGCTGTCAGGGCACCAGGATGACGTGCAGCTTGCGCGGTCCGTGCACACCCTCCACCCGGATGAGTTCGATGTCGCTGGTCGCCGACGGCCCGCTGATCCAGGTCAGCGGGCGCTGCGGCGTCAGCCGGGCGAGGGCCTCCGGCACGGTCGCCACCACCTGGTCGGCCCGCAGGACGCACACGTGCCGGTCCGGCAGCAGGCTGAGCACCCGGCGACCCTGGTCGGGTGAGCCGTCGAGGACGACAGTGCCGGTCTCGGCGACGGCGACGGCGGCTCCGGTGACGACGGCGTCGGCCGCGCCGATCCGCGCGTTGTCGAGGCCGTCGTCGGACAGCGCGGTCACCGTCGGCGGCAGCCAGGCGGGCGGCAGACCCGGGGGTACGACGACGGTGCCGCCGGCCGGCAGGATGTCGGCGATCGTGTCGGCCACGGCGGCCTCGGCGACCCGGTGCACGTGCGCCCGGTAGTCGGTCAGCCGTTCCACCAGCTGGTCGAGGTCGAGCGTGCCCTCGTGCCGGTAGTCGCGCGGCACCTCCACCGGAGTGTGGGCGCCGCCGGCGAGCGCGGCCCGTAGCCGGCCGAGGACGAGATCCCGAGCGCTCACCGCGCGGCCCACCATTCGCGGAACGTCTCGGTCGGCGGGTCCGGCAGGTCCCGGCTGGCCGTCCAGCCGTTCAACGGCGGCGGCAGGCCCCGACCACGCCGGCCCGCGACCCGGCTCAGCCGGGAGGCGCGCTGGGCGGCCTCGTACAGCCGGGGATGGTCCATCGTGTACGCGGCGGCGGCCATCGCGATCGACTCGGCGGTGGGCCGGCGTCGCGCGTCGACGGCCTCGGCGCGCAGGTGCACAAGCACCTCCGGGATGTTGATCTGCACCGGGCAGGCGTCGTAGCACGCGCCGCAGAGCGTCGACGCGTACGGCAGGGAGGCGTTGTCGTCGACGCCGGTGAGCTGGGGCGACAGCACGGCACCGATCGGCCCCGGATACACCGAGCCGTAGGCGTGCCCGCCGGCCCGTTCGTACACCGGGCACACGTTGAGGCAGGCCGAGCAGCGGATGCACCGCAACGCCTGCCGACCGACCTCGTCGGCGAGCACCGCGCCGCGGCCGTTGTCCAGCAGGACCAGGTGGAACGCCTGCGGCCCGTCGCCGGGAGTCACACCGGTCCACATCGACGTGTACGGGTTCATCCGCTCCCCGGTCGACGCCCTGGGCAGCAGTTGGAGGAACACCTCCAGGTCCCGCCAGGTCGGTACGACCTTCTCCACGCCCATCAGGGTGATCAGCGTGCGCGGCAGGGTCAGACACATCCGGCCGTTGCCCTCGGACTCGACGACGGCCAGGGTGCCGGTCTCGGCGACGGCGAAGTTCGCGCCGGACACCGCCACCGGCGTACTCAGGAACGTCTCCCGCAGGTATCGGCGCGCGGCGGCCGCGAGGGCCGACGGGTCGGCGGTGAGCGCCGGGTCGACGCCGGGCATCTCGCGGAGGAATATCTCCCGGATCTCCGCCCGGTTGCGGTGGATCGCGGGGACCAGGATGTGGCTGGGCCGGTCGTCGCCGAGCTGCACGATGAGTTCCGCGAGGTCCGTCTCCACGGCGGTGACGCCGGCAGCGTGCAGTGCCTCGTTGAGGCCGATCTCCTGGGTGGCCATCGACTTGACTTTGATGACCCGGTCCGCGCCGGCCGCCCGGACGAGGTCGGTGACGATCTGGTTGGCCTGGACCGCGTCCGCCGCCCAGTGCACCACGCCGCCGGCCTCGATGACCTTCGCTTCGAGCTGTTCCAGCAGCTCCGGCAGCCGGTTGAGGGTGTCTGCCTTGATCGCCGCGCCGGCCGCGCGCAACTGCTCCCAGTCCGGCGACTCGGCGATGACCCCGGCGGACTTGGCCCGGATCGTGGTCGTCGCGTGCCGCAGGTTGCGCCGCAGTTGCGGGTCGGCCAGGCTGCGCCGCGCGGCCGCCGGGAACGACTCGTCGCCGCGCAGGTGCCCCACACCGGGCGGCGCGGTCGCCGGCATGCCGAGGAACGTCGGACGGTTCACCCTCGCACCGCCGGTTCGTGCTCGGTCGACGCCAGGATCTCGGCGAGGTGCACGGTGCGTACGCCGGTGCGCAGCCGCGACAACCCGCCACCGATGTGCAGCAGGCAGGAGGCGTCGCTGGCGGTGCACACGTCGGCGCCTGTGGAGAGCACGTGGCGCATCTTGTCGGCCAGCATCGCCGTGGAGGTCTCCGCGTTCTTCACGGCGAACGTGCCGCCGAACCCGCAGCACTGCTCCTGCGCCGGCAGCTCGACCAGGTCGAGACCGCGCACCGCGCGCAGGAGCGTGGGCGGCCGGTCGCCCACCCGCAGCATCCGCAGCGAGTGGCAGGTCGGATGGTAGGTGACCCGGTGCGGGAAGTACGCGCCCACGTCCGTCACCCCGAGCACGTCGACAAGCAGCTCGGACAGCTCGTACGTGCGCGCCGCCACCGACTCCGCGCGGCTCGTCAACGACGCGTCGCCCGCCCGTCGGGCCACCGTGGCGTGCTGGTGCCGCACCGCCCCCACGCAGGAGCCCGACGGCGCGACGATCACGTCGTACGGGTCGAAGACCCGCACGTGCCGGCGCACCAGCGGGACCGCGTCGGACGGGTAGCCGGTGTTGATGTGCATCTGCCCGCAACAGGTCTGGTCCGGCGGGAAGACCACCTCGTGGCCCAGTCGCTCCAGCAGTCGCACCGTCGCCGTCGCGGCCTGCGGGAACATGGTGTCGGCCAGGCAGGTCACGAACAGCGCGATCCGCATCTCACCTCCCCGCCGGTCCGCTCGTCACGGCCGGACCCGCAGGCGGGTGACTCCGCCGTCGACGTCCAGCACCGTACCCGTGGTGGAGCCCGCCCGGGGCGACGCGAGGTAGACGATCGCGTTCGCCACCTCCTGCGGTGTCACCAGGCGCCCGATGGGCTGGCGGGCCCGCAGCGCGGCCCGCTCGGCGGCCGGGTCGTCGGCCTGCGCCAGCAGACGCCCGACCCACGGGGTGTCCGCCGTGCCGGGGCACACGCAGTTGACCCGGACCCCCTCGCGGACGTGGTCGGTGGCCATGGCGAGGGTCAGCGACAGTACCGCGCCCTTGCTTGCCGAGTAGAGCGCCCGACCCGGCAGGCCGTTGAGCGCGGCGATGGACGAGACGTTGACGACCGAGGCGTGCTCCGAGCGGCGCAGCCACGGCAGGGCCTCGCTCACCACTCTCGCCATGCCGACCACGTTGACGTCGAGCACACGACGCCACTCGTCGTCGGTGTTGTCGGCGACGGTTCCGGTCGCTCCGATCCCGGCGTTGTTGACCACCACGTCGATGCCGCCGAACGTGTCGGCGACCGCGGCGACCGCCGACGCCACCGACGCGCGGTCCGACACGTCGGCGGCGAAACCGGCGATGTCGTCGGCGAGCCCGCTCGGGTCGAGGTCGAGGACGGCCACCCGGGCTCCCCTGGCCCGCAGCTCCTCGGCGCTGGCGCGACCGATGCCCGACGAGCCACCCGTGACGATCGCGGTCAGCCCGGCGAACTCCCCGCTCATGCCGCCACCAGCGTCTGACGCGCCCGTCCCAGACCGCTGATCTCCAACTCCACCACGTCGCCGGCCCGCAGGTACGGATGGTCCGCGAGCCCGAGCGCCACCCCGGCCGGCGTTCCCGTGTTGATCACGTCGCCGGGGTACAGGACCATGAACTGGCTGAGGTACCAGACGACGTGCGCGACCGGAAAGATCATGTCCTTGGTCGTGCCGTCCTGGCGGAGAACCCCGTTGACCCACAACCGCAGCGACAGCGCCTGCGGGTCGCCGACCTCGTCCGCCGGCACGAGCCACGGCCCCAGCGGGTTGAACGTCTCGCAGCTCTTGCCCTTGTCCCACTGGCCTCCGCGTTCGAGCTGGAAACCACGTTCGGACACGTCGTGCGACACCGCGTACCCGGCGATGTGCCGCACGGCCTGCTCCGGGGAGTCGGCGTAGCGGATGGTCGTGCCGACGACGACCGCCAGCTCGACCTCCCAGTCGGTCTGGGTGGACCCGCGCGGGATGTGGACGTCGTCGAACGGCCCGACAAGCGTCATCGGGTCCTTCATGAAGACCACCGGCTCGGCGGGGAGCGGGGCACCCGTCTCCGCCGCGTGGTCGCGGTAGTTGAGTCCGATGCAGACGATCTTGTTGGGCCGCGCGACGGGCGCGCCCACCCGCAGGACTCCCGCGTCGGGCAGCTCGGCCAGTTCCCCACGCTCCAGAGCGGCGCGGGTACGCGCGATGCCGTCCGCCGACCAGAACGCCCCGTCCAGGTCGGCGGTGAGGACTCGCAGGTCGTAGCTCGTACCGTCGTGCTGGACGACCGGGATCTCCCGACCGGCCGGGCCGAGACGCAGGAAGTTCAACTCTGTCTCCTCTGTGGTCGCCGGTGCCGAGCCGCTGTCGAACGGCTCTCACATTCAACACCGACACCACCCGCCAGGGGCAGAGCTGGATCGCCTAGCGGGGCGGGTTGTCCCGGCGGGACGGGAACGGCGTGCCCGGCTGGCCGAGGGTGGAGCGGGCCCGCAGCCCGACCGGGTCCGGGGCGACGGTGGGCGTCGCCAGGGTCGGCTCCGGCGGCCGCCGGGCGTCGAGGTACGCGGCGGCGGCCCGGTCGTCGTCGGTGGGCGCGGCGAGCAGCGCGTAGAGCAGACCGACCACCCCGAAGATCACCGCGAGGACGATCGGTACCAGCAGCGCGCCCACGCTGGCGCCGGTCACCGCGCCACGGGCCTCGTGCTGGTGCACCGAGAGCGCGCTCATGCCGGTGAAGTGCATCCCGTTCACGGCGACGCCCATGACCAGCGCGGAAGCGAAGATCGCCAGGCCCCGGCGGACGGTCATGGCGAGCCACAGCGCGACGGTGGACGCCACGACCGCGATGACCACCGACAGGGCCACCCGGGTCGTGTCGTAGCCGAGGTCGCCGTTGAGGCGCATCGCCGCCATGCCGGTGTAGTGCATGGCGGCGACCCCGGCGCCGGTGAAGACGCCGCCGGCGACCAGCCGTGCCGGGTTCAGCCGGCCGGTGCCGACGATGGCCAGGCCGATGCCGACCGCCACCACGGCGATGGCGGTGCTGGCGGCGGTCAGTGGCACGTCGTACCGGATGCGGGTGCCGTCCACGGCGAAGCCCAGCATGGCCATGAAGTGCATGGCCCAGATGGCGGTGCCTCCGAGCGCCCAGGCGGCGAGCAGGCCCCACCAGGCGCGCTGCCCGGCGGTACGGGCGGTACGGATCCGACCGGCGCAGACCAGCCCGAGGATCGAGCCGAGCACGGACAGCGCGTAACTCAGCGCGGGTGTGATCCAGCCGTACTCAAAGTGATTGATCTCCGCCACGGCGGTCTTCTCCCCCTTCGTTACCGGCGCGTAGACACGGCGCCCGGGCAATGATCAGGGGTGCTCCGACCAGGCGCAACAGCGCCCCCCGGGCGATCCGGGGGGTGCCGTCACGGTGACCGTCCGATGCGTCGATTCGCCTGCGGCGTTGACCGAAAGTGATGATCAGGCGGAGGTGTGGTACTCCAGCACGCCCCGGTTGATGGCCGCTATCGCCTGCCGGGCGGTGGAGCGCAGCTCCGGCGACGCGCCGCCGGAGTCGGCAAGTTGACCGAGCAGGTCGACCACCTGGCGCGCCCACCTGACGAAGTCACCGGCCGGCATCTCGCCGTCGATCTCGTGCCCGCTGCCGAGCACCTTGGCCAGCGCCTCGCCCCGCGCCCACCGGAAGACCGGCCAGGCGAAGCCGAGATCCGGCTCCCGGGTGGCGGTCAGACCACGCGCCGCCTCGTCGGCCTCGATCTCGCTCCACAGCTTCAGCGTCTCGTCGACCGCGTCGGCCACCGGCCCGCGCGGCAGCGACGCCCGCTCGTCGACGTCGCGGCGCGCCTCGAAGACCACCACGGACACGGCGGCGGCCAACTCCGCCGGGGACAGTCCGTCCCACACGCCCCGGCGCAGGCACTCGGCGACAAGCAGGTCCGCCTCGGTCCAGATCCGGCCGAGCATCCGGCCGGCGTCGGTCACCGCGCCGTCGCGGGCGAGGTAGCCACGGTCGGTCAGCAACGCGACGATCCGGTCGAACGTGCGGGCGAGGGACCCGGTACGCCCGGAGACCCGCTCACGCAGCTCCTCGGTGTCGCGCTCCAGGCGCCGGCGCCGCTCCGCCCAGCGGGCGTGTTCCTCCCGCTCGGGGCAGGCGTGACAGGGGTGGTTACGCAGTTCGGTACGCAGCTGGGTGAGCCGGTGGTCCTCGCCGGCCGCCGGCCGGGACCGGCCACCGCGACGGCCGCCGTGCCGGTCCAGTCCGGTGCCGCTGACCTCAGCGGCCAGGTCCCGCCGTGCGCCGGGTGAGCGGTGGTTGAAGTGCTTGGGCACCCGGATGCGGGCCAGCACCTCGGCCGGGGTGGTGAAGTCGCCCGGGCTCACCCGCCCGGCCCAGCGGTCCTGGGTGAGCACAAGCGGCCGGGGTTCGCCGAACCCGCCGGTCGCCGGGTCCAGGACGACGGCCAGCCCGGCGCGGCGGCCCGACGGCACCCGGATCACGTCACCGACCCGCAGCCGCTCCAGCGACGCCACGGCGGCGGCCTTGCGCTGGGTCTGCCCCTGCCGGGCGATGGCCTTCTCCCGGTCGGCGATGGCCACCCGCAGCGCGAAGTACTCGTCGAAGTCACCGTGGTGGCAGGCGGCCTCCGCGCCGTACGCCTCGATGGTCTCGCTGTTGCGCTGCACCTGCCGGGCCAGGCCGACCACCGACCGGTCCGCCTGGAACTGCGCGAACGAGGACTCCAGCAGCGTACGGGCCGGCTCCGCGCCGACCGTGCCGACGAGGTTCACCGCCATGTTGTACGAGGGCCGGAAGCTGGAGCGCAGCGGGTAGGTGCGGGTGGAGGCGAGGCCCGCCACGTGCCGGGGGTCGGTCTCCGGGGACCACACCACCACGGCGTGCCCCTCCACGTCGATGCCCCGCCGGCCGGCCCGGCCGGTGAGCTGGGTGTACTCCCCCGGCGTCAGGTCGACGTGCGCCTCGCCGTTGTACTTGACGAGGCGTTCCAGCACCACGCAGCGGGCCGGCATGTTGATGCCCAGGGCGAGGGTCTCGGTGGCGAAGACCGCCTTGACCAGACCGCGGACGAACAGCTCCTCGACGATCTCCTTGAACACCGGCAGCATGCCGGCGTGGTGGGCGGCGAGGCCGCGTTCCAGGCCGTCGAGCCACTCCCAGTAGCCCAGCACCGACAGGTCCTCGCCGGGGATGGCGGTGACCCGGGACTCGACGACCCGGCGGATCTCGGCCCGCTCGTCGGGCGAGGTGAGCCGCAGCCCGGCGGCGAGGCACTGCTGCACCGCGGCGGCGCAGCCGGCCCGGCTGAAGATGAACAGGATCGCCGGCAGCAGACCCTCACGGTCCAGCCGGTCGACGATGTCCGGGCGCATCGGGCCACGCCAGCGGGGGCCACGCCGACCGGAGCCCGGCCCCGCGCTGCGCCCCTCCCCCAGCTCCAGGCGACGCACGGTGTCCCGGGTGTAGCGCAGCAGCTCCGGGTGCACGTCGTGCTTGCGGGCCGCGTCGGCGTCGTGGAACAGGTCGAACATCCGCTTGCCGACCAGCATGTGCTGCCACAGCGGCACCGGCCGGTGCTCGCTGACCACCACGGCCGTCTCGCCGCGCACGGTGACCAGCCAGTCGGCGAACTCCTCGGCGTTGGAGACGGTCGCCGACAGCGAGACCAGGGTGACCGAGGCGGGCAGGTGGATGATCACCTCTTCCCACACCCCGCCACGGAACCGGTCGGCGAGGTAGTGCACCTCGTCCATCACCACGTAAGCGAGGCCCTGCAGGGTGCTGGAGCCCGCGTAGAGCATGTTGCGCAGCACCTCGGTGGTCATCACCACCACGGGCGCGTCGCCGTTGATGGCGTTGTCGCCGGTGAGCAGGCCGACCTGCTCGGCGCCGTACCGGGCGACCAGGTCGTGGTACTTCTGGTTGGACAGCGCCTTGATCGGGGTGGTGTAGAAGCACTTGCGCCGGGTCGGGGACGTCGCCGCCGCGTCGGCCGCCGCCGGATCGTCGGGCCGCCCCCGCAGAGCCAGGTGTACGGCGAACTCGCCCACCACCGTCTTGCCGGCCCCGGTCGGGGCGCACACCAGCACGCCGCTGCCCCGCTCCAGGGACTGACACGCCTCGCGCTGGAAATCGTCGAGATCGAACCCCAGGTCGAGGGCGAACTCGTCCAGAGCCGGGAACTGTGAGGCTTGCGCGGCCCGGCGGCGCGCCGCTGCGTACCGCTCGGCGGGACTCGACATGGCACCAAGATTAGTGCGTGCCGGGACGGCGCACCCCACAAGGCCGTGCGGCGGGGCCGTCGGCGGGGGTCGGTAGGGTGCACGGCGTGCCGGACCATGCCGAACCGCCCCAGACCCGTCCGCAGGGCAGCGCCGAGGCCGCCGCCCCGCGAGCGTCCCGACGGCCCGTCAAGGCGGTGCTCTTCGACTTCCACGGCACCCTCGCCCAGGTCGAGGAGCCGCGGCGGTGGGTGCTGGAGGCCGCCGCGGCCTGCGGGGTCACCCTGGACCGGGTCCGCGCCACCTCGCTGGCCGACCGGCTGCTGACCGCCGGGCGCGCGGGCGGGCCGCTGCCGGCGCGGGTGCCGCCCCGGCTCGCCGAGTTGTGGGCCGACCGGGACCTCTACCAGCACGCCCACCGGGGCGCGTACACCGGGCTCGCCGAGACCGTCGACGCGGGCATCGAGGGCTTCGCCGACGCGCTCTACGAGCGGCTGCTGACCGCCGACGGCTGGCTGCCGTACCCGGACACCGCCCCCACGCTTAGCGCGCTACGCGACGCCGGGGTGCGGGTGGGCGTGGTCAGCAACATCGGCTTCGACCTGCGGCCGCATTTCGACACCTGGGGGCTGACCGACCTCGTCGACGCGTTCGTCCTGTCGTACGAGGTCGGGCGCTGCAAACCCGACCCGGCGATCTTCTGGCGGGCCTGCGGGATGCTCGGCGTCGAGCCCGAGCAGACCCTGATGGTGGGCGACACCCCGGCGGACGCGGGCGCGGTGGCCGCCGGCTGCGCGGTGCTGGTCCTGCCGTCCGCCGAGCCGGGCCGGGAGAACGGGCTGGGCGCCGTCCTGGATCTGGCTCTGCCGGCCTGACCTGCGCGGTCAGTTCGGGATGTGGATCACCGGTAGCTCGCCGTCGCCGTACCGGTCCTCGCCGGTCAGGATCGAGGCATCGTGTTCGAGGACGGCCAGCACCGTGCTCGCCAGGTCGACGCGGCCGGTCACCGTACGCCAGTAGCTGAGCTCGTGCCAGGAGCGCCCTTCGGTGGAGAGCACCGCACAGGCGTCCAGGGTCAGCAGCCGGTGCAGGGTCGCCCGGTCCTTCGGGTCGCTGACGAGCGCCAGGGCCTCCGCCGCGGTCACGGCGGTGACACCGAACCTGTTGCGGTCCTGGATGACCTCGTGCAGCGGCTCCCCGACATGCACCGACCCCGCCAGATAAGCCAGCAGCGCCGACCGATCCAGCACGAGCCGAACCGGCCGGTCGTCCGCGGCGCTCACGCGCCCGGCTGGTCGGCGGTGTCCAGCATGTGTTGGCGTGCCCGCTCACACAGCGCATTCCGGCGCTCCGGCGACCAGTCGGCCTCGACGGCGGCACGACGGGCGCGCGCCTCGGCCACACCCTGCTCGGTGATCTGGATGCCCTGGTGGGCCAGCTCCGCGTCCAGGGCATCCAGACGCATCCGGTCCCGGACGGCCTGGGTGATGTACGCGCTGGCGTTGGACTCGTGCTCCAGGCGCTCCGCCACGTCGGGTGGGACGGAGATGGACAGCTTCCGCATCGCGCTGGTCATACCCGAGACCGTACGCCGGTAGCACCGCGTTGGCGAACACCTACGGCCGGTCGGCGTTGCGGTACCCGCGCCCGGCCCCGGCTCCGAACGGCCGAACAGCACCGCCCGGAGCCGGGGCCACCGCTCAAGCGGACCCTGCCTCGCGCAGGGGACGCCAGGCGAGAGCGGCGATCGCCGCCATCGCGACGGCGGCGATCCAGAACGGTGTGGTGATCTCCCAGGCGCTGGCGAACAGGCCGCCGAGGAGCGAACCCAGCGCCGCGCCGCCGAGATCCAGCAATGCGTACACGCTGCCGACCCGGCCGCGCAGGTGCGCAGGCACGACCCGTTGCCGGACCGAGGTGACGGTGACGCCCCAGACCATTGCATGGATGCTGAACACGACCAGGACGACGGCGGCGACCCAGGGTTTCGTCGTGGTCGCGAGGCACACGTGCGTCACGACCTCGATCACCAGGCCGGCACGCAACACGGTGGCGTTGCCGAGCGCGCGCGTGAGCATCGTGGCGACCGCGGTGCCGACCAGGCCGCCGACCGCGAACGCGGACAACAGAAAGCCGTAGCCGACGGCGGATACGCCCAGGCGCTCCCGGCAGTAGAGCACGAACACGGCGAACGCGGCACCGAACGCGATGTTGCCCAGCCCCATACTCACGGCGAGGGTCCGCAGCAGTCGGTGCCGCCACAACCACCGCACGCCGGAGGCGACCTCGGCACGAAGCGAGGCCCGCCGAGGCGGATCGCCAACGACGGGGACTCGCCGGATGCCCGCGATCAGCGCTGCGGACGTCGCGAAGGTGAGCGCGTCGACCCCGAACGGCACCGCCGCCGCGACGACGAACAACCACGCGCCCAGCGGCTTCGCGACGAACTGGTTACCGATGGTGAAGCTCGCGTAGAGCCGAGCGTTGGCGCGCGGAAGTTCCCCCGGGGCGACCACCGCCGGGAGCAGGGCACCCAGCGCGGTGTCCGCGAGGGTTTCGCCCGTACCCAGCAGGAAGAGCACCGCGAAGATGACGGCCACCGAGACGGTTCCGGTCGCGATGGTCATCGACAACGCCGCCAGGGCCGCGGCGCGGGCCAGGTTGACGACCACGACCAGACGGCGCCGGTCGAGCCGGTCGACGTAGGCGCCGCTGATCAGGGCGAACAGCAGCCAGGGCAGTTGCTGCGCGAAGACGGCGCCGGCGATGAGGGCCGGGTTGTCGCTGACGGAGGCGACCAGCAGCGGGCCGGCGGCCATGGTGACACCGTCGCCGACGTTGGACACCGCCGCAGCGGTCCACAGTCTGGTGAAGTCCGCGCCCAGACGCGCGGATACAGGGGTACGCAAAAGAGCTCCTCGAGCCAGGGAAGGAAACGGTCGTCGTGGGACCGCTCCGCGGCGAGGAGCACCAGACCACCGGAGGTCATCTCCGGCGGCGCCCGATCAGTGCCGGGCGTGCCCTCGCGGCGAAGCGGAGACCGTGACCATGGCGAGGCGCATACCAGCTCCCAACTGTGGATCAATACCGGTCCGAGCAGGATAGCTCGCCATCGACGCTCTCGTATCCCCGAAGCGCGAGCCGCTCGCCACCAGCCGGGCGACGCGGCTCGCGTTCCTCCGACGGTCGACACCGCCGAAGAGCCCTGCGGACTGACCGCCTAGCGTCGTGCTCGTGACGGAGACCCTGCTGCCCGCGCCGAACCCGGCCACCGCGCCACCGGAGCGCCGCGGTGGCGTCGCCGCCGTGGGGCTGGTGCTCGGCGGGGCGCTGTCGGTGCAGTTCGGCTCCGCCGTCGCCGCGTTGATCTTCCCGCGAACCGGGGTGGCCGGGGCGGTGACCCTGCGACTAACGATCTCGGCGGTGCTGCTGCTCGTCGTGTGCCGGCCCCGCCTGCGCGGGTACGACCGGTCGGCCTGGGTCGCGGCAGGCGCGTTCGGGCTGGCGCTGGCCGGCATGAACTCGCTGTTCTACCAGGCCATCGAGCGGATCCCGCTGGGTCCGGCGGTGACCCTGGAGGTGCTCGGCCCGCTGGCGCTGTCGGTGTTCACCGCCCGCCGGCTGGCCAGCTGGTGCTGGGCGGGGCTGGCGCTGGCCGGGGTGGCGCTGCTCGGCCAGGGCGGCTTCGACCGGCTCAACCCGGCCGGGGTGGCGTTCGCGTTCGGCGCGGGCGCGATGTGGGCCGCGTACATCGTGCTCAGCGCCCGGGTCGGCGGCCGGTTCCCGGGCGCGGACGGGCTGGCCCTGGCGCTTACCGTCGCCGCGCTGGTCACCCTGCCCCTGGGCATCGTCGACGGCGGCGCCGTGCTGCTCGACCCGACGGTGCTGGCGCTCGGCACGGCCCTCGCGGTGCTCGCCTCGGGCCTGCCGTACACGCTGGAGCTGCTGGCGCTGCGGCGGATGCCCACCGCCACCTTCGCGGTGCTGATGAGCCTCGGCCCGGCCATCGCCACCCTCGCCGGATGGCTGGTGCTGCGCCAGGCGTTGACCCTGCTGGAATGCGCCGCCGTCGTGCTGGTCATCGCGGCAAGCATCGGGGCGGTACGGGTCAGCGCAGCAGCCGCAGGGCGCCCGGCACGGCGCTGATCGTCACCGGCAGGGTCAGGGAACGCTCCCCGTCGGCGTAGGTGGTGATGCCGTCGGCGGTCAACTCCACAGTCCGGGCCCGGTAGCTGGTCACCAGCGGATGACTGACGTGGGTGCCCTGGTAGATGCGCGGCTTCACCCGGATCAGGGTCCGCCGGTTGACCCGCCCCGCCACCACCACGTCGAGCAGCCCGTCGGTCGGGTCGGCGTCGGGACAGATCCGCATACCGCCGCCGTACGTGGGGCAGTTGCCCACCGCCACCAGCACCGCGTCCAGCTCGTGCGGCACCCCGTCGAGGCGCAGCGTGTACCGGCGGGGCCGCAGCCGGGCCAGCTCGACCACGATCGCCAGATCGTACCGGCGGGGGCCGCGCGGCCAGCGCATCCGGTTGGCCCGCTCGTTGACGATCGCGTCGAACCCGGCCGCGAGGACCGCCCCGTACCAGCGTTCGACGCCGTCGGTGTCGGTCATCCGGGCCAGGTCGACCGCGCGGCTGCGGCCGGAACGCAGCGCGTCGGCGATCACCGCGACCGCCGCGAGCGGATCCGCCGGGAAGCCGGTGTCCAGCGCGAAGTCGTTGCCGGTGCCCGCCGGCACCGGACCGAACGGCACGTCGGTGCCGGCGACCGCCTGCACCGCCCGGTGCACGGTGCCGTCGCCGCCGACCGCGACGAGCGCACCGGCGCCCTCGACGACCGCGGCACGGCACGCCGCCTCCGCCTCGAGAGGGCTGGACGCGGACAGCAGCCGGACCGGCCGGCCGGCGGCGGCCAACCCGTCCAGCAACCGGGGCAGCAGGGCGCGGTGGCGTCCCCGCCCCGCGGACGGATTGGTGAGCACGGCGACCGGGCCGGGCAGGTGATCGTCTGTGGTCACGGGCAGCACCGTACCGGTCGGACATCCGCCGTTCACCGGGGGCGGGCACCGTCACGACCGGTCCCGCCGCCGGCGCTCGCAGTGACGCGACGACGCCGCCCCCGGCAGGCGGGGACGGCGTCGGTGGACGGGCGGCGCGGGGGCCGTCAGGTCATGTCGTCGTACCGGCGCTCGATCGGCGCCGGCTTGGCGATCGGCTCGGGAACACCGATCGGCGCGGTCGCGTCGACCCGCTGCCCGGCCACCACCGGATCCGCGTCGTACTCCAGCGGCGACACCTCGTCGTCGTCGATGCCGGCGTAGATCTCCTTGCCGCGCCCCCGCCGCCGGTCGTTGAGGAACGCGATGCCCACCGCGCCGAAGTAGAGCGCCGACAGGCAGATCGCCAGGGCGGTCATCCCGAACGGGTCCGGGGTGGGGGTGACCACCGCGGAGAACGCGAAGAACACGAAGATCGCCACACGCCACCAGCTGAGCAGCCGCTTCGCGCTGGCGATGCCCACGAAGTTGAGCATCAGCACGATCAACGGGAACTCGAACGCCACACCGAACAGCAGGATCAGGTTGGTGACGAAGGAGATGTACTTGGTGATCTCCAGTGTCGTGCTGATCTCGCTGTCCGAGATGCTGAGCAGGAACTCCAGGCCCTTGGCCGTGACGAAGTACGCCAGCACCGCGCCGGCCGCGAACAGCGGCGCGGCCAGGGCGGTGAAGAAGTACGCGTACCGCCGCTCGTGCCGGTGCAGGCCCGGCGCGATGAACGCCCACAGCTGGTAGAGCCAGACCGGCGCGGCGACGATCAACCCGACCCAGAGCGCGACCTTCAGGTTGAGCAGGAACAGGTCGGCCGGGCCGAGCTGCACGAACTCGCACTTGCCGTTGACGATCCGGGCCTGGGGCAGGTCACAGTAGGGCTGCTGGAGCAGGTGCAGCACCGGCTTGGCCAGCCAGATGCCGAGGCCGAAGCCGATCAGGATCGCCACGGACGCGCGGAAGAGACGGTTGCGCAGCTCGCGGACATGCTCGATGAGCGTCATCGAACCGTCGGCGGCCCGCTCGAAACTGCTCGGGCCGCGTTTACGCAGGGCGAAGGCCACGGGACTCGGGCCCTTCGGTCAGTTGTCGCGGACGCGGTGCACCGGGTCGACGACCGGCTGCTGCGGCGGGGCCTGGTACGGCGCCTGCTGCGGCTGCCCGGCGTACGGCGCCTGCTGCCCGGCGTGCGGCGGCAGCGGCTGGTAGCCGGCCTGCGCGTCGGCCTTCTCGGCGAGGTCGCGGTCGTCGTCCTGCAGGCTCTTGGTCTCGGCCTTGATGATCCGCAGCGAACGGCCGAGCGAGCGGGCCGCGTCAGGGAGCCGCTTCGCACCGAAGAGCAGGATCAGCACAACCACGAGAACTGCGATGTGCCACGGCTTGAGGGCACCCATGAGAAGCTCCAGTCGCTCTGTGTCCGAGGGTGGTACGCAGCCCATCGTACGTGCGGATCGGCCCGATGCCACCCGCCGGGTGGTGGTGGTCCGGCCCGGCCGGTGAAGTCTTGACCAACGCGCGATGATCCGTCAACCGCGCTGGCCTCCCGCGCCGTCAGCCGCGCTTGGCCTTGATCACCGCGAGTCGCTGCTGCGCGGTGTCGAGCTGCCGCTGGACCCCCTCGGCGCGCGCCTGCAACGCCTCGGCGGACTCCCGCAGCGTCTCGGCCTCGGCGGCCCGCCGCTGCAACGCCACGGCGGCGCGGCGCAGCCGGGGCAGCCGGGCCAGCACCGGGCGCACGGCAAGCGCCAACGCCACGAGCGGGAGCAGCACCACCGCGAGCACGATCCAGATCAGCACGGCGGCCAGCCTACTGGGTGCGGCCGGCCACCGCCCGGTCACCCGACGGCGCGTTGTCCGCGTCGGCCTCGGGCCGCCGGGGCACGGCCGGGGGCGCCGGCACGGCGTACGCGTCGAGCGCGGCGGCCGCCGTGGCCCGGACCTGCTCGGCCAGCTCGGGCGGGGAGACCACGGTGACCTCCGGGCCGAGGCCGAGCACGAACCGACGCGCCCACCCCAGGTCGGTCACCCGCAGCGAGACGAGCCACTGGTCGCCGTCGCCGGCCTCCACCCGCTCGCACGGGTAGTACTCGGTTATCCACCGCTCACCCCGGCCGATCCGCAGGGTGATCAGCGGCAGATCCGGAGAGGGACGGAAGACGCCCTCGGTGCGGTCGTGCGGCACGGCCTGCGGCGGAACGGTAGCCGGCTCGTCCAACTCGGTGATGGCGTCGATGCGGTCGGCGCGGAACAGCCGGACCGCCTCCGCGCGGCGGCACCACGCCTCGACGTACGCCCGACCGCCGACCATCAGCACCCGCAGCGGGTCGATGACGCGCTCGGTGGTCTCGTCCCGGGCCGCCGTGTAGTAGGTGATCCGCAGAGCCCTGCCGCCCTCGACGGCGGCGCGCAGCGCCTCCACCCGCCGGGTGTCCCCGGGCAGCCGCACCGCCACCGGTGCGCCCACCAGGTCGCCCGCGTCCTCGATCTTCGCCAGGGCGCGTTCGACGGCGTCCCGGTTGGCCACCCCGGGGGTCTCGGCGAGCATCCGCAGCGCCACCACGAGCGCGAGGGCCTCGTCGGGGGTGAGCCGCAGTGGCCGGTCGATGCCGGCGTCGTAGGTGATCGTCACCCGGTCACCGTCGAACGCCATGTCGATCAGGTCACCGGGGCCGTACCCGGGCAGACCGCACACCCAGAGCAGCTCCAGATCCTCCCGGAGCTGCCGCTCGGTGACGCCCAGGTCACCGGCTGCCTCGGCGATCTCGATGCCGGGCCGGGCCAGCAGGTAGGGCACCAGGTTGAGCAGTCGGGCCAGCCGGTCGGCGGACGCGCGGGAGCCGCCCCGGGCGGCGGGGCGGGTCACCGGGCACCCCCGGTGCCGGCCAGCTCGTCGTGGCGCACGGCGATCTCCTTGAGTCGCTGGATGACCGCCTCGCGGACCTCCGGCGGGTCGAGCACCCGCACGTCCGGGCCGTACCCCACCAGATGGCCGGCCAGCGAGTCCGGGTCGGCGTACGGCAGGACCAGCCGGTCGCCGTCCGGCCCGGCGGTCACCTCGACCGCCCAGCGGCGCAGCCCGGCGGCCCGGCCCGGCGCGGCCAGCACGGTGGCCCGGCCGGTGCGCTCCACCGGCCCCGACCAGCGGGCCACGTGGCTGATCAGGTCTTCGTTGGCCGGCGGCTGGTACGCGCCGGGCGCGCCGGTCACCCGCACCGCGCCAACCACGCGGGACAGCCGGAAGCAGCGGGTCGCCGCCCGGTCCAGGTCGTGACCCACCACGTACCACCGGCCGCGCCAGCAGACCACGCCCCACGGCTGGAGCCGGCGGCGGCTGGGCGCGTCGCGGTCCGGCACCCGGTAGTCGAAACCCACCTCGCGGCGGTCCCTGGCGGCGGCGGTCAGCGGCGCGAACGCCGGGTCGACGGTGACCATCGGCTCCAGGCCGAGGGTGGCCTGCGGGTCCACGTCCACCCCGGCGGCGCGCAGCTTGGCCAGCCCGGACGACGCGGCGGCGGCCAGCCCGGCGTGCTGCCACAGCCGGGCGGCGATGCCCACGGCGGCGGCCTCGTCCGGTTCCAGGGGGATGTCGGGCAGCGCGTACTCCCGGTGGGCGATCCGGTAGCCGGGCTCGGCGTCGAAGACGCTTGCCGTCCCGGTCTCCAACGGCACACCCAGCTCACGCAGCTCGGCCTTGTCCCGTTCGAACTTGCGCTGGAACGCCTCGTGATCACGCGCGTCGTCCGGATCGTGCTCGTAACCGGGCACGGTCGCGGCGATCTGCGCGGCGGTCAGGAACCGTCGCGTGGACAGCAGGCAGATCACCAGGTTGACCAGGCGTTCGGTGCGGGTCCGCGACACGGGTAGACGCTAGCAGCCGATGCGCCCGTGACGTGCACCCACGCGGGCGCGCCGCACACTTGTTCGGATCGGTGGTGTCGCGAACCACTAGCCGAGCGCGCCGCCCCCACCGGTCATAGGGTGATCCTCATGTCGCAGGCGGGGGCCAGACCGGAGAGCGAGAGCGTCGGGACCGTCGTCGTCGCCGGCGCCGCCAACCTCGCCATCGCGGTGGCCAAACTGGTCGCCGGGCTCATCTCCGGGTCGGCCGCGATGCTCTCCGAGGCGGCGCACTCGGTCGCCGACACCACCACCGAGGTGCTGCTGTTCCAGGCGCTGCGCCGCGGCGCCCGACCGGCCGACCAGCGGCACCCCTTCGGGTACGGCAAGGAGAGCTACGTCTGGGCGTTCTTCGCCGCCATGTTCACGTTCGTCGCCGGCGCCGGTTTCGCCGTCACCCACGGCGTCACCACGATCCTGGTGCACGAGCACAGCGGCGACTACCTCATCTCGTACGTCGTGCTGGCGGTGTCGTTCGTCATCGAGTCGATCTCGCTGGCCCGCGCCGTACGCCAGGTCCGCCGCGAGTCCCGACGCTGGGAGACGACCCCGCGGCGGTTCCTGCGGCTGACCGCCGACACCACAGTCAAGGCGGTCTTCCTGGAGGACAGCGCGGCCCTGATCGGCCTGCTGCTGGCCGGTCTCGGAGTCGGCCTGTCGCACGCCACAGGCGACGAGGTGTGGGACGGCGTCGCGTCGATCCTCATCGGTCTGCTGCTGCTGACCGTCGCCGGGATCCTCGCCAGCAACAACCTGTCGCTGCTGGTCGGCCGGGCGGTCCCGGACCGGCTGCGTCGGGAGATCGAGCGGGAGCTGGCCGGGCTGCCCGAGGTCGAACGCATCGACACGCTGCTGACCATGCAGCTCGGCCCGGACGACATCCTGGTCGCCGCCAAGGTCGACTTCCGGGACGAGGCCACCGGCGCGCAGATCGAGGCGACCGCCGACGAGGCCGAACGGCGGCTCACCGACCGGTACCCGGAGATCCGCTTCGTCTTCCTCGATCCGACCCGTTCGCTGCCCGGCGCGACCGGCCGTGCCCGGGACACCCAGGCCCGGCCGAGCCCGGACGCCGGCGGCGACCCCGCGCCGAGCTGAACCACCCCGGCGCCGCACCCGGGCGCGACCCGCCCGGCACGCGCGGCTAGCGTGCCCGTCATGGTGCGATGGCGTACGGGGACGGTGGCGACGCTGCGACGGCAGTGGACCGGGGCGGTGGAGCTGGACGTCGACCTGCCCGACGGCACGCGGATGCGGGCGCTGGCGTACCCGGAACTGGTCGGCACCCCCGAGCCCGGCGACCGGGTGCTGCTCAACGCCGGCGCGCTGCTGATGGGGCTCGGCACCGGCGGGTACGCCCTGGTCGTGGCCCTGCCGGACCGGTTGCCGCCGGACCCGCCGGACGCCGGTGACACCCGCGACGCCGGGCACCTCGTCAAGGCCCGCTACACGCCGCTGCAACCGATCCTGCTCGGCGTCGACGAGGAGGCCTCCCCGCACCGCGCCGTCCTCGCCGACGCCGACGACCTGGACGGCATGCCGGTGGTGACCGCCGACCTGCACTCGGCCCTGCCCGCGATCCTGGCCGGCATCCGCGCCGACGCTCCGCGCGCCCGGGTGGCGTACCTGCTCACCGACGGTGGGGCGCTGCCGGCCTGGTTCTCCCGCACCCTCGCCGGTCTGCGCGCCGACCTGGCCGGCACGATCACCGTGGGGCAGGCGTTCGGCGGCGACCTGGAGGCCACCACGCTGCACGGCGGCCTGCTCGCCGCCAGGCACGTGCTCGACGCCGACCTGGCCGTGGTCGCGCAGGGGCCCGGCAACCTGGGCACCGGCACCCGGTGGGGCTTCTCCGGGGTCGCCGTCGGCGAGGCGGTAAACGCGAGCGCCACGCTGGGCGGCCGACCGGTCGGCTCGCTGCGGATCTCCGCCGCCGACCCCCGCCCCCGGCACCGGGGCGTGTCACACCACAGCCTCACCGCGTACGGCCGGGTCGCGCTCGCCCCGGCGGAGCTGGTGGTGCCGGACGACCTGGAGCCGGCCCTCGCCGCCGAGGTCGACGCCGCGCTGGCGCCCCTGGCTGCCCGGCACCGGATCGTCCGGGTGCCCACGGCGGGTCTCGACGCGGCGCTGCGGGCCAGCGTCGTGCCGCTGTCCACGATGGGCCGTGGCCTCGACGCCGACCACTCCTACTTCCTGGCCGCCGCCGCGGCCGGCCGGCACGCCGTCACCCGGCTCCCCTGACCGGCCCGCCGGCCACCGGTGCTCAGGCGAGGAAGATCAGGGCCAGCCAGCCGCCGACGATGAGGACCAGCGCCAGGGCCAGCACCCAGGTCGGCACGGTGTACTCGCCGCGGCGGTTCCGTTCGATCTCGGCGCGGATCTTCTCCCGCCGACGTTCGACCCAGTTCTGCCGCTCGGTGCCGCCCCCGGGGCGGTCGGAAGGTCCAGAAGTCGTCATGGCGCGCCCAGACTACCGGGCCGGCCGACCCCGGCGACGGACACCACCGCCAGGGCCGGCCACCACCCCTCACATGCTGGCGATCAACCGCTCCACGCGCTCGTCGTACGCCCGGAACGGGTCCTTGCAGAGAACGGTGCGCTGCGCCTGGTCGTTGAGCTTCAGGTGCACCCAGTCGACGGTGAAGTCCCGCCGCTTCTCCTGGGCGTGCCTGATGAACTCGCCCCGCAGCCGCGCCCGCGTGGTCTGCGGCGGGGTCTCCTTGGCCTCGAAGATCTCCGGGTCGGTGGCCACCCGGTCCACCTCGCCGCGGCGCTCCAGCAGCCCGTAGAGGCCACGGCCACGGCGCACGTCGTGGTACGCCAGGTCCATCTGCGCCACCCGGGGGTGCGACAGCGGCAGGTCGTGCTTGCGCTGGTACCGCTCGATCAGCCGCAGCTTGCTGACCCAGTCGATCTCGCGCGAGACGGGCTCCAGGTCACCGGTCTCCACCGCGTGCAGCACCCGGCCCCACAGCTCGACGACCCGCTTGGCGGCCTGGTCGCCGCCGCGGCGCTCGACGAACTCGGTGGCCTTGGCCAGGTATTCCTGCTGGATGTCCAGCGCGCTGACCTCCTTGCCGGAGGCAAGGCGCACCTTGCGCCGGCCGGTGATGTCGTGCGACACCTCCCGGATGGCCCGGATCGGGTTCTCCAGCGACAGGTCGCGCATGACGACCCCGGCCTCGATCATCCGCAGCACGATGTCGGCGGTGCCGACCTTGAGCAGCGTGGTGACCTCGTTCATGTTGGAGTCGCCCACGATCACGTGCAGGCGCCGGTAGCGCTCGGCGTCGGCGTGCGGCTCGTCGCGGGTGTTGATGATCGGGCGGCTGCGGGTGGTCGCCGAGGAGACGCCCTCCCAGATGTGCTCGGCCCGCTGCGACAGGCAGTAGACCGCGCCGCGCGGGGTCTGCAGGACCTTGCCGGCCCCACAGATCAACTGGCGGGTGACCAGGAACGGGATGAGCACGTCGGCGAGCCGGCCGAACTCGCCGTGCCGGGAGACCAGGTAGTTCTCGTGGCAGCCGTACGAGTTGCCGGCCGAGTCGGTGTTGTTCTTGAACAGGTAGATCTCACCCGCGATGCCCTCGTCGTGCAGCCGCTTCTCCGCGTCGACGAGCAGACCCTCCAGGATCCGTTCGCCGGCCCGGTCGTGGGCGACCAGGTCGGTCACCGAGTCGCACTCCGGTGTGGCGTACTCCGGATGCGACCCGACGTCCAGGTAGAGCCGGGCCCCATTGCGCAGGAAGACGTTGCTCGACCGGCCCCAGGAGACCACGCGACGGAACAGATACCGCGCGACCTCGTCCGGGGACAGCCGCCGCTGCCCGCGATAGGTGCAGGTGACGCCGTACTCGGTCTCGAGGCCGAAGATTCGCCGCTCCATGGTGTGACATTAGCCGCCCGGAGGCCCGGTTCGTCACTGTCACACCACAGGTCGCGCCTCGGGGGTGGTCACATACCGGCTGAGTGCGACATTCCGTCCGGTCCGATGCTCGCCACGAACCGCCGGCAGGCGTCGTACTCCGGCAGCAGGCCCCGCTCGCGGGCCTGGGCGAGGGTCGGCGCCGCCTCGTCGCGCGCGGACAGCAGCGGGACCTCGGCGGGCCACTCGATGCCCAGCTCCTCGTCCAGCGGGTGCACCGCGTGCTCACCCGTCGGGTTGTACGTGGCCGAGCAGAGGTAGCTCAGCGTCGCGTCGTCGGTCAGGGCGCAGAAGCCGTGCCCCAGACCCTCGCTGAGGTAGACCGCCCGACGGTCGGTGTCGTCGAGCCGGACACCCTCCCACCGGCCGAACGTCGGGGAGCCCACCCGCAGGTCCACGATCACGTCGAGCACCGCGCCCCGTACGCAGGTGACGTACTTGGCCTGCCCGGGGGGCACGTCGGCGAAGTGGACGCCCCGCACCACGCCGCGCGCGGAGACCGACATGTTGGCCTGGGCGAGGCGCAGCGGATGCCCCACCGCCTCGGCGAGCCGGTCGAAGCGGTACCACTCCATGAACATGCCGCGCGGGTCGCCGTGCTGCTGGGGGGCGATCTCCCAGGCGCCCTCGATGCTCAACTGCCGGATCTTCACCAGGACGCCCCGGGGTTGCCGTCGCGCTCGGCCAGCAGACCGAGCAGGTAGTCGCCGTAGCCGCTCTTGGTCAGCGGGGCGGCCAGCGCGCGCAGCTGGTCGTCGTCGATCAGGCCGGCCCGCCAGGCCACCTCCTCGACACAGCCGATCTTGAGACCCTGCCGCTCCTCGACCACCCGGACGAACTCGGCGGCCTGCATCATCGAGGTGAACGTGCCGGTGTCCAGCCAGGCGGTGCCCCGGTCGAGCACGGTCACCGACAGCTCCCCGGTCTCCCGGTACGCCTCGTTGACCGCCGTGATCTCCAGCTCGCCGCGCGCGCTCGGGGTGAGCTTGCCGGCGATGTCGACCACCCGGTTGTCGTAGAAGTACAGCCCCGGCACCGCGTAACGGGACTTCGGCCGGGCCGGCTTCTCCTCGATCGAGAGCACCCGACCGTCGGCGTCGAAGTCGACCACGCCGTACTCCTGCGGGTTGGCGACCTGGTAGGCGAAGACCCGGCCGCCGACGGGGTCGCCGTGGTCGGCGAGCTGCCGACCCAGACCCACGCCGTGGAAGATGTTGTCGCCGAGGATCAGCGCCACCGACTCGTCGCCGATGAAGTCCGCGCCGAGGATGAACGCCTGCGCGATGCCCTCGGGGCGCTCCTGGCTCACGTACTCCAGCCGCAGCCCGAACTGGCTGCCGTCGCCGAGCAGCCGCCGGAACTGGTCCTGGTCCTCCGGGGTCGTGATCACCAGGATCTCCGAAACCCCGGACATCACCAGGGTGGAGAGCGGATAGTAGATCATCGGCTTGTCGAAGACCGGCATCAGCTGCTTCGACACCGCCCGGGTGATCGGCCACAGCCGGGATCCGGTACCGCCGGCAAGTAGGATTCCACGCACCGGCGAAGCCTACCGGCATGGCTACGAAACGTGCGTGGGGGTCGCGTCCCACGCCCCGCGCCTAACGTCGCGTACACTTTCGGACCCGTGAGGATCCTCGTCACCGGCGGAGCCGGATTCATCGGGTCGGAGTACGTTCGACTGCTGCTGGGCAAGCCCCTGGGCAGCGCTGACGGCGTGCCCCCGCTCGAACCGGCGGTCGTGACCGTGCTCGACAAGTTGACCTACTCGGGCAACCGGGCCAACCTCGACCCCGTCCGCGACGACCCCCGTCTGCGGTTCGTGCAGGGCGACATCTGCGACCCGGTCGTGGTGGACGAGGTCGTCGCCGACCACGACGTGATCGTGCACTTCGCCGCCGAGTCGCACGTCGACCGTTCGATCGCCGGCGCCGCGCCGTTCGTCACCACGAACGTGCTGGGCACCCAGACCCTGCTCGACGCCGCGCTGCGGCACCGCACCGGCCGGTTCGTGCACGTCTCCACCGACGAGGTGTACGGCTCCATCGACGAGGGTTCCTGGACCGAGACCTGGCCGCTGGCCCCGAACTCGCCGTACTCGGCGTCCAAGGCCGGCTCCGACCTGCTCGCCCTGTCCTACCACCGCACCCACGGCATGGACGTGGTCGTCACCCGCTGCTCCAACAACTACGGGCCATACCAGTTCCCGGAGAAGGTCATCCCGCTGTTCGTGACCAACCTGCTCGACGGCGGGACGGTTCCGCTCTACGGCGACGGCGGCAACATCCGCGACTGGCTGCACGTGCACGACCACTGCCGGGGCATCGCCCTGGTCCAGCAGAAGGGCCGCGCCGGCGAGGTCTACAACATCGGCGGCGGCACCGAGTTGACCAACAAGGAGCTCACCGGCCGGCTCCTGGAGGCCTGCGGCGCCGACTGGGACCGCGTCGTGCCCGTCGCCGACCGCAAGGGCCACGACCGCCGGTACTCCCTCGACATCACCAAGATCAGCGAGGAGCTGGGCTACCAGCCCAGCGTCACCCTCGACGACGGCCTCGCCGACACCGTGCGCTGGTACCAGGAGAACCGGGCCTGGTGGGAGCCGCTGAAGTCGGCCCCCACCGCATGACCCGACTACTCGTCACCGGCGCCGGGGGGATGCTCGGCCGGGACCTGGTCACCGTCCTGGAGACCCGACCCGACCTGAAGGTCACCGCCGCCGCCCGTGCCGACCTGGACGTCACCGACCCCACCGCGGTCCGCGCCGCTGTCGCCGGCCACGACGTCGTGATCAACGCCGCCGCGTGGACCAATGTCGACGGCGCCGAAGTCGACGAGGCGGCGGCCACCGCCGTCAACGGCCACGGCGTGGCGAACCTCGCGGCGGCGTGCGCCACCGGCGGCACCCGGCTGATCCAGGTCTCCACCGACTACGTCCTCGCCGGCGACGCCGACTCCCCCTACCCGGAGGACGCGCCCACCGCGCCGGTCAACGCGTACGGGCGCGGCAAGCTGGTCGGCGAGCAGGCCGTCGCCCGCCTGCTGCCGGACACCGGGTACGTGGTCCGCACCGCCTGGCTGTACGGCGCGCACGGCCCGAACTTCGTGGCCACCATGCTGCGGCTCGCCGAGCAGCGCGAGCACCTCGACGTGGTCGACGACCAGCACGGGCAGCCCACCTGGTCGTACCGTCTCGCCGAGCGGCTGGTCGCGCTCGCCGACGCCGCTCTGGACGGTCGGGCGGCGCCCGGCGTCTACCACGGCACCTGCGCCGGCCAGACCACGTGGTACGGGCTGGCCCGCGCCGCGTTCACACTGGCCGGTCTCGACCCGGACCGGATCCGACCCACCACCAGCGACCGGTATCCTCGTCCCGCCCCCCGTCCGGCGTACAGTGTGCTAGGGCACAGCCGCTGGGCGGTCGCGGGTCTGCCGCCGTTTCCGGATTGGCACTCCACCCTGGTTGACGCGTTCCACTCCCCCGCTCCACCCGCCCCGTGGAAGGTCGCATGAAGCTCACCCTCGTCACCGGCCTGACCGGCCTGCTGCTGCTCGGCACCATCGTCGAGCTGCTGCGCCGCCGTCAGCTGCGGGAGAAGTACGGCATGCTCTGGCTCGCCGTGCTGATCATCGTGATTCCGCTGTCCCTGTTCCCCCGGCTGCTCGACAACGTCGCCGAACTCCTCGGCGTCGCCTCCGGTGTCAGCCTGGTGCTCTTCCTGGGCATCGTCTTCCTGCTGCTGGTGTGCGTGCACCTCAGCTGGGAGGTCAGCGCCCTGGAAGAAGAGACCCGCACCCTGGCCGAAGACTTCGCCCTGCTCCGCGCTCAGATCGACGCGGACCGGGCGGCCCGAGACGAACTGGTGTCCACCGATGGTTAACGGCAAGCGCACCTTGATCATCATCCCGGCCCTCAACGAGTCGGGCTCGATCGCCGACGTCGTCGGAGAGGTCCGCGGCGAGCTGCCCGGCGTCGACGTGCTCGTCGTCGACGACGGCTCCACCGACCGCACCGCCGCGGTCGCCGCCGCCGCCGGCGCCCGGGTCGCGAAACTGCCGTACAACCTCGGTGTCGGCGGGGCCATGCGCCTCGGCTACCGGTACGCCCGGGACAACGACTACGACGTCGCCATCCAGATCGACGCCGACGGCCAGCACGACCCCCGGTACGTGCCGAAGCTCGTCGACCTGCTGGACGACAACGACCTGGTCATCGGCGCGCGCTTCGCCGGTGAGGGTGACTACAACGTCCGCGGCCCCCGCCGCTGGGCCATGGTCATGCTCTCCGCCGTGCTGTCCCGGGTGGCCCGCACCAAGCTCACCGACACCACGTCCGGCTTCCGGGCCGCCAACCGGCGGGTCATCGAGATGTTCGCCGGGTGGTACCCGGCCGAGTACCTCGGCGACACCGTGGAGACCCTGGTGCACACCGCCCGGCGTGGGTACCGGATCCGGCAGGTGCCGGTGGCCATGCGCAAGCGGATGGCCGGCACGCCCAGCCACTCCCCCGCCAAGGCGATGATCTACCTCGGTCGCGCGTTCGCGGTGCTCACGCTGGCGCTCATCCGCCGGTGATTCGACGGCTACTGAGCCTGGTCCCGCCCGGCACCGTCGCTGTCGGTGCCGGGCTGGCCCTTCTCGGGCTCGCCTCCTACGTGCATCTGGCGGTGGCCGGGCACAGCCTCACCGAGGCGGACTACAACTCGCTCTCGGTGCTCTGGACGATCGTGTTCACCCTGGGCATCGGCATGTTCATGCCCGTCGAGCAGGAGGTCGCCCGGATCATCGCCGCCCGGCGCAGCCAGGGGCTGCCGGCCGGGCCGGTGCTGGCGCGGGGCGGTCTGCTCGCGGCCGCCATCCTGCTCGGGCTGGTCACGCTGATCCTCGTCGCCCGCCAGCCGATCGCCGACCGGCTGTTCGGCGGCGACCGCACGATGGTCACCGTGCTCATCGGAGCGCTTGCCGCGCTGGCGGTCGCGCACACCACCCGGGGCGTCCTCGCCGGCCTTCAGCTCTTTCCCTGGTACGGCACGCAACTCGCCCTCGACGGCGGGCTGCGCATCGCCCTGGTCCTCCTGCTCGGCCTCACCGGCGTCACCTCGCCGGTGTGGTTCGGTGCCGTGCTGGTCATCGCGCCCCTGCTCGGGGTGGCGCTGACCACCCCGCCGATCCTGCGGACGTTCGGCGGCGGCGCCGCGGTGGCCTGGACGACGCTGGTACGTGGTCTGGGTCTGCTCGTGGTCTCCAGCCTCCTCTCGCAGGTCGTGGTCAACATCGGCGTGATCAACGTGAAGTTGCTCGACCCGTCCGACACCGCCACCGCCGGGGCTCTGCTGTCCGCCCTCGTCCTGGTCCGGATCCCGCTGTTCGTCTTCGCCTCGCTCCAGGCGTCGCTGCTGCCCGGCCTGGCCACGGCCGCCACCACCGGTGACCACGCCACCTTCCGGAGCCTGCTCCAGCGGGCCCTGGGCGTCGTCACCGCGCTCGGCGTCACCGGGGCGGTGCTCGCCGTCCTGCTCGGGCCCTGGCTGGTACGCACCCTCTTCGACGCCCCGGACGTCCTCGGCCACGGCGACTTCGCCTGGCTCGCCGTGGCGACGCTCGCCTACCTGTGGGCGATGGTGTTCGGCCAGGTGCTGCTGGCGCTCGACCGGCACCGGGCGCAGGCCGTCGCCTGGTGCCTCGGCGTCGTCGTGCTCGTCGCCGTCACGCTCATCCCGCTCCCGGTCGCCCTGCGCGTCGAGATCGGGTACGCCAGTGGCTCGGTGGTGGTGGCAGCCGTGATGGCCCTGCTGCTGCGCAACGCCGTCCGTCCCGGCACCGCCACCCCCCTCGCCCCCTCGCGCGACACCGTCGCTGTCGGCCCCACCGGAGGCACCCGATGATCCGACCACGGGTGAGCGCGGTCATGCTCGCCTACGGCCCGGAGCCGTACCTCGTCGACGCCGCTCGGGCGGTGCTGGCCAGCACCGGCGTCGAGGTCGACCTGATCGTGGTCGACAACGGCTGCACGGGGGACGGCATCGACATCGTCAAGGGCCTCCCCGGGGTACGGGTGGTGCGTCCGGAGGAGAACACCGGCTACTCCGGCGGCTGCCGGGTGGGCGCGGCCGAGGCGACCGGGGACTGGCTCGTGTTCGTCAACTCCGACGCCGTGGTGGCGCCCGACGCCCTGGCGAAGACGACGGCGGTGGCCGCCGAGCCGGGTGTCGGCGCGGCGATGGCGTCGATCCGGCTGGCCGACCAACCTGAGTTGATCAACACCAGTGGCAACCCGCTGCACTTCACCGGCCTCTCCTGGGCCGGCGGAAACGGCGAGCCGGCCAGCGCCCACGCTCAGCGGAAGGTCGTTCCCTCGCTCAGCGGGTGCTGCTTCGTGATCAGCCGTCAGCTGTGGCGGGACCTCGACGGTTTCGCCGCCGAGTACTTCGCCTACCACGAGGACACCGAACTCAGCCTGCGGCTCTGGCAGCGGGGCCTGCGCCTGGAGTACGTGCCGGACGCCGTCGTGCTGCACCACTACGAGTTCTCGCGCAACGCCCTGAAGCTCTACCTCGTCGAGCGGAACCGGCTCGTCACCCTGCTCACCGCGTACGAGGCACGGACCCTCGTCGTCCTGTCACCCGCGCTGCTGCTCACCGAGGTCGCCATGCTCACCGCCGCGATCGTCGGTGGATGGTCCCGGCAGAAGACGCGGGGTTGGGGCTGGCTGTGGCGCAACCGTGGCTGGGTACGTGCCCGCCGGCGGCAGCTGCAGACCGAGCGTCGGGTGCCGGACGGGGTCATCGCGGAGCTGATGACCGGCCGTGTCACGCCCTCCGGTGTGCCCACCACAGCCGGGCTGGGCGTCTTCAACGCGGTCGCCGGCGGCTACTGGGCGCTGACCAGGCCGCTGCTGCGCCGGCGGTAAAGCACGTGGTGCCGGGCTCGACGACGAGCCCGGCACCAGGTAACAGCAGATTCCTAGCGTTCGCCGCCCTCGGCCGGCCGGTCCTCCAGGTCCGCCGAGCCCGCCGACGTGGTCGGCTTGTGCGCCTCCGTGGTCGGCACGGTGGGCTCTGCGCCACCGCCCGCCCCGGCCTGCCCGCCGGTCTCGACCTCACCGTCCAGCAGCGCCGTCAGCGCGGCGCCGGTGATACGCCGGAAGGTACGCCCCACCCGCTGGCGGTCCAGGACGGCCACCTCGAGCTGGTTGGCGGCGATCGTCCGGGCGGCGCCGCCCTCTCCACCGACGCTGCTCAGGGCCTGCACCGCCACCTTGGCCGCCTCGGCCAGGGACATGTCCGCCCGGTGCTGTGACTTCAGCACACCGGTGATCGCCTCGGCCTGGCCGCCCATGGCCATGCGGCCCGGCTCGTCGTTGACCGAGCCGTCATAGGTCAGCCGGTACAGCTCGTCGGCGTCCGCGGTCGGGCCGACCTCCGCCACGCAGATCTCCACCTCGAAGGGCTTCGACTGCTCGGTGAAGATCGCGCCGAGCGTCTGCGCGAACGCGTTGGCCAGGGCGCGGCCGGTGACGTCACGCCTGTCGTAACTGAGGCCGTTCAGGTCGGCCATCCGTACGCCGGCGCGGCGCAGGTTCTCGAACTCGTTGTACCGGCCGACCGCGGCGAACCCGATCCGGTCGTAGATCTCGCTGACCTTGTGCAGGGCGCTGGAGAGGTTCTCCGCGACGAAGAGGACCCCGCCGGCGTAGCTGAGGACCACCGCGCTGCGACCCCGGGCGATGCCCTTGCGGGCCAACTCGGAACGGTCCCGCATGATCTGTTCGGGAGAGGCGTAGAACTGCATTGCCACGGCGGCGATTCTCCTTACGGCGCTGTGCTGACGACTGCTGACTGGTGGGGCGCGGGTCTCAACCGCCCGGATTCTCCATCCGGCCGGCGACCACGCCCTCGGCGATCGCGGCCGTCTCGGTGTCGGTCAGCCGGCGGGTGCCCTCGGCGGTCGCGGTCATCACCACCGGATAAATCCGGCGGGTCAGATCCGGTCCGCCGGTAGCGGTGTCGTCGTCGGCGGCGTCGTAGAGCGCCTCGACCGCGAGCCGGGTCGCGTCCTCGACGGACAGACCAGCCCGGAAACGCTTCTTCAGCGCTGACTTGGCGAAGAGCGAGCCGGAGCCGATGGCGTCGTACCCGGTCTCCTCGTAGGGGCCGCCGGTCACGTCGAAGCTGAAGATCCGGCCCGCCGTCGCCGCGTCACCCGCGGCCAGGTCGAAGCCGGCGAACAGCGGCACCACGGCCAGCCCCTGCATGGCGGCGCCGAGATTGCCGCGGATCATCGAGGCCAGCCGGTTGGCCTTGCCGTCGAGCGAGAGCATCGCGCCCTCGATCTTCTCGTAGTGCTCCAACTCCACCTGGAACAGTCGCATCAGCTCGATGCCGATGCCCGCCGTGCCCGCGATGCCGACCAGCGAGTACGCGTCGGCCGGGTGCACCTTCTCGATGTCCCGCTGGGCGATCAGGTTGCCCATGGTGGCCCGCCGGTCGCCGGCCATCACCACGCCGCCGGTGGCCGAGATGGCCACGATGGTGGTCGCGTGCGGCGCCAGGTCGGCGGCCATGCCCGGGGGCAACGGTCGCCGGCCGGGCAGCATCTCGGGGGCCACCCGGCTCAGAAACGTGGTGAAGGACGACGTCCCCGCGTTGGTGAACACATCTGGTAGACGCCCGGATGGATCAAAGCCCGCTGCCACGTGGTTCCTCTCAGGTACGTGATCGCCCTGGCCAGCCTCATGGGACTGTCACGGAACTGGCCAAGACCACCGTTGCAGTTGAAGCAGAGTATCCCGCGCACCCATCCGGTGCGATGATCGTGGTCCAGATGTTGCGGGTCGGCATCGCCACAGATCGCGCAGACCCCGCCCTGCTCGGCCAGGAGCTCGGTGAACTCCTTCTCGCCCACGCCGTAACGCCGCCGCAGGTGGTACTCGCGCGTCCCGCCGTAGCGCCGCTGCGCCGTCTCCTTACCCCGAGCATTGTGGCAGGGCTTGCAGTAGCTGTGTCGGCCATTGGCCTTGGACCTGGTGGTGGGGGGAACTCGTCCACCGGCTTGATCCGCTCGCAGTCCGGGCACCATTTGAGCCCTTCGCCCACGGGTGTGGACGACCTCCGCTGCGGGGCTACGCCCCGCTTGCGACGGCTCGCCTCCGCCCGCGCAGCGGCACAGGCTTTGCAGTAGAAGGCGAGCCCGTCCGCCCGTCGCCGGTTACGGTGAAACTCCGTGTTGGCCAGCAGCCTCTTGCACTGCGGGCAGATCTTTTCCAACCGGCCCGACGAATCGGACATATGCCCTATTCTCCGCCCTTCTGGACATAGCCCCTCACAAATTCCTCTGCGTTTTCTTCGAGGACGGAGTCGATCTCGTCAAGCAAGTCGTCGACGTCCTCGGTGATCTCGGCGTGCCGCTCGGCCACCTCGGGGTTGGCCTCGGTGGTGACGTCCTCGATCTCCTCGCCCTGACGGGACTTGCCGGACTGCGACTGGCCGCCGCTGTCATGAGTGGCCATGGCTGTCTCCTCCACGATCGTCTGGCATGAAATCTACCCCGCGCGGGCGACAGAAAGCCCTCACGCCAGGAGTGTTCGCGTCCGTTGCGTTCAGCCCCGTGGAGCCGACGCGTCCGCCGTGACCGGTACCGGGCCGGGCTCTGGCGCGCGCTGCGGCTCGCGCGGCGCTCGCACCGACGTGTCGTCCGTGGGCGGCGCCTGACGACGGATGCGCGGAGTCCAGTCCTTGAACCGCAGGGCCTGCTTCTCCACCAGATGCCAGGACAGGAAGGCCAGGACCACGGTGCAGATCATGACCACCGCGAAGTAGCCGACGAACCCCCAGGCCGCGGCGCCCAGCCAGGCCAGCATCTGCTGCACCACGAAGGAGTAGATGTAGATGCCGTACGAGTAGTCGTTCTTCTGGCCCACGACGTGCAGCAGACGAGGCAGCCGGACCGCGAGGTAGAGGATGGCGTACTCGTAGGCGAGCAGCGCCGGGCCGAACAGGTGACCCTCCAGCGTCTGCCAGCCGGTCACGACGATGGCGAGCACGCCGAGGACGTCGCTGATGGGCAGCTTGTCGCTGTACAGGTCCGCCACGGCGCCCACGAGGAACATGAAGCCGAAACGCAGGAACCAGATCTTGCTGAGCGCGCCAAGCAGCGGCAGCGGGCCGAGCGAGCCGCTGGTGAAGTAGGTCGACCCGCCGAAGCGCAGCGCCTCGTACTGGTTCCAGAGCAGCAGACCGAAGACGAGGACGGCGGCGGCGAGCACCAGCCAGCGGGCGCGACGCAGCACCGCCACCACGGCCAGCGACGCCACGATCAGATAGCAGAAGATCTCGTAACTGAGCGTCCAGAGCGAACCGTCCAGGACACTCCGACGCACCAGCTCGCCGTACGGCGTGTCCCGGAAGACGTCCATGATTCCCTGCTGACGGTAGCCACCCCACCAGTTCGCCTGGAGGAAGTTGACCACGCCGGCCGGGTGCCGCCACAGGCCGTCCACGTTGCCCCGCTCGGCGTACCAGACGATCGGAGCCACCACGAAGCCGATGAAGAGCAGACACACCCACAGACCCGGCCAGATCCGCAGGGCGCGGTGCCACAGGTAGCGGGGCAGGCTGGCGCGCCTGGCGCTGCGGGTGATGAGGAACCCGGAGATGCCGAAGAAACCGGCGACTCCCAGGCCCGCCACGTCGACCACCTCGGTCAGTGGTCGGGCGTACCCGATCACCGCGGTGTGCGCGAGGACGACCGCTACGGCAAAGCAGAGCCGCAGGAAGCCGAAACTGTTGGCCCGCCCGGCGTACGCGTTCGACAGGGGAACAGCCGTCAGCGCACGCCGGCCAACCTGCCGGGCAGAGGGGAGCATCGCATCACCGTGTGGGTCGAGGATTCGAGGGACGGCCTAGCATGCCACAGCCCGATGCCCGGCGGAGGCACCGGATGTCAGCCGCCGGTCAGCGTCTCCAACAGGTCCTTGGCGCTGGCGCAGCGGTCGAACAACGCACCGACGTGCGCGCGGGTGCCCCGCTCCGGTTCCATCATCGGCACCCGGACCAGAGACTCCCGGCCCACGTCGAAAATCACCGAGTCCCAGCTCGCGGCGACGACCTCGGAGGCGTACTGGGCCAGGCAGCGGCCCCGGAAGTAGGCCCGGGTGTCCTCCGGCGGCTCGGTCATCGCGCGGCGCGTCTCGTCGTCGGTGAGCAGCGTCTTCATCGCGCCCCGGGTGACCAGCCGGTGGTAGAGGCCCTTCTCCGGGCGGACGTCGGAGTACTGCAGGTCGACCAGTTGGAGCTTGTGCGAGCCCCAGCCGAGCTTCTCCCGCTCCCGGTAGCCCTCCAGCAGCCGCAGCTTGGCCACCCAGTCCAACTCGTCGGCGCAGAGCATCGGGTCACGGCCGAGCCGGTCGAGCACGCTCTCCCAGCGGTCGAGCACGTCGACTGTCTGCTCGTCGGCGTCGGTGCCGTACCGGTCGTCGACAAAGGACCGGACCCGCTCCAGGTACGCCCACTGCAGGTCCAAGGCGGTGAGCCGGCGACCGTCACGCAGGCGCATCAGATGGGAGAGGCTGGGGTCGTGGCTGACCGCCCGCAGTTCGCTGACCGGGTCGGCGATGCCGAGGTCGGCGCCGAGCGCCTTCTCCTCGATCATGGTGAGGATGAGCGCGGTGGTGCCCACCTTGAGGTAGGTGGAGATCTCGGAGAGGTTGGCGTCGCCGATGATGACGTGCAGCCGGCGGTACTTGTCGGCGTCGGCGTGCGGCTCGTCGCGGGTGTTGATGATCGGCCGCTTCAGGGTGGTCTCCAGGCCCACCTCGACCTCGAAGAAGTCGGCGCGCTGGGAGATCTGGAAGCCGCTCTGCCCGCCGTCCTGCCCGATGCCGACCCGGCCGGCGCCACAGACGATCTGCCGGGTGACGAAGAACGGCGTCAGGTACGCCACGATGTCGGCGAACGGGGTCTGCCGGCGCATCAGGTAGTTCTCGTGGGCGCCGTAGCTGGCGCCCTTGTTGTCGGTGTTGTTCTTGTACAGGTGGATCGGGTGGGTGCCCGGGATGGTGGCGGCCCGGCGTGACGCCTCGGCCATCACCCGCTCGCCGGCCTTGTCCCAGCGCACCACGTCGCGCGGCGTGGTGACCTCGGGGGTGGAGTATTCGGGGTGGGCGTGGTCCACGTAGAGGCGTGCGCCGTTGGTGAGTATCACGTTGGCCAGGCCGAGGTCCTCGTCGGCGAGGGCCTCCGCCGGGTCGTAGGCCGCCCCGGAGTAGGTGAAGCCGCGGGCGTCGCGCAGCGGCGACTCCTCCTCGTAGTCCCAGCGTGCCCGCCCGCCCCGGTTGAGTTCGGGGCGTGCCCCGTAGGCGTTGACCACCTGCGACGAGGTGACCATCGGGTTGGCTCCGGCCTGACCGGGCACCGAGATGCCGTACTCGACCTCGGTGCCCATGATCCGTCTTACGCTCATCGATCTACCCGCTTCGCTCGCCCGACCCGGTCCCCCGTCAGGTCGAGCGTAGTCCGCCCTGGGCGCCCGCACTCTGCAGGTGAGAGCCGGCGGGCCGGAACAGTTCGGTGGATTCGGTGGCGGGACGCTCGTCGCGCGGCGTCGGTTCGTCGGTGCCGGAGGTGCGGGTGGTCCAGACGAGCCATCCGAACAGCACCAGACCGACGGTGGCGCTCAGCAGCGGAAGCACCGAGCCGACCACCGGGTGCCAGTCGCCAGCGAGCGGGTTGAGGCTGCTCAACCCGATGTTGGCGGGCAGGCCGTTCTGCCAGCGGACCATCGTGTACGCCAGGCAGAACAGCTGGATCGGCAGCAGGACCAGCACGGCGAGGCGGGTGAACGAGCGGGCCCGGGCGACCTCGAAGCCGCGTCGCTCGGCGGCCCACGCGGCGTAGAGCAGGACGCCGACCAGCATGGGCAGCATGTAGCGGCCCTGCGTGACGAAGCCGCTCTCGTTGACCAGGGCGATCTGCATGGCCGACGGAACGGCCACGCCGCCGCCGAGCAGCACGAGCAGGCGCCACCGGTCGAGGGTGCTGCCCCAGACGACGCCGATCAGCAGCAGCGCCCCGGCGACGAGCTGCCAGATCACGTACGGCGGCGCCGGCATGCGGGTGTCCAGCCAGGAGGTGACCCCGACGATCTGGTCGAGGTATCCCCGCCACCGGTCGGCCTCGATCAGCGCCGCCTGCCCGTAGGTGAGCGACTTGGCGGAGTAGTTGCCCAGGTCCGAGGTCTGCTGGCGGACCGTCCAGGCGAGCACGGCCAGGGTGGACAGGACGATGCCGCCGGCCCAGAGCTGTGCGGCCCGGTCACGCAGCAGGCCGACGAGGTTGCTGCGGCGCAGCGGGAAGGCGAACGCGACGAAGGCGGTCGCGAGCCACAGCGGGCCGGTCTGGCGCAGCACCGCCAGCAGCAACCCGCTGATCCCGACCAGCAGGATCAGGCCCCGCCGGGGGCCGGGTGGGCCGATCATCAGGGGGATCACCGCGCTGAAGAAGGCGATGCCGGCGGCGATCTCCAGCCCGTTGGGGTTGACCGCGCTGGCCATGTGCACGGCCATCGGCGTGGTGACCACGACCAGGGCGCCCATCATCAGGCCTCGCCGGGAGCGGTTGCGGATCACCACGAACGCGCAGGCGAGCAGCGCGGCGCAGCACAGCGCGCTGATCATGCGGGCGAGCAGGACGCCGGGCCAGCCCGGCCACAGCACCGTCGGCGCGCCGACCAGGGCGTAGTAGGCGGGGAAGTAGCGACCCGCGCCGGTGCCGGCCCGGGTCGGTGTCCGGTCACTGCCCGGCGGCTGGGCGCACGCGGCCGAGACATCCTTCTTGAACTGCCAGCACTGTTCCCGGACGAGACCACCGGGAACGGTCTGGAAGGCGCCGGTGCCCTTCTTCGCGGCCGCCGGCGGAGGCGCGATCTGTCCGGCGGCGACGCCGGCCGCCCGGACGATGTGCTCGCGCTCGTCCGGTGTGCCGTCGTACGGGGCGGCCATCGACCAGGCGAAGATGAGCAGGAAGAAGGCGACAAAGGCCAGAGCCCAGTGTCGTCGGGCGCCGCTCGTGGTTGCCGCCGGGCTCTCGCCGGTGGCCGCTGGCGTCACTCTTCCGGGATCAGGCACGTCAACCTCGCGGCTCGCGCGGGCAGGCCCCGCTGGGTGGATGGACAGACGATAGACTCCCTCGTCGTCCTCACCGCTCCGGGTCCCCCCTTGGAGAACTCTTTGCTGTCACCTGTTGCCGATTCCGTCCGCCACCTGTCCCGACACAGTGCCGTGCGGTTCCTGGTCGTCGGGGGTCTGAGCGTCGCCGTGGACACCGGCTCACTGTTCATTTACCACGGAGTTCTGCGGATCGTCCTGCCGGTCGCGGCTGCCCTGTCGTTCCTGACCTCGTTCTGGGTCAACTTCGGGCTGAATCGGGCGTGGTCGTTCGGCTCGTCCGCCCAGATGGTGCCTCAGGTCGGGCGCTACTTCGCCCTGGTCCTGGCGAACCTGACCGCCAACGTCGTGCTGGTCTCCGGGCTGACCTGGGCGGGTACCCCGTACCTGCTGGCCAAGCTGCTCGTGACGGCGTCGTTGTCGGCGGTGAACTACGTGGTGTCCAAGCGCTGGATCTTCGCCTGACGACTACCTGAGAACGGCGGCGGGGGTGTCCACCATCAGGTGGACACCCCCGCCGCTGGTGTCAGAGGTACTGGCCGGTGTTGCTGGCGGTCTCGATGGACCGGCCGGCCTCGGTGCCCTTGCCGCCGGAGACGAGCGTGCGGATGTAGACGATCCGCTCGCCCTTCTTGCCGGAGATCCGGGCCCAGTCGTCGGGGTTTGTGGTGTTGGGCAGATCCTCGTTCTCGCGGAACTCGTCGACGCAGGCGTCGAGCAGGTGCTGCAGGCGCAGCCCCTTGCGGCCCGAGGTGAGGAACTCCTTGATGGCCATCTTCTTGCTCCGGTCGACGATGTTCTGGATCATCGCGCCGGAGTTGAAGTCCTTGAAGTAGAGGACTTCCTTGTCCCCGTTGGCGTAGGTGACCTCGAGGAACCGGTTCTCCTCGGTCTCCGAGTACATCCGCAGCACCACGGCGTCGATCATGGCGGCGACGGTGGCCTGCGGGTCGGCTCCGTGTTCGGCCAGGTCGTCCGGGTGCAGCGGCAGCCCGGAGAGGATGTACTTGGAGAAGATGTCCTTGGCCGCCTCGGCGTCCGGTCGCTCGATCTTGATCTTCACATCGAGTCGACCGGGTCGCAGGATCGCCGGGTCGATCATGTCTTCCCGGTTGGAGGCGCCGATGACGATGACGTTCTCCAGCCCCTCCACGCCGTCGATCTCACTGAGCAGCTGCGGGACGATCGTGTTCTCCACGTCGGAGGAGACACCGGAGCCACGGGTCCGGAAGATCGAGTCCATCTCGTCGAAGAACACGATCACCGGGGTGCCCTCGCCGGCCTTCTCCCGAGCCCGCTGGAAGATCAACCGGATGTGCCGCTCGGTCTCGCCGACGTACTTGTTGAGCAGCTCGGGGCCCTTGATGTTGAGGAAGAAGCTGGTGTGCTTCTCCTTGCCCTGCCGCTCGGCGATCTTCTTGGCCAGGGAGTTGGCCACCGCCTTGGCGATCAGCGTCTTACCGCAGCCGGGCGGGCCGTAGAGCAGGATGCCCTTGGGCGGACGGAGCTGGTGCTCACGGAACAGGTCCGCGTGCAGGAACGGCAGCTCCACCGCGTCGCGGATCTGCTCGATCTGCGACTGGAGGCCACCGATGTCGCCGTAGTCGACGTCGGGCACCTCCTCCAGGACCAGCTCCTCGACCTCGCTCTTCGGGATCCGCTCGTACGCGTACGCCGAACGGGGCTCGATCATGAGCGAGTCGCCGGCGCGGATCGTCGATCCGATGAGCGTCTCGGCGAGGTGCACGATGCGCTCCTCGTCCGAGTGGGAGACCACGAGCGCCCGGTCACCCGGACCGCCACCCGGCCCCTCCAGGATCTCCTTGAGCATCACCACCTCGCCGACCCGCTCGTAGCCGAACGCATCGACGATGTTGAGCGCGTCGTTGAGCAGGACCTCCTGGCCGCGGCGCAGCTCGGCCACGTCCAGCGAGGGCGAGACGGCGACCCGCAGCTT
Organism: Micromonospora orduensis; assembly: GCF_006228125.1. Lineage (GTDB taxonomy): Bacteria > Actinomycetota > Actinomycetes > Mycobacteriales > Micromonosporaceae > Micromonospora > Micromonospora orduensis. The sequence continues at coordinate 35,201 of NZ_VDFY01000135.1, read as the reverse complement.
GCGGCCGCCGGTGAAGACGTCCACGCTGCCGTCGTCGTGCTTGGCCAGGAAGACGCCGTAGCCACTCGGCGGTTGCGCGAGGCGGTCGATCTCCTCCTTGAGCGTCACGATCTGCGTGCGAGCCTCCTTGAGGGTGCTCACCAGCCGGTCGTTGTTTTCGGTCAGCCGCGCCAACTGTGCCTGGGTGGCCGCCAGCCGCTCTTCGAGCTGCCGGACGTGTCGGGGGCTTTCGGTCAACTTACGCCGCACCAGGGCGAGTTCCTCTTGAAGAAACGCGACCTGCGTGGAGAGATCGTGGGCTTCCTTCTCCCACCGTGCGGCGCGCGAGTCCGCGTCGTCGCTGCGTGCTGCCACGTCCCACCTCCCCGGGGGGCTTGAACGTTCTGCCCTAACACTAGCCGCTATGAGGCCGATTCGGTCCCACGCAACACCCTCGTCACCGAACCTTGATCGCCAAGGGTGGCCTGACGGGCCGGTACTGGCGTTCGGGTACCGTCGGAGGCTGGTACGGGAGAACATGGGGGGTGCACCGGTGGCCGAGGTCGCGACCGACCAGCTGCAGGTCTGGGTGGACCAGGATCTCTGCACGGGCGATGGGCTCTGCGTGCAGTACGCGCCGGAGGTGTTCGAGTTCGACATCGACGGTCTGGCGTACGTCAAGGGCGTCGACGGTGAGTTGCGGATGGCGCCGGGCAGCCGTGTCGACGTGCCCGAGCACCTGCGACTCGAAGTGATCGACTCCGCGAAGGAGTGCCCGGGCGACTGCATCCACGTGGTGCGCGGCGACGGCGTCGAGGTCGCCGGCCCGGACGCCGAGGAGGACTGAGCCGCCCACCGGCCGGGCCGCGCGGCCCGGCCGGCTCTGCGAGGGGTACGCCTCAGAGCACCGGACGGCCGACCACCGAGGCGACAAGCCGGGCGAACTCCTCCAACCGGGCGATCTGCCCGGCGCCGCCGTCGTCCAGGGTCTTGCCGAAACGCAGCGCGTCGTGCCGCGGTGCGCCGGCCATCTCCTCACTCGGGGGCGCCTCGTCGAGCGAGGTGAGCAGCAGGTACACGTCGATGCTGTCGACCCGGATCTCGCCGCTGTCGGAGCGGTTCAGCCGACGCCGGCAGCCGACCTCGGTGACTGTGGAGACCGGCACCACCCGCAGCGACGAGGTCATCGACCCCGGCGGCCCCTCCCCCGGCGGCACGTCCTCGCCGTGCCAGAGGATCAGCCGGCTGCCGTCGCAGACCACGACCTCCTGCCACACGCCGTTGACCTCGTTGACGAAGCGCTCCAGGGTGAAGCCGAGCACCGACGCGCCCCGCAGCACCCCGCCGAGCGCCTCCAGGGCGACGTCCGGGTCGCGCAGGTAGGCCCGCGCCGCCGACTCCAGGTCCTGGTAGGGCGACCAGTCGGGAAAGACCGCGGGCAGATCACCGCCGCCGTAGCCCGGTCGGCTCATGCCGCCGCCTCCCTCCGCCCGGCGAGGCCGGCGCCCAGCTCGATGGTCACGGCCTGTCCATCTCCCCCGTCGCGTCGGGCTGCGCGCCTGCGGCCTGCGCGGCGGCCGCCTGCCGTGCCGCCTCCGCCTCGCGCAGGTCCTGCCGGCGCTGCGCGTACGCCTCGGTGCCCTTGCTGGGCTTGCGCCGCCGGGGCGGCGCGGTGACGCCGGGGGCGAGCTTGCGCGCGGAGACCAGGAACGCGGTGTGCGCGATCATCCGGTGGTCCGGGCGGACGGCGAGGCCCTCGGCGTGCCAGTCGCGCACCAGCGACTCCCACGCGCGCGGCTCGGTCCAGCCGCCGCGCTCACGCAGCGCCTCGACCAGCTCGGAGAGCTGCGGCGTGGTGGCCACGTAGCCGATGAACACCCCGCCGGGCACCAGCGCCCGCTCGACCATGTCGAGGGTCTCCCAGGGGGTCAGCATGTCCAGGATGATCCGGTCGAAGCCGGTCTCCTGGCACTGCGCGACGTCACCGACGTGCAGGTGCCAGGACGGGTGCGGCCCGTTGAAGAACGCCTCCACGTTGCGCTTGGCGATCTGCGCGAAGTCGTCGCGCAGCTCGAACGAGTGCAGCTCCCCCTCGGTGCCGACGGCCCGCAGCAGCGAGCAGCTGAGCGCGCCGGAGCCGGCGCCGGCCTCGAGGACCTTCGCGCCGGGGAAGATGTCGCCCATCGCGACGATCTGCGCCGAGTCCTTCGGGTAGATCACCTGCGCGCCGCGCGGCATCGACAGCACGTAGTCCGACAGCAGCGGCCGCAACGCCAGGAACGCCGTGCCGCCGCCGGAGGTGGTCACCACGCTGCCGTCGGGCAGCCCGATCAGGGCGTCGTGCGCCAGGATGCCCCGGTGGGTGTGGAACTCCTTGCCGGGCTCCAGCGTCACCGTGTGCATCCGCCCCTTTGGGTCGGTCAGCTGCACCCGGTCGCCGGGCCGGAAGGGCCCACGGTGCACGGGTGTCAGCGCCGGGCTGGCGGCGTCGGCCGGGACGGTGGAGGACGTTGCGGTCACGATGTCATCTTCCGGTTGGGTTCGAGGAGCTGTGCCAGGTCCCCGATGTGCAGAATGCCGACGACATCTTCGCCTGACGTCACCACGTACTGCGCGCCCGGGTGGGTCTGTACGGCGTCCATCACCCGCTCCCCGTCGAGCCCGGCCGGCAACGTGGGCAGCGCGCCCAGCGACCGGGCCACGGCGTCGACCGCCAGCCAGGGGCGACGCTCGACGGGCACCGCCTCGGCCGCGGCCGGGTCGACCAGCGCCACCGGCCGACCGGTGGAGTCGGTGACCAGCAGCGCGGCTGCGGGCTGCCCGGCCTCGGCGCGGCGACGTTGCGCCTCGGCCAGCGGGGTGCCGGTGGGCACCGGCCAGACCGGTCGGGCCAGCCGGGACAGGTCGATCAGCGGGAATCGGCGGCTGACCCGGGCGGCGCGGATGGCCTGCCCGGCGCCCCGCCACAGGGTGAGGGCTACCAGCAGCATCAGCGGCAGCGCCAGCGGAGCGAGGTAGTCGGCGAGGGTGAGCAGCAGGACCAGGGCGGCGGTGCCGACGGCGACGGCCCGGCCCGCCCAGCCGGCGACCTCGGTGCCCCGGTGCCGGTCGCGGGTCAGCCCCCAGACCAGGGCGCGCAGTGCCCGGCCGCCGTCCAGCGGCAGCCCGGGCAGGATGTTGAACACCGCGACGATGACGTTGCTCACGGCGAGCTGGAGGGCGAGCTGGTGGGCCACTGTCCGCTCGGGCAGCGCGACGGTGGCGGCGACCGCGATGACGCCGAGCACCGCGGAGACCGCCGGCCCGGCCAGCGAGACCAGCAGGTCGACCCGGGGTGAGGGGGCGTCGCGGTCCATCTCGGTGTAGCCGCCGAGCAGTTCCAGGGTGATGCCGCGCACACCGATGCCGTAGCGCCGGGCGGTGAGCGCGTGACCCAGCTCGTGCAGCAGCACCGAGCCGAGTAGCGACACCACGAAACCGAAGCCGATCAGGTAGCCGGCGAGCTGCGACAGGTCGAGCTGGCGGCGGGCGAACTCGGCGTACAGCACGGCGACCAGCGCCGCGAGCAGGACCATCGAGCCGTTGAGGTGCAGTGGCACTCCGAACACCCGGCCCACGTTCAGGCCGGGGCGCCGGTCGGGTCGGCGCGGCGGCCGGGATGTCTGCTCCATCGCCACGATGCTACGGACCGGTCGTGCCAGGGGCGGGCGGCGGTCGGTGTCACACCGGTGCCCTAACCTTTGCCGACATGACGGCGGAACCGGTCACCACCACCCAGTCCCCCCTACCGGCGCAGACCCCGCCGACGGTGCGGGCGTCGCTGTCCCCGTCGCGGGCGGCGGATTTCAAGACCTGCCCGCTGCTCTACCGGTTCCGCAGCATCGACCGGCTGCCCGAGCGCACCACCATCGAGCAGGCCCGGGGCACGCTGGTGCACGCCGTCCTGGAGCGCCTGTTCGACCTGCCGGCCGCCGGTCGTACGCCGGCGGCGGCCGGTGATCTGGTGGCCCCCCAGTGGGACCGGCTGGTCACCGAGCAGCCGGAGCTGGCGGCGATCTTCGACGGCGCGGAGCCGGCCGGCCCGGTGGAGTTCCTGCGCTCGGCGGCCGGGCTGCTGGAGGGTTACTTCGCGGTGGAGGACCCGACCCGTCTGGAGCCGGCCGAACGGGAGAGCCTGATCTCGGCGGTGGTCGACGAGGAGTTGCTGATCCGGGGTTACCTCGACCGGCTCGACGTGGCGCCGGACGGCGCGCTGCGGGTGGTCGACTACAAGACCGGTGGCGCTCCGCGGGAGGCGTTCGAGGCGCGGGCGCTGTTCCAGTTGAAGTTCTACGCGCTGGTGCTGTGGCGCACCCGGGGCGTCGTGCCCCGGGTGTTGCGGCTGCTCTACCTGCGCGACGCCGAGGTGTTGGACTACACGCCGGACGCCGACGAACTGGTCCGCTTCGAGCGCACCGTCGTGGCCCTGTGGCGGGCGATCGAGCAGGCCACCGTCCGCCAGGATTTCCGGCCCCGACCGAGTCGGCTCTGCGACTGGTGCAGCCACCAGGCGCTGTGCCCGAGCTTCGGCGGCACCCCGCCGCCGTTCCCGGTCGCGGTGGCGGGCGCCGATCCGCTGCGCGACGCCCGGTCCGCTCCGGTGACGCCCGGCGCCGACGAGTGACCGGCCCGCCGTCGATCCGACGGCGTCCGGCGCCCGCTTCGCGGCGTTCTCCTCGCGGGTGAGCGCGACACCCGACCGGATCGGCGCCACGCCGATCGGGACACGGCGCGCTCCGCGTCTCTACGGTGGTCCACGACGCACCGGCCGGTGTACGCGAGGATGACCGGTGCGGCAGGGCCATCGGGGGGACGGGAGACGAGATGACCGAACGGGTGGCCTCGGCGCGGCCGGTGCGGATCCTGCTCGCCGACGACCAGCCCCTGCTGCGTACCGGCTTTCGGATGGTGCTCGGCACCGAGGGTGACCTGGACGTGGTGGCGGAGGCCGGCGACGGCGTGGAGGCGGTGGAGCTGTCCCGCCGGCTGCTGCCCGACGTCGTGCTGATGGACATCCGGATGCCCCGGATGGACGGGGTGGCCGCGACCCGGGCGATCGTCGACGCCCGGCTGCCGGTGCGGGTGCTGGTGCTTACCACGTTCGACCTGGACGAGTACGTGGTGGGCGCGTTGCGGGCCGGGGCCAGCGGGTTCCTGGCCAAGGACGTGCCGGCCGAGGAGTTGATCGCGGCGATCCGCACGGTCGCGGGCGGGGACGCGGTGGTGGCGCCGCGGATCCTGCGGCGTCTGCTGGACCGCTTCGCCGAGCTGCTGCCCGATCCGGCGCAGACGCCTTCGGCGGCGCTCGACGCGCTCACCGACCGGGAACGCGAGGTGCTGGTGCAGGTGGCGCGGGGGCTGTCCAACGCCGAGATCGCCGCGGTGTTGTCGGTCAGCGAGACCACCATCAAGACCCACGTGGGGCATCTGTTGACCAAGCTGCGGCTGCGCGACCGGGTACAGGCCGTGGTGCTGGCGTACGAGTCGGGGCTGGTCCGCCCTCGGGCGTAGTCGCGCCGGGGCGGGATACCTCACCCGGCGTACCCGAAGATCCCTCCCTGGGGTGACGGCCACCGTTGCCGCCGTCACCTACCGTGACCGGAGACGGTCCGACGCGGTTGACCCTCCTGTGACGTGAGGGGGGAGGGTCGGCGGCGGGCCCGTTCGGCCGTCGGGTCAGGGGCAACCCTGATCCGGCATGGGGGGGCACCCGCAGCGGGAAATCCGCGCCGCGTCCCCCCAGGGACGGACGGGACGCGTGTGGGCGGCACCGATGATTGAACAGTCACGTCGGACCATCGGGGGGCGGCGTGCATTTTCGGACAGACGGAAGAGGTAGATGACGTGACCGCGACGGTAGGCCAGCAGGCGCAGGCCGCGGCCCGGGCGAACGACGTGTGGAAGGTGTACGGCAGCGGCGAGGCTCAGGTCGTCGCGCTGCGGGGGGTCAGCGCCGAGTTCGAACGTGGCCGCTTCACCGCGATCATGGGCCCGTCGGGTTCCGGCAAGTCGACCCTGATGCACTGCCTGGCCGGCCTGGACTCGGTCACCCGGGGCACGGTGGAGATCGGCGAGACGACGGTCACCGGGCTGGGCGACTCCGGGTTGACGAAGCTGCGCCGCGACAAGGTCGGCTTCATCTTCCAGCAGTTCAACCTGCTGCCGACGCTCACCGCCAAGGAGAACATCCTCCTGCCGCTGTCGATCGCCGGGCGCAAGCCGGACCCGGCCTGGTACGACACGGTGATCACGACGGTGGGTCTGCGGGACCGGCTGGACCACCGTCCGGCCCAGCTCTCCGGTGGGCAGCAGCAGCGGGTGGCGTGCGCGCGGGCGCTGGTCTCCCGCCCCGAGGTGATCTTCGCTGACGAGCCGACCGGCAACCTGGACTCGCGCTCGGGCGCCGAGGTGCTCAACTTCCTGCGCGACTCGGTCCGCGAGCACGGCCAGACCATCGTGATGGTCACCCACGACCCGACCGCCGCCGCGTACGCCGACCGGGTGGTCTTCCTCGCCGACGGCGAGATCGTCTCGGAGCTGATCGAGCCGACCGCCGAGACGGTGCTGGACACCATGAAGAAGCTGGACACTCCCGCCGAGGTGGGCAACTGATGTTCCGGGCGACATTCAAGAGTCTGCTGGCTCGCAAGGTCCGGCTGATCCTGTCCGGGCTGGCGGTGGTGCTCGGGGTGATGTTCGTCTCCGGCGCGTTCGTGCTCACCGACACGCTGGGTCGCTCCTTCGACTCGGTCTTCGCCGACGGTTTCTCCGAGATCGACGTGAACGTCGCGGCGAAGCCGAAGGTCCAGGTCAACGAGATGGAGGGCGAGCAGACCGCCGCCCCGTTGCCGGCCGCCGTGGTGGACCGGGTCAAGCAGGTGCCGGGCGTGGCCTCGGCGACGGGCGTCGTCAACGCCGACGGCGCGCGGGTCATCGGCAGCAACGGCAAGGTCGTCACGTCGTTCGGTCCGCCGCAGTTGGGCGAGAACTGGACCGGCGAGAGTGACCTGCTGCAACTGCGGGAGGGGCGTGCGCCGCAGGCCGAGGACGAGATCGTTCTCAACAAGGCGTTGGCCACCACGGCGAAGGTGCAGGTGGGCCAGAAGGTCGGCGTGCTCACCGCGTTCGAGTCGAAGAAGCGGGACTTCACCCTGGTCGGCATCGCCGGCTACAGCGGTGACCGGGACTCGATCGGCGGCGTCAACGAGGTCTTCTTCACCACGCCTGTGGCGCAGCGGCTGATGCTGGGCGAGCCTGACACGTTCAGCAGCGTCACGGTGCGCGCGGCCGGCGGTGTCTCCGACGAGGCGTTGCGCGACGACGTGGCCCGCACCCTGGGCGCGGACTTCGAGGTGAAGACCGGTGAGCAGGTGGCCGCGGACGCCGCGGCCAGCCTGAAGGAGGGCCTGTCCTTCTTCAACAAGATCCTGCTCGGCTTCGCCGCGGTGGCGCTGCTGGTGGGCACCTTCCTGATCCTCAACACCTTCTCGATCATCGTGGCGCAGCGGACCCGGGAGCTGGCGCTGATGCGCGCCATCGGGGCCAGCGGCCGGCAGATCATCGGTTCGGTGGTGCTGGAGGCCATCGCGGTCGGCCTGATCGCTTCGGTGCTCGGCCTGGCGGCCGGCATCGGGGTGGGCGCGCTGCTGGCGTTCCTGTTCGGCAAGCTGGCCGGTGGGCTCACCCTCGCCGGCATCGGGGTGCCGGCGGCGGCGGTGATCGGCTCGTTCGCCGTCGGTCTGGTGATCACGGTGGTGGCGGCGCTGCTGCCGGCGCTGCGCGCGTCCCGGATCCCGCCGATCGCGGCGATGCAGGACGTGGCCACCCCGGACCGCCCGTTGACGAAGATCACGGTCGCCGGGGCGCTGGTCACCGGCGTCGGCGCGGTGCTGCTGTTCCTCGGGCTCAGCGGCAACGCGGGCGGTCAGACGCTGTCCACCATCCTGGGCGGGGTGCTGTTCGCCTTCATCGGGGTGGCGCTGCTGACCCCGCTGATCAGCCGGCCCGTGGTGAGCCTGCTCGGTGCGATCTTCTCCTGGTCGGTGCCGGGCAAGCTGGGCCGGCTCAACTCCGGGCGCAACCCGCGCCGTACCGCGCTCACCGCCGCCGCGTTGATGGTCGGCATCGCGCTGGTCACCGGCGTCACGGTGATCCTGGACTCGGCCAAGGGCAGCCTCAGCGCGCTCGCTCAGGACACCATCAAGGCCGAGCTCGTGATCGCCGGGCAGCAGGGCGGCCCGCGTCCGCCGAGCTTCGACCCGGGTGTGCTGGACCGGGCCAAGGCCCTGCCCGGTGTGCGGATGGTCGACGGCGAGTACGGCGACATGGCGAGGATCGACGGCGAGAGCACCTGGGTCGCGGCGAGCAGCGACGTGGCGTCGCTGCGACAGATCTTCGGCGCGAAGGCCACCGCCGGTGACATCGACCGGCTCGGTCCGACCCAGATGCTGGCCAGTTCGGACACCGCCACGTCCCGTGGCTGGTCGGTGGGCTCGACGGTGAAGGTGCAGCTGACCCGGGGCGAGGAGCGCACGTACACGATCAGCGGCATCTACGAGTCGTCGCAGCTGACCAACCCGGTGACGTTGCCGGTGACGGCGGCGAAGGACTTCGCCATCCCGCAGCCCATCCAGGGCTTCATCCAGCTTGCCCCGGGCGCCCGGGTGGCCGACGTGCAGCCGCAGGTGGAGACGCTGCTCGCGGACAGCCCCGAGGTGTCGGTGGCCGACCGGGACGCGTTCATCAAGCAGCAGATGAGTTCGCTCGACGGGTTGCTCAGGATGATCCAGATCCTGCTGGCGCTGGCCATCGTGATCGCCGTGCTCGGCATCATCAACACGCTGGCGCTGTCGGTGCTGGAGCGGACCCGCGAGCTGGGTCTGCTGCGGGCGATCGGCCTGCGCCGTGGCCAGACCATGGGCATGATCACCGTGGAGGCGGTGGTGATCTCGGTGTTCGGCGCGCTGCTCGGCGTGGCGGTCGGCACCGGGCTCGGCGCCGCCGTGGTCGAGGCGCTCAAGGACGAGGGCATCACCGACCTGGTCCTGCCCTGGGGGCAGATGGGTGTCTTCCTCGGCCTCGCCGCGATCATCGGCGTGGTGGCCGCGGTGCTCCCGGCCGTGCGGGCGGCCCGGATCAACGTCCTGGGCGCCATCGCCCACGACTGATCGGCACCACCGAGGCCCCCGATCGCCATCTGCGCGGTCGGGGGCCTCGGCCGTCCGACCTGTCCGTTTGGCCTCGCCCGTCGATGGGCGGCTGCCAGGCTGGTGGTGCCGGCACGGCGCCGGCCCGTCCGGCGACCCGGGCGGCGGAGAGTCGGAACCGGTGACATGACCGATCAGGACGCGTACCAGCGGGCACTCGACAACGCCGAGCGGTTGCTCGGTCAGCCGTTGGTGCTGCCGCTCGGCGAGGGCGAGCCGCCGGTCGGGCACGATTTCCGTCGTCTCGCCACCGTGCAGACGTTCGGCGCGGCGTGGCCCCGGGAGGGCCTGGACCTGCGGAGCCGATGCCTGGTCTCGGTGGCGATCGCGGCCACCCTCGGCACCCACGAGCCGCTGCGCGGCCAACTGCGCATCGCCCTGACCTCGGGCGTGACCAAGGAAGAGATCGTCGAACTGTTCATCCACCTGGCCGCGTACGCGGGCGCCGCGAAAGCGTTCGACGCGTACCAGGTGGTCGGGAGGGTCTTCGCCGAACGCCCCTGACCCGCGCCGGCCCCGTCAGCCGGTCGCGCCGGCCCGGTCGGTCACCAGCCCGGCGAGCAACTCCAGGTCCGCGCCGGACAGGCTCTCCACCTGGTGTACGCCGACCGTGCTCGCCAGCTGCACCTCCGCCGGTACGGCCAGCACCGCCGCGCCGGAGGCGAGCGCGCTGGCCACCCCGGTCGGCGAGTCCTCGATCGCCACGCACCGCTCGATCGGCACACCCAGCAGGCGGGCGGCGGTCAGGTACGGCTCCGGGTGCGGTTTGGCCGCGACCACCTCGTCGCCGGCGACGACCACGTCGAAGGTGTCCCGGCCGAGGGTGTCCAGGGCGATCTCGACGAGCGCCCGGGGGCTGGAGGTCACCAGCGCGGTGGGGATTCCCGCCGCGCGGACCGCGTGCAGCAGCTCGAACGCCCCCGGCCGCCAGGGCAGACCGCCCCGGAACAGCTCCAGGATCCGCGCGTTGATCCACGCCGCGCTGGTCTCCGGATCCCGTTCGGGCTGCCCGAGGTCGTCGTGCAGGATGCGCATCGACTCGGCCATGGCGGTGCCGACGATCGACCGGCGGGCGTCGGCGGACAGCTCCCCGCCGTGCTCCCGGGCGAGTTCCTGCAACGCGACGTCCCACAGCTTCTCGCTGTCGACCAGCGTGCCGTCCATGTCGAAGAGCACGGCGGCGGGGTGATGGCTGCTCAGCGGATCCTCCAGGGTCGTGGCCGACACCGGCGATCCTGCCAGCAGCGCCTGTGGTCGGCACCGGCGACGGGGGCCGGGGTGATCCGGGCAACGCCGCTCAGCCCAGGTCGCACTCCGTGAGCGAGCGCTCGTAGCCGCGGAAGAACGTGTCGGTGCGCTGCTCGGCGGTGCCGTGCGCGCCTTCGGCGAACCACGGCTGGTCCGGGTCGTCGCCGACCGCCGCCAGCCCTTCCCGGAACTCGTCCAGGTCGCCCTCGGCGAGGGTCAGGGCGCCGGAGCGTACCGAGTCGCCGAGGTACGCCCCGGCCATGCAGTCGGCCTGCAACTCCTGCTGGATGGTGAAGCTGTAGTTGATGCCGAGGCGCACCTGGATGCCGTGGGCGTACTCGTGCCCGAGCAGGTAGAACACGAAGGCGTCACCCACCTGGCGGAACGCCGCCACCGACCAGTCCACGTCGTACGCGATGAAGTCGCCCCGCGAGCAGTAGACGGCGTTGTTGCGGGGCAGCGCCTGCCCGCCGCAGGACACCTCGCCGGACCGCTGGTACGGGATGATCCGACGGATGGGTTGGAAGCGCTGCCCTGACTGCTTGAACTGGGCCGCCCAGTACCGCTCGGCGATGGCCTGCGCGTCGGCGACGTCCTGCTTGAACTCGGCCACGCTTGTGGTGCTGTCGGCCCGCGTGGCGCCGGGTGAGGCGGCCGGCGGGTTCGCCCCCGGGCGTTCACCCTCCGGCTCAGCCAGCCCGCCGCCCGCGCAGGCGAGCGAGACCAGCGCGGCGATCAGCAGGCCCGCCAGCGGCCCCCGGGCGTCGCGTCCTGATCGTGCGGTCACTGTGCCTCCCCAGACATCTGTCCTCGCGCTGCGCAGTACCCCGACGGTACGACCGTCACGCCCGTGACCGGATTCACGCACGGCGGGGCCGTCCGGTTCACGTGCGGGCGGCCCTGGAGGGTTCCTGAGGGTGGCGTCCGGCGGCCACAATGGCCCGGGGCGGGTGTGGCCGCCCCGGTGGGGAGGGGTCGTGGCGCACGAGTTGGGCAGCCGCCTGCGACGCCAGCCGGCGCCGGCGCACATCGTGTGGCGCTCGTTGCGCGACCCGTACGAGGCCGGCAGCCGCCCGTGGTTGGAGTTGCGCGACGACGAGGTGCCGCCGCGGGTGGTGGCGGGTCACGCGCCGGTGCTGCTGGTGTGGTCGTCGCTGTGGCCGCACCGGCCGTTGGACCGGGTGCGCTTCGATCTGACCGCCGGACCACCCGGGCAGGACTGCGCCCTGCGCTGGACGCTCACCACCGACGGGGACGTGCCGAGCGAGAGCACTCTCGGCTACCTGCGCCACCGCCTCAACTACCTGATCAACCACCGTCTCCGCCGCTCCTACGGCCAGTGACCCCTCGACGAGCAGGTGGGCCAGGTGTGTCCGGTACGGGGGCGCGGCTTCGACGTCTCCGGTGACGGGCGCCGGACGGCGCCTCGCGGACAGGAGGATGACCCCGTGAAGTACATGATTCTGCTCTACGGGTCGCAGCGGGACTACGACGTGCTGTCGGGCCGGGCGACGGACCGGCCGGCGATGTCGGCCGAGCAGATCGCGGCCATGCACCAGCACATGGAGACGTTCCACCAGACCCTCGCCGAGTCCGGGGAGCTGGTCGACGCCCAAGGGCTCAGCGAGCCGGTGCACGCCCGTCGGGTGCGGGTGCGCGAGGGCGCGCCGGTGGTCACCGACGGCCCGTACCCGGAGACGCAGGAGGTCCTCGCCGGCTACACGATCGTGGAGTGCGCCAGCTTCGACCGGGCCACCGAGATCGCCGCCGGGCTTGTCGACCCGGACGCCCCCGGGGCGTACGTGGACGTGCGGCCGGTGCTGGACAGCGTCGAGGACCTGGGCGGCTGACCGGTGCCGCAGACGCCCGTCGAGGACCTGCTGCGTACGCTGGCGCCGCAGGTCCTCGGCGCGCTGGTACGCCGTTACGGGCACTTCGACACCGCCGAGGACGCGGTGCAGGAGGCGCTGATCGCCGCTGCCGACGGCTGGCCGCGCGATGGCGTACCGGACAGTCCCCGGGGCTGGCTGATCACCGTGGCGTCCCGCCGGTTGACCGACCTGCTGCGGCGTGAGCAGGCCCGCCGGCGTCGGGAGGACGCCGTGGCGCGGTGGGTGCTGCCCGAGCAGTGGCGCGCTCCGGCCGCCGACGGGCCACCGCCGGACGCCGACGACACGCTCATCCTGCTGTTCCTGTGCTGCCATCCGGCGCTGTCGCCGGCCTCGCAGATCGCGCTCACCCTGCGCGCCGTGGGCGGGTTGAGCACCGCCGAGGTGGCGCGGGCGTTCCTGGTGCCGGAGGCGACGATGACCCGGCGGATCAGCCGGGGCAAGCAGCGGATCCGCGACACAGGGCTACGGTTCGCGCCGCCCACCGACGCGGAGCGGGCCGACCGGCTCGCCGCCGTGCTGCACGTGTTGTACCTGGTCTTCACCGAGGGGTACGCGCGCACGGCTGGCCCCGGCCTGCTGCGCGCCGACCTGACCGCGGAGGCGATCCGGTTGACCCGCCTGGTGCACCGGCTGCTGCCCGACGATCCGGAGGTCACCGGGCTGCTCGCGTTGATGCTGCTCACCGACGCCCGCGCGCCGGCCCGGATCGGGCCGCGCGGCGAGTTGGTGCCGATGGCCGAGCAGGACCGCGGCCGGTGGCGGGCCGACCAGATCGCCGAGGGGGTCGGGCTGATCAGCGGGGCGCTGCCGCGCGGGGTCGTCGGGCCGTACCAGCTCCAGGCGGCCATCGCGGCCGTGCACGATGAGGCGCCCAGCGCGGCGGCGACCGACTGGCCGCAGATCACCGCCCTGTACGAGGTGCTGCTGGGCATGTCCGACAACCCGGTGGTGGCGCTCAGCCACGCGGTGGCGGTGGCGATGAGCCGGGGCGCGCCGGCCGGGTTGGCGCTGCTGGCCGACCTGGCCGACGACCCGCGACTGGCCGACGACCCGCGACTGCCGGCCGCCCGCGCCCACCTGTGGGAGTTGGTGGGTGACCGGGTCGCGGCGCGCGGGGCGTACCGGATGGCGGCGTCGCGGTCGACGAACCTGGCGCAGCAGCGCTACCTGAACGCCCGCGCGGACCGGCTGGCCGACGACCAGCCGGCCGCCGACTGAGTCGGCGGTCAGCGGGCTGGCGGCCCTCGGCTGAGCCGGCGGTCAGGGACTGGCGGCCAGGAAGACGAACGCGGCCAGCAACACCAGGTGCACGCCGCCCTGCAACACGTTGGCCCGGCCGGGCACGACGGTGAGCACGGCGGTCACCGCGGTGAGCGCGAGCAGCGCGAGCTGGGTGCCGCCGAGGCCGAGCAGGAGCGGGCCGTCCAGCCAGATCGAGGCGATCGCTATCACCGGGATGGTCAGGCCGATGCTGGCCATCGCGGAGCCGAGCGCGAGGTTCAGGCTGATCTGCACCCGGTCGCGGCGGGCGGCGCGGGCGGCGGCCAGGGTCTCCGGCAGCAGCACGAGCAGGGCGATGATCACACCGACGAACGCGTGCGGCAGGTTCGCCGCCGCCACGCCGGCCTCGATGGTCGGCGAGATGGTCTTGGCGTCGCCGACGACCGCGACCAGCGCCACCAGCAGCAGGCCCAGGCTGACCAGCGCGGCTCGGGTGGTGGGCGGCTTGGCGTGCTCCTCGGCGTCTATCACCTGACCTCGGCTGTCGACAGGCAGGAAGTAGTCGCGGTGCCGCCCGGTCTGTACGAGTACGAACAACCCGTACAGGGCCAGCGAGGCGACGGCGGCGAAGGTGAGCTGGGCGGGGCTGAACTCCGGGCCGGGTCGGGCGGTGGTGAAGGTCGGGATGACCAGACTCAGCGTGGCCAGGGTGATCACGGTCGCGAGGGCGCCGCCGGTGCCCTCCGGGTTGAACACCGCGACCCGGCGGCGCAGCGCCCCGAGCAGCAGGGACAGCCCGAGTATCCCGTTACAGGTGATCATGACGGCGGCGAAGACGGTGTCCCGGGCGAGTGACTGGGTCTTCTCCGGTCCACTGATCATCAGCGTGACGATGAGGGCGACCTCGATCACGGTGACCGCGACGGCGAGCACCAGGGAGCCGTAGGGCTCCCCCACCCGGTGGGCGACGACCTCGGCGTGGTGCACGGCCGCGAGCACCGCCCCGCCCAGCAGTGCGGCGACCACCACGACGACCGGACCGGGAAGTTCTCGTCCCCAGGTGACGAACAGCATCAGTACCGCGAGCACGGGTACCGCGACGGTCCAGTCGGTCAGGCGGGATCGAAGCAGGGCTGGCATGCCGTCAAGAGTGCCAGGTCTCGTGATCATGTGCCCACCAACGACGCAGCGCAATGAGGGCGACGGACTCAACCCGTAACCCATAGGTTACGCTTTCGAGGTGGACGAGGTGGCCACCGCGATCGCGGACCCGGTACGACGGCGCATCCTCACCCTGCTGCGCGCCGAACCACTGCCAGCCGGCGACATCGCCCGGCGGTTCACGATCAGCCGGCCCGCCATCAGCCGGCACCTGCGGGTGCTGCGCGAGAGCGGCCTGGTGCGCGACGAGCTGGTCGGTCGGCAGAGGATCTACCGGCTCGACCCGGGTCCGCTCGCGCCGCTTGTCGACTGGCTCGCCGGGCTCGTCGCCACCGACCGGTGGGAGCGGCACCTCGACGCGTTGGAGACCGAGGTCTATCGCACCCGCCGAGAGCGTCGCAGCCGCGGCCCGGCGGAGCACCGAAGGGAGCAAACGGCATGACCCGCACACCCGCCGGACGCCTGTTCCGCACCGCCACCGGCCACGATCTCGTCCTGACCCGCACGTTCCGCGCGCCGGCCGCCGACGTGTGGGCCAGCCTGACCGAGCCGGAGCGCACGGCCCGCTGGTTCGGCCCGTGGGAGGGCGACGCCGCGCCCGGTCGGACCATCCGGGTCCAGATGGCGTACGAGGAGCAGCAGCCCTGGTGCGACTTCCGCGTCGACGCGTGCGAGCCGGGGCGGCGCCTGGCCGTGTCGACGACCGACGACTTCGGCACCTGGCTGCTGGAGCTGTCGCTGACCGAGGCCGAGGGCGGCACCGAGCTGCGCCTCGTGCAGCACCTCAGCAGCGTGCAGGCCATCGCCGAGGTGGGCGCCGGCTGGGAGTACTACCTGGACATGCTTGTCGCCTCGCGGGACGGCTCGCCCCGGCCCGAGTTCGACGAGTACCACCCCGCCATGCGGTCCTACTACGAGACCCTGGCAGCCGCGGCCGGCTAGGGGCCGGTGCCCTGCCGCAGCTTCGCGAACTCGGCGGTCAACGCCGGCAGCGGGAAGTGCGCGTTCAGGCCACTGGGGTTGGGCAGCACCCACACCCGGGCCGGGCCCAGCCGGTCCGGCTGCGGGCCCAGACCGGCCTTCGGCCGGACGAAGGCGATCCGGTACGCGGTCACCCCGAGGATCGCCACCCAGCCCGGCCGGTACCGCCGCAGAACAGCACCCGCAGGCCCGGACCGATCACGTCCGGCAGACCCCGGCCGACGGCCGCCGCGATCTCCTGACGGGTCGGCCGCCGCGCCGGCCCCGCACCCTCCACGTCCACCCCGCCGATCCTGCCGTACCGCCCGACGCCGGACCCGACGTGCGCCGCGGATCATGACTTGACACCCTCAACGGATGCAGGCAACCGACCACCTCGCCGCCAGCCGCTACGCGCGGATGCGCTGGAACACACCCCTGTCCGAGGAGCACGCCACGCTCCTGCTGCGCCGACTCGACGTACGCCCCGGCGCGCGGGTGCTCGACCTGGGCTGCGGCTGGGGCGAGCTGCTGCTGCGGGCGGTCGCCGCCGGTGGCGTGTCGGGCCCGATCGCCACCCGGGGCGTCGGTGTCGACACCGACGACACCGCGCTCGCCCGGGGACGACGGCTGGCCACCGACCGGTCCCTGAACCGGCACGTCGCCTTCGTGATGGGCGAGGCGGCCGCCTGGCAGGAACCCGCCGACCGGGTCCTGTGCATCGGGTCGGCGCACGCCTTCGGTGGCACCGGCGCCACGCTGGACGCGCTCGCCACGGTGGTCCGACCGGGAGGCCGGCTGCTGTTCGGCGACGCCTACTGGGAACGCCCCCCGACCCCGCAGGCCGAGCAAATCTTCGGAACCGGGATCACGGAACTGCCAGGCCTCGTCGAGGCCGCCCGGGAACGCGGCTGGCGGGTGCTGCACCTGAGCACCGCCGACCAGCGCGAGTGGGACGACTTCGAGTCCACCTGGCTCGCGGGACGGCAGGAGTGGCTGCTGACATACCCGGAGGATCCCCGGGCGGCGCAGGTCCGCGCGGAACTCGACGACCGGCTGCGCCAGTACGTCGGCGGGTATCGCGGGATCCTCGGTCTCGCCTACCTCGTCCTCGGCCGCTGACGGCACCGGACACGTCGGGACCGAATGGCCGGTGATGGCGTTCTCACGACGTCACAGGCGTCGGCTCGCCCGGGTGGGTGACCGGACGGCGCCTGCAGCGCCGGTACGCGCTGGCGGGGCCATCCGGCCCGGACGCCGCGTCGGCGGGTGGGTGGGCCGGTCGGCGGTGCGGGCCTGGGCAGCACGAGACAGACGATGGCGAGCAGCACGGCCGCGACGATGCCGTCGAGCCAGTAGTGGTTGCCCGTGGTCACGACGACCAGCAGGGTGGCGATCGGGTGCGCCAGCCACAGCCACCGCAGGCGCCCGCCGGTCACCGCGATGAGCGCGACGGCGACGGCGAGAGCCCAGCCGACGTGCAGGGAGGGCATGGCGGCGTACTGGTTGCTCAACGCGTCCGTGTCGGGCGGGCCGTAGACGGCGGGCCCGTAACGGCTGCCGGTGTCCACCATGCCGGTCAGGGCGGTCAGTCGTGGCGGCGCCAGCGGGACCAGGAAGTGCAGCGCCAGTGCGGCAGCGGTGAGCCCGGCGAGCATGCGACGCGTCCAGAGATACCGCACGGGGTGCCGTACGTACAGCCAGATCAGACAGATGGCCGTGGCGGGGAAGTGCACGTACGCGTAGTAGCCGTTGGCGAGGTGCACCAACAGCTCGTGGGAGAGCAGAGGCCTTTGGAAGGCGGCCTCGTCGGGCAGGTGGAACAGGCGCTCCACCCGCCAGATCCACTCCCCGTTTCCCAGCGCGGTCGACGCCCGGTCGGCCCCGGCCACCCGAGCCGCCTTGTAGATGAGGAACAGGGCGGCGACGAGCCCCAGCTCACGCATGGCCCGGTGCAGTGCGGCAGCTCGCCGGGCGGGTGCCGCCGGACGCGCCGCTGCCAGCTCCGCGGTATCCACAGACCCCTCGATTCGGTGACGTTCGCTCGGATCGGCCCTGGCAGGACAGACCGGGGCCGCCGCCGTCCTCGGACGGCGGCGGCCCCGGGTCGGACGGCCCGACGTCAGCGTCGGGGGGTCGGTCCGTCAGGCGTGGTGTCGACGCGCACCTGGTCGAAGGCGGGAGCGCCGTCGATCGCGTCGGCACCGACGGCCGCCGACGTGGCGGCGTCCGGCAGGTCGAGGCTGGTCCGCAGGGTGATCGGCCTGAGCAGGAGCGCGGCGATGATGCCGACGACCCCGATGGCGGCGGAGATGAGGAAGATGTGTCCGGTGGCGTCGCCGTACGCGGCCCGGACGATCTCCTGGATCGGATCGGGCAGGGCGGTGATGTTGAGGTTGCTGCTGCCCTGCGAGCTGCCGGAGGCGGGGACGCCGGCGGCGGCGAGGTCGTGGGTGATCTGGTCGCTGACCCGGCGGGCGAGGACGGCGCCCAGCACGGAGACGCCGATGGCGCCCCCGAGCGACCGGAAGAACGCCACGCTGGAACTGGCCGCGCCGATGTCCTTGAGCGAGACCGTGTTCTGCACGGCGAGGACGAGGTTCTGCATGGTCATACCGACGCCGACGCCGACGGTGAACATGGCGACGCCGACCAGGACGAGCGACGTCTCGTGATCGATGGTGCCGAGCAGTGCGAACCCGGCGACGAGGAGGATCGAGCCGGCGACGATGTAGGGCTTGATCCTTCCGCTCTTGGTGATCAGCCGGCCGGCGACGATCGAGGAGCCGAGGACTCCGGCCATCATCGGGATGGTGAGCAGGCCAGCCTCCGTCGGGCTGTAACCGCGCCCGATCTGGAAGTACTGGCCGAGGAAGACAGCGCCGCCGAACATGGCCATGCCGACCGCGAGGCTGCCGAGGATGGCCAGCGCGGTGGTGTGCTGGCGCACGATGCCGAGCGGGACGACCGGCTCGGCGGCGCGCGACTCGACCCAGACCGCCAGGGCGAGCAGGATGAGCGTGCCGCCCACCATCGCCGCGGTCTGCCAGGAGGCCCAGGCGAAGGAGCTGTCGACGAACGAGATCCAGATCAGCAGCAGGCTGACGCCGGCCGCGATCAGGCTGGCGCCCAAGTAGTCGATCTTGACGTTCTCGCGCCGTACGGTCGGCAGGTGCAGGGTGGCCTGGAGCAGGAGCAGCGCGATGGCGGCCACCGGCACGCCGACGAAGAAGCACCAGCGCCAGCCGAGCCAGGACGTGTCGACGATGAGGCCGCCGAGCAGTGGGCCGCCGACCGTCGCGACAGCCATGACGCCACCGAGGTAGCCGTTGTAGCGACCCCGCTCGCGCGGCGGGATCATGGCCGCGATCGCCACCTGGACGAGCGCCTGCAGGCCACCGACCCCGATGCCCTGGAACGCGCGGGCGGCGATGAGCTGGCCGGCGCTCTGCGAGAAGCCGGCGACGACCGAGCCCAGCAGGAAGACCACGATGGCGATCTGGATGAGGGCCTTCTTGTTGAACAGGTCGGCCAGCTTGCCCCAGATCGGGGTGGTCGCCGTCGCGGTGAGCAGGGTGGCGGTGACCACCCAGGTGTACTGGGTCTGCGAGCCGTTCAGTGAGCCGATGATCTTCGGTAGCGCGGTCGAGACGACCGTGCTGCTCAGCATCGCGACGAAGAGCACCAGCAGCAGGCCGCTGAGCGCTTCCAGTGTCCGCCGATGGGTCATCGGCTCAGCGCCGGCCGTGATGGTGGGTGCGCTCATCGCGCGGCCTCCAGGTTGTCGTTGTCGTTGTTTCCGAGGGCGATCTCGATGTCGCCGGTGAACCGGCCGAGGGCGGCACTCAGTGCCGCCACCTCGCCGGGAGTCCAGTCGGCGAGCGCTCGTTCGAGCACCTCGCCGTACCAGCGGTGGGTGTCGGCAAGGGCGGCACGGCCGGCCGGGGTGACCGCCAGGAAGGTCGCCCGCTTGTCGGTGGGGTCCGGCCGCCGCTCGACGAGGCCGTGCGCGACGAGCGCCGCGACCGAGCGGCTGACGGTCGACGCGTCCAGTCGAGTGCCGGTGGGCCAAATCACGGGCGTGGCAGTCGCTGGAGAGCTGGTCGATCTGCACGAGCATGCCGAGCATGCCCGGCGGGATGACCGGGCGTTCGTCGGCCCGGCGCTGCTTCAACAATCGAACGCTTCTGACCAGTTCGTACAGACGAAGTCCGAGTTCACGGGTGCCGCTTTCCACGTCTGCTCCCACACGAGAGTTGGTTGCCTCAAGCAAGCATTCACCGATCTTGCCCACTAGGCAAGTTTGCTCGTTGAGAAGTCGCTCACCCGCACGTACCCTCGGTGCGATGGACGAGACGACCGGTCTGCGGGAGCGCAAGAAGGCGGCCACCCGCCTGGCCCTGCACGGCGCGGCCCTGCGCCTCGCCGCCGAGGAGGGCATCGACGCGGTGACGGTCGAGGCGATCGCGGACGCCGCAAACGTCTCCCGGCGGACCTTCTCCAACTACTTCTCCAGCAAGGAGCAGGCCCTCTTCCACGGCGACACCATGCGCCTGCACCGGCTGTTGGCGCTGATCCGGGAACAACCCGTCGACGAGGAGCCGTGGACCGTCCTGAGCCGGGCGGCCGAGCGCCTCACCGAGGAGGTCTTCGGCGGTTCTGAACCTTCCTGGCTGAACCAACGCCGGAAGCTACGCGGACACCCCGGCCTGGCTCCACACCAGGTGGCGGCGTACGCCGCGATCGAGCGCGAGTTGGCCGCGGAACTCGCCCACCGGCTGACCGACGACGACGTGGCACTGCGCTCCCGCCTCCTGGCCGCGACCTTCCTGGCCATCCTGCGGGTCGCGGTCCAGCACTGGATCGAGCACCCGGACGACCCGCTGGCGCAAACCGTCCGGACCGCACTCGTCGCGGCCGCTCCCGCGGCGGCCTTCGGGAGCCACCGGACCAGCACCGGCACCTAGCGCCGCTCTCCGATCCCCGCACGATCCCCCGGGCCCAGAGGGTGGTAGCCAACGGGCGCGGTCTTGACGGAGCGCAGACATCGGAGGTTTACTGCGTCAGCGATAGAAGTCGATGCGCCTTGACCATCCTTTGTGGTAAGTGGGGCACCTCGGCGGGCGGGGAGCACCGGCACGGCAACCCGCACGGCGCAGCGTCGCGCTCCCCCGCAGGACGATCCCCACAGTTACGGCACCACCAGCACCACCTCAGCCGAGCATCGGCGGCCCGGC
Organism: Micromonospora orduensis; assembly: GCF_006228125.1. Lineage (GTDB taxonomy): Bacteria > Actinomycetota > Actinomycetes > Mycobacteriales > Micromonosporaceae > Micromonospora > Micromonospora orduensis. The sequence continues at coordinate 14,258 of NZ_VDFY01000135.1, read as the reverse complement.
TCCGTACCCACCGCCAACCTCGGCCCCGGCGAGCCCGCACAGCTCCGTGACGCGCGCCTGGACCGACGCTCAGCAGAGGAGCAAGACCATGCGTTCCCGTCCCCGCCTGTTGGCACTCATCACCGGCCTGGCCGTCATGCTGGCCAGCCTGGTCGCCCTGCCGACCGCCGCCTCGGCGGCACCCCTGACCAAGGTCCTGGTGTTCAGCAAGACCGCCGGCTTCCGGCACTCGTCCATCCCCAACGGCATCGCCGCGATCCAGCAGCTCGGCTCCGCCAACGGTTTCACCGTGACGTCGACCGAGGACGCCGGCCAGTTCACCACCTCCAACCTGGCCCAGTACCAGGCGGTGGTCTTCCTCTCCACGACCGGCGACGTCCTCAACGCCAGCCAGCAGACCGCGTTCGAGTCGTACATCGCCGCCGGTGGTGGCTACGTCGGCGTGCACGCCGCCGCCGACACCGAGTACAGCTGGCCGTGGTACGGCGGGCTGGTCGGGGCGTGGTTCGACTCGCACCCGGCGATCCAGACCGCCACCGTACGGATCGAGGACCAGACCAACCCGTCGACCGCGCACCTCGGCACCACCTGGGTCCGCTCCGACGAGTGGTACAACTACCGCACCAACCCCCGCTCGGGCGCGCGGGTCCTGGCCAGCCTCGACGAGTCGTCCTACAGCGGCGGCAACATGAACGGCGACCACCCGATCACCTGGTGCAAGGCGTACGGCGGCGGACGGGCCTGGTACACCGGCCTCGGGCACACCGAGGCGTCGTACACCGACCCGAACTTCACCCGGATGCTGCTCGGTGGCCTCCAGGTCGCCGCCGGCTCCGTCACGGCCGACTGCTCACCGCGTACCACCACCCCGCCGCCCACCGTCAGCGGCTCGACCCTGCGGGCCCGTGCCAACAACCAGTACGTGAGCGCGCCCAACTCGACCACCGCGCTGATCGCCAACAAGACCTCCGTCGGCACCAGTGAGCGGTTCGACCTGGTCAACCTCGCCAACGGCAACGTGGCGCTGCGCGCCAAGAGCAACGGTCAGTACGTCGCGGCCGAGAACGCCGGTGCCGCCGCGCTGATCGCCAACCGGGCCACCGCGGGTGCCTGGGAGACGTTCCAGCTCGTCCGCAACTCCGACGGCACGGTGAGCCTGCGGGCCACGGTGAACAGCCGCTACGTCGCGGCCGACAACGCTGGCGCCTCCCCGCTGATCGCCAACCGGACGTCCATCGGGCAGTGGGAGAAGTTCGACCTGGTCACCACCAACTGACCTGGTCCCCCCGCTCGTTCTCCACCACCCCACCTGGTCGTGGTGCGCCCCCGCGCGCCCGTACCCCGGTCGTCGAGGAAGGACGATCATGCTCTCGTACCCCCGGCGTTGGTCCCGGGCTCTCGTCGCGGCGCTCACCGCCGCCGCGAGCGTGGCCCTGGCCGTTGCCGCACCGTCCACCGCTCAGGCGGCGGTGATTCCCGCCTCCGACTATCAGCAGGTCAAACTCGCCACCGGCTCGGCGGAGCTGGGTGAGGCCATGTCCCTGGCCGTGCTGCCCAACCGTTCGGTGCTGCACACCGCCCGCAACGGCGTGCTGCGGGTGACCGACGTGGCCGGCAACACGAAGGTCTCCGGCACCCTGTCCGTCTACACCCACGACGAGGAGGGGTTGCAGGGCGTCGCCGTCGACCCCAACTTCGCCACCAACCGGTGGATCTACCTGTACTACTCGCCCACGTTGAGCACCCCGTCCGGGGACGCCCCCACCACCGGCTCGCAGTCCGACTGGGACCGGTGGAAGGGGCACCTGCGACTGTCCCGGTTCACCCTCAACAGCGACGACACACTCAACCTGGGCAGCGAGAAGATCGTGCTCCAGGTCGCCAACGACCGTGGGCAGTGCTGCCACGTCGGCGGTGACCTGGACTTCGACGCCGCCGGCAACCTGTACCTGACCACCGGCGACGACACCAACCCGTTCGAGTCGTCCGGCTACGCGCCGCTGGACGAGCGGACCAACCGCAACCCGCAGTTCGACGCCCAGCGCTCGGCGGGCAACACCAACGACCTGCGGGGCAAGGTGCTGCGGATCAAGCCGCAGGCGGACGGCACGTACACGATCCCGTCGGGCAACCTGTTCGCCCCCGGCACGGCCAACACCCGTCCGGAGATCTACGCGATGGGTCTGCGCAACCCGTTCCGGATGAGCGTCGACAAGGCCACAGGCGTCGTCTACCTCGGCGACTACGGCCCCGACGCCGGCAGCACGAACTCCAGCCGGGGCCCCCAGGGTCAGGTCGAGTTCAACCGCATCGCGGCGCCGGGCAACTACGGCTGGCCGTACTGCACGGGCAGCAACACGAGCACCGAAACATACAATGAATACACCTTCCCGTCCGGGCCGTCGCAGTCCAAGTACAACTGCACGGGCGGGCCGACGAACAACTCGTTCCGCAACACCGGGCTCGCCACGCTGCCCGCGGCGAAGCCGGCCTGGATCAAGTACGCCGGCGACTCGGGTTCACCGTCGGAGTTCGGCAGCGGCTCGGAGTCGCCGATGGGTGGGCCGGTCTACCGGTACGACGCGTCGCTCAACTCCAGCATCAAGTTCCCGGCGTCGCTGAACGGCCAGTTCTTCGCGGGCGAGTACGGCCGCCGCTGGATCAAGGCCATCGCGGTCAACGCCGACGGCTCACGCGGGGAGATCTCCAGCTTCCCGTGGAGCGGCACCCAGGTCATGGACATGGCCTTCGGCCCGGACGGCGCCCTGTACGTGCTGGACTACGGCACCGGCTCGAACAACCAGGCGCTCTTCCGGATCGAGTACATCGGCGGCGGCAACCGCAGCCCGATCGCGGTCGCCTCGGCGAACCCGACCTCGGGGGCCAACCCGCTGACTGTCACCTTCTCGTCGGCCGGCAGCTCCGACCCCGAGGGTGGGGCGCTGAGCTACCTGTGGTCCTTCGGCGACGGCACCACGTCGACGGCGGCCAACCCCACCAAGACGTACACCACGAACGGCACGTACTCCCCCACGTTGAAGGTCACCGACCCGACCGGCCTGTCCGGCACGGCGAGCCTGGTCATCACCGTGGGCAACACGGCCCCGACGGTGACGCTCACCGCGCCCGCCGACGGGCAGCTGTTCAGCTTCGGTGACACGGTGCCGTACCAGATCAGCGTCAGCGACCCGCAGGACGGCACGATCGACTGTTCCAAGGTCAGCCTGACGTACGCGCTGGGCCACGACAGCCACGCCCACCAGATCACCTCGAAGAACGGGTGCAGTGGCTCGATCACCGTGCCGACCGACGGGGAGCACGACTCGGCGGCCAACATCTACGGGGTCTTCGACGCCGCGTACACCGACAACGGCGGGCTCACCACGCACAGCATCAGGACCCTGCAACCGAAGCACCGCCAGGGTGAGCACTTCGGCGCCCAGTCCGGTGTCCAGGCCACCGACCACACAAGCGCCGAGGGTGGCCGCACCGCCGGGTTCATCGAGAACAACGACTGGATCTCGTACCAGCCGTACAACCTGGCCAACGCGACCCGCTTCACCGCGCGGGCGTCGTCGGCCGGGGCCGGCGGCACCATCGAGGTACGGGCCGGATCGGCGACCGGCACCCTGCTGGGCACCGTCACGGTGCCGGTGACCGGCAACTGGGAGACCTTCACCGAGGTGTCCGGCGCCATCATCAACCCGCCCGCGTCGACAACCACCCTGTACCTGGTGTTCAAGGGCGGGTCCGGCTACCTGTTCGACGTCGACGCGTTCACGTTCACCACCGGCACCGGCGGCGGCACCGGGGCGATCACCCTGCGGGCGCAGGTGAACAGCCAGTACGTGTCGGCCGTCGGCACAAACCCGCTGATCGCCGACAAGGCCACCGTCACCTCGACCGAACAGTTCGACCGGGTGGACGCCGGCAACGGCGCCATCGCCCTGCGCTCGCGCGCCAACGGCATGTACGTCTGCGCCGAGAACGCCGGCGCGGAACCGTTGGTCGCGAACCGCACGACGGTCGGGGCGTGGGAGACCTTCCAGCTCATCACGAACTCCGACGGGACGGTCAGCCTGCGCGCCACGGTCAACAACCAGATCGTGGCCGCCGAGAACGCCGGCGCGGGGTCCCTGATCGCCAACCGCACCACGGTCGGAGCCTGGGAGAGGTTCACGCTGACCGGTTGACGCGGGTGGTGGGTCCGGCCCGCCCTGGTCGGCGGCCGGGCCGGACCCACCGAACCGTCGGCTGCCGCTGTGGCGGGCGGCTAGATCGGGAAGCGGCCGTGCCGCCACTGCCAGTGGCGGCCGGCCTTCAGGTGGTCGACGACCGCGCGTTCCAGCACGGTACGGCGGGGCAGCTCGTCGAGCGGCGTGCTCAGGGTACGGAACACGAAACGCAGCACCTCGACGTCGGCGTCCGGCCCCTCCTGCTCGTCGTATGGGGTCAGCTCGAACCGCCGCTGGAACCGGGCGATGTTGGATTCGGCCGGCAGATATTCCAGCAACTGCGGGTCGAGCAGCCACGAGCCGCAGGAGAACGCCTCGTAGCGCTCGTCGGGAAAGTGGCGCGGGAAGAACGCGCGGGCCTCATCGAGCGACGCGTCGATCGCGTCGGGGGTCAACGGCCCCGCGTCAGGGACGTGCAGGGCGAGGGTGGCGCCGCCACGGTGGTGCTGCAACCGGCCCAGCTCGTAGACGCTGCCGCGTACGTGCAGCGTCAACCAGCTCTGCATGACCGGCCAGCCCTCGCCGCGCATCCGCCTGTCGATGGCGAGGTTGCGGCCCAGATCCGCGAGGCTCAGCCACGACACCGCGTCGGCGATGCCGTGGTCGCGGTGGTACGCCCGGGCGACGTCGACCAGGGCCAGGTACGCGTACACGTAGAGGTGCCGCCAGGCGGGGCCCCGATCACGTGGCAGCTCCGGACCGGGCGGCAGCCATTCCGCGCCCCCGAGATCGGCGCGGACCAGGGCGATCGAGCGGTCGAGCAGCCAGCGCAGCTCGGGCGTCCACAGCGGAGAGTCGGCGTCCGGCCAGCCCGCCATGATTTCGGCGGCGTCGTCCGGCGGCACGGCGAGCCGGTCGAGCATCGCGGGCGCGTCGGCCCTGGCGGGCAGCGGCGCCGACGGCAGGTCGCCAGCGAGCTGGTGCACCCGCTCGACGTCCTCGACGGGTACGCCGAGTCGGGCGGCGGTGTCGTGCAGATCCACGTCGCCGACCCTACCGGCGCGGGCGTGTCCGGCGGGTACCCGGTGACCTCAGGAGTCCGCCGGCACCCCGGCGTCGAGTTGGCCGATCATCGGCGCGAGAAGGTCGTTGAGTTCCCGAGCCAGCACCACGACCGCCCGGCGCGCCGCGGAGATGACGTCGTCGTCCGGACCGGCGGGCGCCGGCGGCAGGTCGTCGAGCGGGACCGGCGCCTCCACCTGGAGCAGGGCGCGCAGATGAGGGCGGCGCGTGTGGTCCTGCTCGGTGGGTGTCGTGAACTGGCCGAACATCTGGGGCCAGTCGTGCCAACCACGGTCGCGCTGCCACTGCCTGGTCCAGGTCAGTTCGGCCGGCCAACGCGAGGCGACGGTCACCGCGCAGACCATGCTGCCGTCCCACGGGCTGCGGGCGCAGGACGCCGAGATGATCCGCCGGTGCCAGCGGACGAAGCCGGGCGACAGCTCACTGGCCACCCGCCAGGCCGTCGCCGCGAACGCCACGGGTGCGATGTCGTCCCACGTGTCGGCGAACTCGTCGATCCGACGAAGCACCTCGGCCTCGTACCGGCCCCGCCCGCCGGCGCCGTGCTCGCGGTCGAACTGCTCGTCCACCCAGAAGGCGCGCGGCTCAGGCATCCTCGACCCCGTTTCACGGCGATGGTGTCCACCACGTCGAACCTATGCCATGTGCGGGGCGCGCACGGCGTCCTCGCCGCCACTAACCCACCATGACGCAGAACGGGTGACCGGCCGGGTCGGCGTACACGCGCAGCGGCTCGTCGGGGTCCTCGATGCGGTCGTACCGCAGCCGGCCACCGAGGCGTAGCACGCGATCGTGCTGGACCAGCAACTCCTCGACGGATTCCACGGTCATGTCCAGGTGCAGCTGCTGCGGCACGTCGTTCTTCGGCCACGTCGTCTCCGGCAGGTGATCGACCTGCTGGAACGCGATCTGCGGGCCACCACCGGGAGACCTCAGCACCAGCCAGTCCCGACCGCGCTCGTCGGGTCGCCCATCCGCCGGCGGCTCGTCGCCGGGCCGGTAGACGAAGCCCATCAGCTGTCGGTAGAACTCCGCCAACTCCCTCGCGTCGGTGCAGTCGAGCACCACCGCACTCAGCTTGGGCACGCTCTCCTGGTCGACCATCCCCGATCACCTCCGGACGCCATTCTGGCCGCGTCACGCCGCCACCGCATCCGCAGCCGCTCGTTGCGGTGGCGGCGGTCGTGACTTGACAAGCAACCGGTTCCAGAGTGGACGATGCGGCGTGCGAACTCTCGTGGTGGGCGGCAGCGGTCTGATCGGCGCGCACGTCGTGGACGTGCTCCGCGAACGCGGCCACGCCGCGACAACTGTGGCGCGCACCGCCCGGGGAGGTGTCGATCACCTGATGGATGTCGACTCCGCGTCGGTCGAGGACCTGCGGCCGCTGCTCGCCGGCCACGACGGCGTCGTGTACGCGACCCGCACCGACGAGCAGCGCCCGCTGCCCAAGCCGATCTATCCGCGGTTCCGCCGCGACAACGTCGACCCGGTGGTGCGCCTGTTCACCGCCGCCCGCGAGGAGGGTCTCACCCGTGCCGTGGTGATGGGCTCGTACTACACCTACTTCGACCGGCTGCGTCCGCAGTGGCGGCTCACCGAACGTCACACGTACATCCGGTGCCGGGTCGAGCAGGCACGTGAGGGACGGGCAGCGGCCGGCGACGACCTGCCTGTCGCCGTACTCGAACTGCCCTTCGTCTTCGGTCGGGCCGGCGACCGGCTCCCGAACTGGGCCGGGCCGCTGGACCGGTGGGCGCGCTCGCGTACCCCCCTGGTCGCCCCCACCGGCGGGACCGCCGCCGCCTCGGCGCGCAGCGTGGCCGAGATCGCGGTGGACGCCCTGGAGCAGGGCCGTGGTGACGACATTCCGGTCGCCGACGAGAACCTCACCTGGGACGACATGATCGGTCGTATCGCCGAGGCGGTCGGTCGACGTCGCCGGGTGTCCCGCCTGCCGTCCGGCGCGGCGAAGGCCGCCCTGCGGCTCGGCGGAGCACTCCAGGGCCTCGGGCGCAAGGAGTCGGGCGTCAATCCCAGCCACCTCGCCGACCTCCTGCTGGCCGACCTGTTCGTCGAGCCGACGACCGGCCGGTCCCTGGACGCGGCGCTGCGCGAGACCTTCCCCGCCGCCTAGCCGTGCCGTCACGACGGACGCGCCAGATACGCCGTCTTGGCGTCGGGCGAGAAACCGCAGGCCCGGTAGAAGGCATGCGTCGACGGCGTCCGCGAGCCCGTCATCAGCATCGCCTTGTAGCAGCCGGCATCCCACGCCGCCTGGAGCGTGCCGGCCATGATCTGCCTGCCCAGGCCGGTGCCGCGGCGTGACTCCTCGACGACGACGTTCTCGATGACGGCGTACGGCGACGCCGACCGGCTGAGGTTCGGGATCACGTTGAGGTACGTCGTGGCGACGACGATCCCGTCCAGTTCGAGGACGAAGAGACGTAGCGCTGGTGAGTCGAGGATCTGCTGGAAGGCCGCCGCGTCGGATCCGTCGTCCAGCACCGGATCGTCCGGGTTGAGTTGGCGGTAGAGGCGGATGATCTGCTCGAAGTCGTCCGACCCGGCCTCGCGGAACATGCCCCGGAGCCTAGTGCGCGAACTCGCCCGGCGAGAGCCCCGCCGCCCGGGCCCGCCGGGCCGCGATGTCCACGAACTCGTCCACCAGGGGCGACCGGTTGTCCTGCGCCCAGGCCAGGCAGACATCCTGCGGCCCGGTGGGTGTCAGACTGCCGCCGGGGGCGACAACTCCATTTTCTGCCAGTTGCGGAACACGAATCGGTGCACCGATTTCAGCCCGACCCACAGGGCCGGATGGAGAGCCGCACGGCCGAACCCGCGGACGGTCACCGTCGTGGTCCGGGTGACCTGTGTGCCGCCCCCATCGGGGTCAGCTCGAAGAGATCCGCGAGCTGGTCGACGAAGCGGTGAAAGCCGAGGGGTTCCAGGTAGAACATCGGACACCGGACACCGGGGCTGAAGTTCGAGGCGCGAGTCGCACAACGCCGGCCACAGCACCTCGGGCGGATGGGGCATCGTCCAGCGCGTCCGCACCATCATGCCCGTCATGGCAGTTCCCGTGCCGACGGTGCACCGCCTCGTGAACGGTCGGCGTGGGCGGCCCTCAGCGAAGCTGTTCGGCCAACCCCACGATGATGCCCTCGGGGCCGCGGACGTAGCAGAGCCGGAAGATGTCCTCGTACCGCTCCAGGTCGCCGACGAGTTCGGCTCCGTGCGCCCGCAGCCGTGCGATGACGTCCTCGATGTCGTCGACGGCGAACATGACGCGTCGGATGCCCAGTGTGTTCGCCGGCGCGTCCCTCGGCTCGGCGCTGATCGCCTTCGGCGTGTGGAACATGGCCAGCTCGACCTTGCCGTGGCCGTCCGGGGTCCGCAGCATCGCGACTTCCTGGCGGACGTCGTCGATCCCGATGACCCGCTCCACCCACCGTCCCTCGACCGGCCCCCGGCCCTCCACCTCCATGCCGAGTGCGACGAAGAACGCGATGACAGCGTCGAGGTCCTCGACGACGATGAGGACGTTGTCCATCCGCTGGATCGCCATGCTGGGATCTCCTTGGTCCGGTACGGCCACCGTGGCCGCCTCCACCCCTGGGACGGAGCCCTCACCCCGTTCTCGACATCCCTTCACCGACAACGAAGCCCGGCCACAGTGTAGGTGGCCGGGCTTCGTCGCTCCGGGGGATCACGCTGCCCGCCACCGCTTTCTGGAATCCGTCGCGGTGGTCGTGCACACCATCGGTCTACCGGTCTTGGTCACCCCACGCGCTCCCTGCCTGGAGCAGAACGCACCGGGATGCACCGTCGGAACAGAAGGTGGTTTCGGTTTCGCGGTGGTCGGCTTCGGCTTCGGCTTACTGATCGTCGGCTTGGCGACCGGCCGGGACGGCGGCTTGCTGCTGGTGCGCTGCGGAGCAGGTGTCGGACTCACCGGCTGACTCGGCTCTTCCACAGTAGACCGGAGAGGCCGCCCGCAAAGTCCGGCGACATCGGCAACCGCCACCGCCAGGATGGACGGTATGGAAGAGGTCGAAGTCGTCGTCGCCCACAGCCAGCGCGTGACGCTGCGCGTCGGCGACGTGTTCCTGAAGGTCGACGGCGACCCCGCGCACGCCGACGTCGAGGTGCGGGCGATGGCCCTGGCGCCGATACCGACCCCGGCGATCCTCTGGCGCGAGCCGCCCGTGCTCGCGATCGCCGCCGTACCCGGCAGGGCACTCGGCGTCCTCGGCGAACCGTCGCCGGCGTCGCCGGCGGCGTGGGCCGCGGCGGGGGCCGCGATCCGCAGGTTGCACGATGCGCCGTTGCCGCCGTGGCCGGGGCGCAGGCTCGACGACGTGGCGGCAGAGCTCGACAGCGAGTGCGCGTGGCTGCTCGCCAACGCCGTTCTGCCCGCCGAGGTGATCCGGCGCAACCGCGAGATCGCCGAGGCCGCGCTCCGGCCGTGCAAGCCGGTCTTCATCCACGGCGACCTGCAGATCACCCATGTGTTCGTCGACGGCGACGAGGTCACCGGCGTCATCGACTGGTCCGAGGCCGCTCCCGGCGACGCCATGTTCGACCTCGCCACCCTGACGCTCGGGCACGAGGAACGCCTGGACGACCTGCTCGCCGGCTACGGCGCCGGCGCCGACCGGGACGTCATCCGCGCCTGGTGGTCACTGCGCAGCCTGGCGGTGGCCCGTTGGCTGATCGAGCACGGCTTCGACCCGGACGCTCCGGGTTGCGAGTTCGACGTGCTCAGATCCCGGATGCGGGAACCCTGACGGGCGTCCCCGCCACCGACAGCACCCGGTCTCGCTGCTGTGATCAGCCTGCACCCCGACATGATGCTGAAGGATCCACACAAGACAACCTCCGGAGGTTCCTTCGCGGATCACCTTACCTACGACGGCCGCTTCTTTTCGGACCTCTTCCGCCCATGGAAGCGGCGATTTTGTTCACTTCCAGGCGAGCCCATTCGGTCATAGGATGTTCACTTCCCAACACGGCTCGAAGTCCCCGATATCCATATTCGGCCGCTTGACGTGCCGGAATCTTTTGGTGCAGGGCCGCGAGGGACATTGCAAGGTTCACCGCTGCAACCAATGTTTCGGGGTGGTCCTCGCCAAGCAGCCGCCGCCGCTGCTTCAGCACGCCCTCTTCTATGCGCCGCGCCTGCTCACTTTTACCGAGGTGGTAGAGCGTGGTGGCCAGGCTGCTGAAGGCGGCCAGGGTGTCGGGATGATCCTCGCCTAGGACCTGCCGTCGCCGATCCAGCACATCCTCTTGCATGCGCCGCGCCCGCTCATACTCGCCCAACCGGTTGAGCGTGGTGGCCAGGCTGCTGAAGGCGGCCAGGGTGTCGGGATGATCCTCGCCTAGGACCTGCCGTCGCCGATCCAGCACATCCTCTTGCATGCGCCGCGCCTGCTCATACTCTTCGAGTTGGTACAGCGTGCCGGCCAAGCCGCTGACGGTGCTCAGGGTGTCCGGGTGATTCTCGCCGAGCACCCGCCGCTGCCGCTCCAGGACGTCCTGCTGCATCTGCCGCGCCTGCATGAAGTTCCCAAGGCGGTGGAGCGTGGCAGCCAGGTTGTTGGCGGCGGTGAGGGTGTCAGGGTGATCCTCGCCCAGCAGCAGCCGTCGCCGCTCCAGCACATCCTCTTCCATACGCCGCGCCTGCTCATACTCGCCCAACCGATTGAGGGTGACGGCTAGGTTGCCCTGGGCGTGCCAGGTACCCGGGTGATCATCGCCCAGCACCCGCCGCCGCCGCTCCAGGACGTCCTGCTGCATCTCCCGCGCCTGCTGATACCTGCCGAGGCTGGCCGACGAACCAGCCAAGTTGCCGGCGGACATCAAGGTGTCGGGATGGTCCTCGCCCAGCACCCGCCGCCGCCGCTCCAAGACCTCCTGATCCAACTGGTATGCCTTCTCATGCATACCCTGCGCGTCCAGGACAACGGCAAGGTCGCTCATTGATCGAAGGGTGTCAGGATGGTCCTCTCCCAGGGTCACTCTCTGGCGGGCCAAGGTGTCCTCGATCAGCGGACGCAGCTGGTTGAACTCGCCAAGATCCCGATATGCCCAGACCAGTTCCGTCGCAGCTTTCAAAGCCTGAGGGTGGTCTGGTCCAAGCCTTTGACGCCACTGCTGATAGAGACGGTCGGCTAGCCGCTGCGCTGGTCGGGCGTCGCCGCGAACGATCAGGAACACGATCGCCCGGCAGGCCAAGTCGCGGAGGCCCAAGTTGCCGGAGGAGGCGGGATCTGCTGCGAGAAGGTGTGGCAGCAGGCGAGCCCAGCCTTGCCAAGCGGCGGGGTTACGCGGGTCGCCCGGCTCGGCCATGCTAAGCACAGCTTCGATTCGCGTCCGCAGCTGCTCGACTGCAGTCGGACCCAGCTGATCGCGCAACACGGCCTGCACCAGTCGATGCACACTGATGCCCTCAACAGAGACCTTCGCCAAACCGTAGTCGCCGATGCGGGCGACGCTACGCGCCCGTGCCAACGGTTTGTCGATCACCGCCGCCAGCGGAGTCAACCCCCAGGAGTCATCCTGGGTTGCCGCCTCAAACTGCACAATCGCGGCCAGCAACTCCACGGGCACCGGCGCCGGAGCCAGGAATGCGCACAACCGGAGGATCCCCAGAGACGCAGGGTCGATGTCAGCGAGACGGCCGCTGCTGACCGCGATCGTTGCAGCCAGCGAGCGCGGATAGCTGACCGGGCGGCCCTCGCCGAGTACTTCGCCCGCCTGGCTCGTCAGAGCCTGTCGGTACTCCTGCGTCGACATGCCGGTTTCAGTCAAGAAGCTGGCTGCCTGCACGAGCGCCAGTGGAAGGTCACCCAGGGCATCGGCCAACTCGTCAGCTTGGCCTGGGTTAAGCATCGGATGGTGGGCGGTCAGCAGGAGAATCGACTCAGCCCTGGTCAAGACGTCAACCTCAACCGCTACAGCCAGCTGCGTCCAGCGTTGGTGCCGGGAGGTGATGATGACGTGCCCCGGCCCTCCGGGCAACCATTGACCGATGTCGTCCGGCGACTCGGCATTGTCGAAGATCAACAGCCATCGATCACGAATGCGCAGATGGCTCTTGACCGCATGGGCCGCAGTCACACTGTCCGCATCTGACGCAACGAGGCCGAGGCTTGCACCCAGCGCGCTGTACTGCTCACCAATCAGCCCGGCCTGTTCGGCCGATATCCACCACACCACGTCGTAGTCCGCCGCGTAGCGGTAGGCGTACTCGGTAGCGAGTTGGGTCTTACCGATTCCCCCCATGCCATGCAGCGCGTGCACCACCGCCGCGCCACCCGCACGCAACTGCTCTCGCAATCGCCCGAGTTCACCCTCTCGTCCGGCAAAACCAGGGTTACGAGGACCCATGCTCCATACGTCGGGTAGTGCGCCCGCGACCCGCTCGGCCGGCGATGCTGCTGGCGCGATGTCTCTGACCGTGGGCCGCTGAGCTGGTGGGTGATGCAGGAAGATGTTGAGTTGGTTGCCGGTCCCCTGCGCCCCGGTGCTGCCCTCTCCGGCAGTCCACACCGCCTGCGTTACACCAGATGCCGGCGTCACCAGTGACTCGTTCGGGAGCGCGCCGGGCTCAGCGCCGTTCATCGTCACGCCTGGCCGCCACGGCTGCCGAACACGTTCGTTTGCTGACCGTGGCCCTGGACGACCTGCTGAGCCTGGCCATAGGCCACCCCGTGCTGTATCACATGACCTGCCGAACGTGTCCCCGCAGCCTGAGTAACCTGCTCCACCAGAGCCTGCAACTCCTTGGCGACCTCCGGGTGATCGCTCAACAAGTCCTCCAGACGCGCCGTCCATGCCGCTTGCTGTTCCAAACGCACACGCTCATCCTGCGGCACAGCTTCCACAACGGAACGGGTGCGCTCCAGCCGTCCCTCGACTGCAGCGGCCCGAGTCTGATCACCTCGCCCGAACAACTGAGCGAACCCATGTTTGGCCAGCTGCCAGCTGTCTGTAGCCACCGCGCCAACCAAAGCCGTACCACCAGCACCTGCCAACGCACTCAACGTCTCCGCCAGCATCGCAGCCTCCAAATGGTTCGGTGAGCAACCCCTGCCGTTAGGCATCCGAACTACGTTACCGGGAACCTCAACGATTGCGACCGGTCCGAGAGCCGACAAATCTCGCGCGCTCCTCTGCCGCTCCCTTTGCAGCAATATCGACCTGGCGAGGAACAGCACGCTTTGCCATCCCGTGTGCCGTCTACCCGCCCTCCTGGGGAGCGGGTCGATCGCACACGGGATGCCCCACGGACCGCGACCCCGCCGACGAAGCCCCGGCCATCCTGGAGCCGGAGCGAGCGTCCCCGCCGGAGGCGCTCGAACCGCAACACCGCGACCGCCGCCAGCTCGGCGCGGCCGGCGTGCGCTTCCCTACGCCGCGCGGGCTCGTGGCCGGCCACCGGCGCCCACCCCCTTCAGTATTCGACGGCCTGTCGTTCTCCTGCGGCCCGCACGGCCTCCCCGCTGTCCGCGCCAGCCGCCGGGCATCAGGCGTCACGGCCACAGAGCGGCGGCGCGTGCGGCCCGTTCAGGGCCGCCTTGAAGACGCACAGACAGTTTGGGTCACTTCGCTGGCAGCCGGCTGTCCGGTATTAAGGACGTCAGATACAGATCGGGATCAGGACCTACGTGATACAACGCCGAGCGTTGGATGAGTATGTCCACGACAGCTATGGGTAGCGTCAGGGCCAAATAGGACATCTGGACAAGGACGTTGGCCGCGAACTGCCCCAGCCTCCACTTCGCCCCATACCCGCTGATCGTATGCAGAGATGTCAGGCCGTAGCCGAGCGTCCCCAAGCAACTCAATCCGCTAGTTCCATCCCTTTGTCAACGCCGCCTCAACCCTGACCACCGTGGTCCGGCTGAAAGTGGACCACCTCGGGTTGGTTGATCTTTAGTCGTTTGTCTTGGTGGCCGGTGGGACGCGGCCGAGGTCGCGGTCTTTGAGTCG
>NZ_VDFY01000116.1 GCF_006228125.1 Micromonospora orduensis | reverse complement strand
CAACCCGAACCCCGCACAGCCCACCCCCGCCGGGGTCACCAGGCGCGAGCGGACACAAGGCGCAGCCCACACTCTCAAGATCCGCGCAGTATCCGGGAAACTGCTGCCTCACCACGCGCTGAGGCAGCAACTCCCCGAAAGTTGCGCGAATCTTGACCGCCTCGGACCCCGAATGCCGCCGAAGACCACAGCGGTCCCGGACACTCACCGCCAAACCGGACAAATGGCTCCGCACGGTCCCGAACCGTGCTCGATCCCGGAAAGAGGCCCCTCGGGGGTGCGCGGGAGACCACTGGAACAGGGATCGAGCACGATCATGCGAGGAGAGGCGACCTGCGGGGTCTGCGCGGTGGGTCAGGGGGTGTCGAGCAGGGCGAGGACCGCGTCGCGGGCGGCGAGTACGGCTTCGCTGGACCGCGCAGTGTGGTCGAGGATCTCGAAGGAGTGCTGCCCGTCCGGCACCTCGATGACCTGGACCTGCCAGCCGTGGGTGGTCGCCGCGGGAAGGAACGCGTCGATGCCGGCCAGGACCGGGGGGATGTCCCGTCCGGCGCGGGTCAGCACCAGCGGGACGCCGGGGCCGGAGGCGAGCGCGTCGACGGGGAGGAACCGCGCGTCGACGTCCCAGCCGGGGAACGGGACGAGCAGCGGGTAGGTCAGGGCGATTCCGCGCAGCCAGGGCGGCGCGTCGCGGAGCCAGTCGGCGGCGAAGAGGCCTCCGCCGGAGAAGAACCAGAGCACCACCCGGTCGGGGTCGACCCGGGGGTCGGCGCGGACCTGCTCGACCATCGCGGCGATGTCGTCGGCCGAGGCGGGCAGTGCCGACAGGTCGGTGACCTGGTAGCTGATCAGCGCGCCGACCACGCCGCTCTCGGCGAGCAGTGCGCCGTAGCCGCGGTAGAGCAGCCAGTCGCGGGGGTCGGGCACGTCTGGTGGCAGTGGTGCGCCGTGCACCACGACGACGGCCGGCGCCGGCCCGGTGCGGGCGGGCAGGTGCAGGTCGACGGTGCCGTGCCGTTCGACGGGCGCGGGGGGTGTGGTCAGGACGAAGGGTCGCTCGGCGACGGGCGTCGTCATCTCCGCACGATATCGGTCACCCGTCGGTGACGGTGCCCCGCGTGTCGTCCACAGGGGAGGTCTCCCCGGCCTGGGCGTGCCGTTCCAGCAGTCGCTGCCGGATCTCCTCGGGGGTGTACGCGCGCCGCCGTCGTTCGGCGCGGGCGATGACCACGCCGGACGCCGCGACGCCGGCGAGGCCGGCGAGCCCGAGGACCTTCCACCACCGCATCCGTTGCCGCATCGGCCTAGGGTAGACCCTCATGAGCATCAGCCTGGATGAGGCCGTCGAGTTGACCCGCACCGGTGACGTGTGGGTGTTCCGGGGCCGCAGCGTGCCGGACCGGGCGATCCAGTTGACCACCAACAGCCCGGTGAACCACGTCGGGATGGCGGTGGTGCTGGACGACATGCCGCCGCTGATGTGGCACGCGGAGCTGGGCCGGTCGCTGCCCGATCTGTGGTCGGGCGGTCATCAGCGGGGCGTGCAGTTGCACGACCTGCGTGACGCGGTCTGCGTCTGGGCCAACCGGTACGGCCAGCGGGCCTGGTTGCGGCAGCTCGACCCGCCGGCGGACGGGGAGATGGAACGGGCCGTGCTGCGGACGATCGCGCGCCTGGACGGGACGCCGTTCCCGTCGACGGCGCAACTGGCGTGGCGGTGGGTGCGGGGGCGGGTGCCGGCGCTGCCGCGTCCCGGGCGCCTCGGGTCCCGGCCGGCCCGGACGTCCGAGGCGCGGGCGCGGGAGCGGGCCTTGGAGACGGCGTACTGCGCGGAGGTGGTGGCGGTGACCTATGAGGCGATGGGGTTGCTGCCGGCGGGACGGCGTCCGAACTGGTACGACCCGGGGCGGTTCTGGAGCGGGGACGATCTGGGTCTGGCCTCGGGTGCGGGGCTGGGTGCGGAGATCGAGGTCCACGTTCCGTCGCGTTGAGGTTTGACCGGGCCGGTGACCGGCAATTGCTGTCGCCGTGAACGCCTCCACCGATCTCGACACGCTGGCGGACTTCTTCGACCGGTACGGCGTGGCGCTGGTCTCCGGTGACCTGCCGGCCCTCGCCGGCTGTTACGCCCTGCCCGGACTGGTGGTGGCCGACACGTACAGTTTCTCGTTCACCTCGCCGGCGGCGGTGGCGCTGTCCTTCGTGGGCGCCGCCCCGGACTACCAGGACCGGGAGCTGGTCGCGGCGCACGCCCGGATCGAGGACGTCCAGCCGTTGTCCGCGCTGCTGGTCATGGTGGCGGTGGAGTGGGAGTTCCTGGACAGCCGGGGGTGTGCGGTGCCTGGTGAGCGGTACCGCTATCTGCTGCGTACCGCCGATGCGGAGCCGGTCATCTGCACGGTCGTCCGGACGGCCTGATCGGCCGGGGTCGTCTGCGCGACCGGCCCGTTCGTGGTGTCGGGTGGGCCGATCGGCCCGATCCGTCGGTGCTGGCTACGCTGGCGCGTCGGTGGGGACGAGGGGAGACCTGATGGCGGTGCGGCCGGAGGGTGCGGCAGAGGCGCGGACGGCTCGACTGTTGGCGTCGGTGCCGTGGGTTGTGGTGCTGCTCGGCGTGTGTGTGCTGGTGGCGTTGCTGGTTGTCGCGTTGCTGTCGTTCCGTACCCGGGAGAGGGGTGACGGGCCGCGGGCCGCGCCGCCGGTGTTCCTGCCGACGGTGCCGGCGGCCGTGTCGCCCACGGGTGGGCCGACGCCGGCGGGGGTGGAGCGGCGGACGGTGTCGCCGCGGCCGTCGCGGAGCAGTAGGGCGCCGTCGCCCCGGGTCGCCACGGCGTCGCCGTCGCCCGGGCGGGTGAGCGGGCCGGCGGCGGCGTCGACGTCGGCGAGGACGGTGAGCGCGCGGTACGAGGTCGGCACGGATGGCCGCGACGGGACCGCCGCGGTGCTGTCGGTCACGAACTCCACGGGCCAGTCGGTGGACTGGCGGGTGGAGTTGGCGTACGACGACGACGTGTGGGCGCTGCGGGTGAACGACGACTCGGGGGTTTCCGTGTGGGGGAGGGGCGACGGCGAGTTCGTCCTGCGGGGCACCCGTTCGTTGGCTCCGGGCGACACCTGGACGGTGCGGTTGCGGCTGGGCTGGGGCGAGTCGGGGACCCGGCCGCTGCGGTGCACGGTGAACGGGCTGGCCTGCCGCCTCGGCTGATCGCCGGGTCGTCGTCGGCGCTTCCGGGCCTGGCCGTCGGTCGCTACGCTGCCCGGACGGCCTGCTGAGGGAGGTACATGTCCGGCATGCGTCGTGCCCGTCGACCGTCCAGTGGTCCGGTCGCCATCGCCTCGTCGCCCTGGATCGTGGTGCTGGCCGGTGTCGTGGTGATGGTGGTGCTGCTCATCGTGGCTTTGGGCGCGTACCGGGGGCGTAGTCCGGCGCCGGACGCCGGGTCGCCTCCGCCGGCGTTGCCGTTGCCGCAGGAGCCGCCGGTTCCGTCGGGTGAGCCGACGCCGACGCCGACGGGGTCGTCGACGGCGGCGCTGTTGCCGGGGCTGTCGCCGCGTGCGAGCGGGGTGCCGTCGAGCGGCCCGGCGGTGTCGCGGGCGCCGACGGCCGGGGCGACGCCGACGCGGGCGCCCACGCGCGTTCCGCAGGCGCCGGCGGTCAGTGGCCGGTACCGGGTGGTGCAGAGCTTCGACGGCGGGTTCATCGGTGAGGTGCTCATCGTCAACGCGTCAGGCGTCCGTCGTGGTTGGACGGTGCGCTTCGAGTTCTCCGCAGGTGGACGGCTGGTGACGACCTGGGTGGAGGGTGTGCCACAGGGGACGGTGCGGCAGTTCGACGGCGGTTTCACGTACGTCAGCGGGGTTGACGTGCCGCCCGGCGGGTCGGCGGCGCTGCGATTCCACCTGGAGCGGGCGTCCGTCACGCCGCGGGGGTGCACGGTCGACGGGGTGCGGTGTAGCGGCTTCTGACGCGCTGCTTCCGCAAGGACGCTGCTTTGTTGCGACTATGTTTGCAAGGTATTGCAGAATGTTTCGGCAAGGGTTAGCGTGCGGCCAATCCACCAGAGGAAGGCGTCGATGAAACCCCCGCCGATACCGCGCACCGCCCTGCTGGCTCTCGTCTCTCTGCTCACCGTCACCCTCGTCGGCGCCCCGGTCGCGGTGCGCCAGCTCGGCGCCACCGACGACCCCCGTCCGTCCGGTGCCGACGCCCTGGCCGCCGCCGGCGCCGTCCAGTGGCGCGACGAACCCACCGCCGACGCGCTGCTGAAGGCGGGCGGCACCTCCGCACGCGCCGAGCAGTTCTACTTCGTCCTGCCGGACCGGTTCGCCAACGGCGACCCCCGCAACGACCGCGGTGGCCTCACCGGCGACCGGCTGCGCACCGGGCTCGACCCGGCCGACAAGGGCTTCTACCACGGCGGCGACCTCAAGGGCGTCATCGACAAGCTCGACTACATCCAGGGGATGGGCACCACTGCCATCTGGCTCGCCCCGATCTTCAAGAATCGTCCCGTGCAGGGCGAGGGAGACGACGTCTCGGCCGGCTACCACGGTTACTGGATCACCGACTTCACCCAGGTGGACCCGCACTTCGGCACCAACGAGGAGATGAAGCGGCTGGTCAGGCTCGCCCACCAGCGCGGAATCAAGATCTACCTCGATGTGATCGTCAACCACACCGCCGACGTCATCAGGTACGCCGAGGACAAGTACGCCTACGTGGACAAGGCGACCTCGCCGTACACCGACGCGCAGGGGCGGGCGTTCGAGGACCGGAACTACGCCGACGGCAGCCGCGCCTTCCCGCCGGTCGACCGGGAGTCGTTCCCGTACACGCCGACGTTCGACGAGCCGGGAGACGCCACCGTGAAGGTGCCGGCCTGGCTGAACGACGCCACCATGTACCACAACCGGGGCGACTCCACCTTCGCCGGCGAGAACAGCGAGTACGGCGACTTCTTCGGCCTGGACGACCTGTGGACCGAACGTCCCGAGGTGGTGCGGGGGTTGACCAAGGCGTACGGGGACTGGATCGGCGCGACAGGCGTCGACGGGTTCCGGCTGGACACCGTGAAGCACGTCAACATGGACTTCTGGCCGCAGTTCAGCGCGGGCATCGAGCGGGCCGCCGAGAAGGCCGGCAAGAAGGACTTCTTCATGTTCGGCGAGGTGTACAGCGCCGACCCGGAGATCACCTCCAGCTATGTCCGGCAGGGCGGGCTGCCGGCCACCCTCGACTTCGCCTTCCAGGAGGCCGCGCGCGGCTACACGGCGGGCTCCGGCTCGGCGAAGGCACTGGCCGACGTGTACGCCCGCGACGACCTGTACGCCGCCCGGGACACCGACGCCGGTCGACTGACCACCTTCCTGGGCAACCACGACATGGGTCGGATCGGCTCGTTCATCGCCGGCGGCGGCACCGATGAGGCAAGCCACCTGCGCCGTGACCAGCTCGCCCACCAGCTGATGTTCCTCACCCGTGGCCAGCCGGTGGTCTACTCCGGTGACGAGCAGGGCTTCACCGGCCCCGGCGGGGACAAGGACGCCCGCCAGGACATGTTCGCGTCGAAGGTCCCCGACTACCTCGACGACGACCTGCTCGGCACCGACCGCACCCACGCCAGCGACCAGTTCGACACGAACCATCCGCTGTACCGGACCATCGCCGAGCTGGGCCGGCTACGCCAGGCGCACCCGGCGCTGCGCGACGGTGTGCAGGTCACCAGGTACGCCACCGACGGTCCGGGTGTCTTCGCCGCCTCCCGGATCGCCCCCGCCGACCGCACCGAGTACGTGGTGGCGGTGAACAACGCCGACACCGCGCAGACTGTCACCGTGGACACCTGGTCGGCCGGCGCCACCTTCACCGGCATCTACGGCGGCAGCCAGACCGCCACGGCGGGCGCCGACGGCAGACTGACCCTCACCGTGCCGCCGCTGTCGGCGGTGGTGCACCGGGCCGGCACCCCCATCGCGCGCCCGGCCGGCGCGCCGCGCGTCACCATCACCAGCCCGGCCCCGGACGCGCCCGTCGCCACCCGGGCCGCCGTCACCGCCCAGGTGACCGGTGACCCCCTCGCCACAGTCACCGTCGCGGCCCGGGTCGCGGGCGGGAAGTGGACGCTGCTGGGCAGCGCCGACCACGCGCCGTACACCGTGCAGCACGACCTGACCGGCCTGGCCGGCGGCACCCGGGTCGAGTACAAGGCGGTGGTCCGCGACGGCCGGGGCCGCACCGCCACGGCCCGGTCCACCGCCGTCGTCGGTACGCCGCCGGTCGGCAAGTCCCGGGAGTGGGCGGTGGTGCACTACCAGCGCCCCGCCGGTGGGTACGACGACTGGGGGCTGTACGCGTGGGGTGACATCGACCCGGCGTACGTCACCGAGTGGCCCAAGGGGCAGCCGTTCGCCGGCGAGGACTCCTACGGCCGGTTCGCGTGGGTGAAACTCAAGCCGGGCGCGAAGTCCGTGGGTTTCGTGGTGGTCGACTCCAACGGCACCAAGGACGTCGCCCAGGACCGCAGCATCGACGTCACCTCCACCGGTGAGATCTGGCTCAAGCAGGGCGACCCGGCGATCTACCCGACCCGGCAGGAAGCCGCCGGTGAACCGGCCCCGCCGGTCGAGGAGGGCACCGCCGTGATCCACTACCGGCGGGCCGACGGCAACTACGACGGCTGGGGCCTGCACCTGTGGGACGGCGCGGCCACCCCGACGGAGTGGTCCAGCCCGCTCACGCCGACCTCGGTCGACGCGTTCGGCGCGGTGTTCCGGGTGCCGCTGGCGGCCGGCGCCACCGGGCTGAACTACATCATCCACAAGGGCGACACCAAGGACCTGCCCGACGACCAGCGGCTCGACTTCGCCAGCGCGGGCCGGGAGGTGTGGCTGCTCGCCGCCACCCCGGGCCGCCTGCTGCCGACGACCGCGACCAGCGCCAGCGGGGACACCGACATCAGCAGGCAGAAGGCGCACTGGATCGACAGGTCCACCATCGCCTGGCAGACACCACCGACCGACGGCAGGACGTACGCGCTTGTCACCGCGCCGACCGGCGGGGTCAGCGTGGTCGACGGGGAGCTGACCGGGACGTACACCAGTCTGCCGTTGTCCGCGCAGCGCAACGGGCTCACCGAGGCCCAGCGCACGGCGTTCCCGCACCTGTGGTCGTACCGCAGCTTGGTCCTGGACCGGGGTGACCTGGCCAAGGTCCCGGCGGCGCTGCGCGGGCAACTGCTGGTCACCGAACGCGACGCCAAGGGGGCGCTGCTCGCAGCGACAGGCGTGCAGATCCCCGGCGTGCTCGACGACGTGTACGCGCGGGCGGCCGACGCCACCCTCGGGCCCACCTTCGCGGGCCGGACGCCGAGCCTCGCGCTGTGGGCGCCGACCGCCCGGAGCGTGGCGCTGCACCTGTTCGACTCACCCACCGCGCAGCCGACGACGGTGCCGATGCGCCGCGACGACCGCACCGGTGTGTGGTCGGTGCGCGGCAACCACTCCTGGGTCGGGAAGTACTACCGCTACCAGGTGCAGGCGTGGCAGCCGGCGGCGCAGCGGGTGGTCACCGCGTCGGTCACCGACCCCTACTCGGTGGCCCTCGCCGCGGACTCCACGCACAGCCAACTCGTCGACCTGAACGACCCGGCGCTGGCCCCTCCCGGGTGGCGCACGCTGCGCAAACCGGCACCGGTGCCGGCCGCGAAGGCGCAGATCACCGAGCTGTCCGTGCGGGACTTCTCCATCGCCGACGAGACCGTGCCGGCCGAGCGGCGGGGGACGTTCCTCGCGTTCACCGAGCCGAAGAGCGCCGGCATGACCCACCTGCGGGCGCTCGGCGACTCCGGGGTCACCCACCTGCACCTGCTGCCGGCGTTCGACTTCGCGACCATTCCGGAGAAGCGGGCCGAGCAGCGCCAGCCGGCCTGCGACCTGGCGGCGCTCCCGCCAGACTCGGCCGAGCAGCAGAAGTGCGTAACGGCGGTCGCCGAAACCGACGGCTACAACTGGGGGTACGACCCGCTGCACTACACCGTGCCCGAGGGCGGCTACGCCGTCGACCCGGCCGGCGCGGCGCGGACCGCCGAGTTCCGGCGGATGGTCGCCGGGGTGAACGACGCCGGCCTGCGGGTGGTCATGGACGTGGTCTACAACCACACCTCGGCGGCCGGCACCGACGACAAGTCGGTGCTCGACCAGATCGTGCCCGGCTACTACCAGCGGCTGCTGGAGGACGGCACGGTGGCCAACTCCACCTGCTGCGCCAACACCGCACCCGAGCACACCATGATGGGCAAGCTGGTGGTCGACTCGCTTGTCACCTGGGCCACGCAGTACAAGGTGGACGGGTTCCGGTTCGACCTGATGGGGCACCACCCGAAGGCGAACATCCTGGCCGTCCGCAAGGCCCTCGACCGGCTGACCGTCGCCCGCGACGGCGTGGACGGCAAGGCGATCATGCTCTACGGCGAGGGCTGGAACTTCGGCGAGGTCGCCAACGACGCCCGGTTCGTGCAGGCCACCCAGGCCAACATGGCCGGCACCGGCATCGGCACCTTCAACGACCGGCTGCGCGACGCGGTGCGCGGCGGCGGCCCGTTCGACGCCAACCCGCGCGTCCAGGGCTTCGCGTCCGGCCTCTACACCGACCCGAACGGCGACGCCGTCAACGGGTCGGCGGCCGAGCAGAAGGCCCGCCTGCTGCACGCCCACGACCTGATCAAGGTCGGGCTCACCGGCAATCTGCGCGGATACCGGTTCACCGACACCGCCGGACGGCAGGTCACCGGCGCGCAGGTGGACTACAACGGCTCCCCGGCCGGCTACACGGCAGCGCCGGGGGAGGCCGTCACCTACGTCGACGCGCACGACAACGAGATCCTGTACGACGCGTTGGCGTACAAACTGCCGCAGGCCACGGCGGCGGCGGACCGCTCCCGGATGCAGGTGCTGGCGCTGGGCACGGTGGTGCTGGGGCAGGGCACCGGGTTCGTCACCGCCGGCACCGAACGGCTGCGGTCGAAGTCGCTGGACCGCAACTCGTACAACTCCGGCGACTGGTTCAACCAGATCCGCTGGAACTGCGAACAGGGCAACGGCTTCGGCGCCGGTCTGCCGCCCGCGCCCGACAACGAGGACAAGTGGTCGTACGCGAGGCCGCTGCTGGCCGACCCGGCGCTGGTGCCGGACTGCGCGGCGATCGGCACCACCGACGCCCGGTACGCCGAACTGCTGCGCATCCGGGCGTCGTCGCCGGTCTTCGGGCTGGCAACCGCCGAGCAGGTGCAGCGGCGGGTGGCGTTCCCGCTGTCCGGTGCGCAGGAGACGCCGGGCGTGCTCACCATGACCCTGGACGCCCGCGGGCTGGGCGGGCCGTACACGTCGCTGACCGTCGTCTTCAACAGCACCCCGACGGCGGCGGCGCAGACGGTGACCGGTCTGCGCGGCGCGAACGTGGCACTGCACCCGGTGCTGCTGACGTCGGCCGACCCGGTGCTGCGGACCGCCGCGTTCGACCGGGCGTCCGGCACGTTCACCGTGCCGGCGCGCAGCGTGGCGGTGTTCGTCCAGAGGTGACGACGGACCGGCCCCCTTCCGCGTCGCGCGGAAGGGGGCCGGTCTCTTGGGTCCTGCTGCTGTCACCCGAGAGTGATCAGGCGAAGCAGTTCTCGATGGTGCCGCCCGGGATGGCCAGGCAGTTCGTCGGACGGTTCGCGGTGATCGCCGACTTGTCGTCCACGTTCACGTAGCCGAAGAAGCTGAAGACACCGCCCGGAGCGAAGGTGGAGAAGTTGTGGGCGACCTTCGTCTTCGACAGGTTGACCTCGCCGAAGATGTTGAAGATGCCGCCGCCGACCCCGATCGGGCCGATGGCCCGGTTGCCGATGACCTCGCTGTCGCGCAGCGTGGTGACGCTGAAGGCGTTGAAGAGCCCGCCGCCGAAGAACCCGGCGGTGTTGTCCTTGATGCTGCTCTTCTCGAACGTGACCGCGCTGTCGAAGGCGATGGCCACACCGCCACCGACACCGGCGGTGCTGTTCTTCTCGACAGTGACGTGGTGCAGGTTCAGCTGGCTGTCCGCCGCCGCCAGACCGCCGCCGGCGAGGACCGCGGTGTTCGAGACGAACTTGGTCTCGTACGCCGTGGTGTTGCCCTCGATGTCGAGGTAGCCGCCGCCGAAGCCCAGGGTCTCGTTGTCGGTGATCTCGGCCTTCTTGAGCTCGACGGTCCCGCCGTCGACGTCGTCCTTGAAGATCCGGGCGGCGCCGTTGGAGATACCTCCACCACCGATGATGGCCGTGTTGTCGGTGATCTTCGACTCCTCGACCTTGAGCAGGCCGGCGTTGAAGACACCGCCACCGAAGAAGAAGGCGGTGTTACGGGTGACGGTGCTGTGCCAGATCTTCGTGGTGCCGAAGTTGGCCACGCCACCGCCGTTGCCGCCGGACTGGTTCAGGACGACCTCGGACTCGATGATCTCGGCGGCGCCGCCCGGCTGGACCAGGATGCCGGCACCGTCGTTGTCGTCCGGCTCCTCAACCAGCGGCGTGACGACGCCCGGCGCCGCCTTCGTCGCGGCCTTCGGCGTCACCTTGGGCGCGGCCTTGAGGCCCGCCTTCGGGTTCGCCTGCCGGGCGCTGAGCGCCTGGTCCAGCGGAACGCCCGCCTTCACCTGCGCGGCGATCGCCTCGGAGTCTGAGTAGGACGCCCAGACGGCCGCCGGCTCGACGGCGTCGTACCGTTCGAGGGTCTGGCCACCCTTGATGGTCAGGCCCTTGATGGTGAGGTGCCCACCGCTGCCGACGTTGAGGATCCGGAAGTAGTCCGCCGTGGCTTCCCGGGCGATCGTCGTGTGCTCACCCTTGAGGGTGATGTTCTCGGTGATCACCGGGAGCCCGTTGCCCTGGTAGTCGTTGCGGGTCAGGTTGTAGGTGCAGCCCTTGGCCAGCTCCAGCACACCGCCGTGCTTGTTGTTGGCGAACACGATCGCCTGGATCAGCTTGTCGGTGTCGCAGGGCACCTCCTTCCCGCGCTCGTGGTCCTTGTCCCGGTCCTTGTCCCGGTCCTTGTCCTTGTCCTTGTCCCAGTCGCGGCCCTCGTCGCCGCGCTGGTCGCCGTCCTTGCTCACCTGCGCGGTGGTCCAGTTCAGGCCGCCCGCACCGGCGCTGCCCGCGACGCCCACCGCCGCGAGACTGACCACGCCCGTCAAACCGGCCACGCCGCTGGCGAGCCAGAGCTTGCGACGACGCTTGGCCGCCGCCCGCCCGGAGGCTTCGTTGTTCGTTAGGTAGTTGGACATCGGAGCTCTCTGCCCTCTCCTCGTACCAGACAGGGTCGCCGCCCTCAGGCGGACGTCCCCTGCTACAAATCGGTTGTAGCTCCCAAAAACAACTTATGAGAATGTTCCTCGCCTCGCGGGCTTATCCGAAAGAACCCCACATTCGGTTCGTAGCGGGTCTGGAGGGGTCGGGAAGCCCTGGTTCAGGACGCGCCCCCCAAGCCGGGCGCAGGGCCGTGAGCAGCCCAAATGGGTACGCCCCTCCGCGCCGAAGACCGGCTCGGAGGGGCGCGCCCTCTATGTGGATCAGCCACCCGTTCCGGTCAGAAGCAACCGGGAACGTTCAGGCAGTTGGTGGGGCGGTTGGCAGACACCGTGGACTCGTCGTCCAGCCGCACGAAGCTGCCGAGGCCGTTGGAGATCCCGCCGGGCGGCCGGGTGGCGAAGTTGTGCGTCACCGTCGTCCGGTGGAGGCTGATCTCGCCGCCGTCCGTGTTGTAGATGCCGCCGCCGCTGCCGAGCGGCCCGATGGCCCGGTTGCCCACCACCTCGCTGTCGCGCAGCGTGGTGACGCTGTCCTCGTTGTAGAGGCCGGCGCCGAAGAAACCGGCGGTGTTGTCCTTGATCGCGGTGTCCTCGATCGTCGCGGTGCTGTCGAAGGCGACCGCCACACCGCCACCCACACCGGCGGTGCTGTTCCTCGCCACCGTGGCCTGCTTGAGGGTGAGCTGGCTGTCGGCCACGGCCACGCCGCCACCCGCGAGGACCGCCGTGTTGTCGGTGACCTTCGTGTCGTGCAACGTCGTGGTGCCCTCGACGTCCAGGACGCCGCCGCCGAAGCCGAGCGTCTCGTTGTCGGTGATCTCGCTCTTGTAGACCCAGACCGCGCCGCCGTCGACATCCTTGGTGAAGATCCGCGCCGCACCGTTGGAGATGCCGCCGCCGCCGATGATCCCGGTGTTGTCCGTGATCTTCGACTCGTCGACCTGGAGCACGCCGGCGTTGAAGATGCCCCCGCCGTAGAAGAAGGCGGTGTTGTGCGCGACGGTGCTCTTGCTGAGCCTGGCGCTGCCGAAGTTCGCCAACCCGCCGCCGTTGCCGCCGGACTGGTTGTAGAGCAGTTCACTGTCCAGGATCTCCGTCCGGCCCCCAGGCTGTACGAGCACCCCGGCACCGTCGTTGAACCCGGGCTCCTCCACCAGTGGCACAACCGGAGCTCCGGTCGTCGCCGCCGTCGGGGCCTGGGCCGTTGCCGCTGCCTGCTCGGCCGCTGAAGTTACTGGCTTCGCCGTAGCCGCTGCCGGCTTGGCTTCCGCTGCCGGCTTGGCGGCGGCTGCCGGCGTGGCTGCCGCTGCCGTGTCGGTCGGTGCCGTCGGCTCCGCCGCCTTGCTTGCCTTGACCGCTTCAGCCTTGGCCGCCGCAGCCTTGGCCGCCGCAGCCTCGGCCGCTGGCTGCTTGGTCGTTGCCGGCTCGGCTGCCGCTGCGGTGGCCGACTCGGTGGTCGCCGCCGGCTTCGCTGCCGTGGCCGTTGCCGGCTGGGCCGCGACGCCCGCAGCGGTGGTGGCCGCCGGCTTGGCCGTCGCCGCGGTGGTCCGGACCGAGGTCGAGTACGGCCCCCAGACCGTCGCCGGCTCCACGGTCTCCACGGTCATTGCCTTCCGGATGGTCTGCCCACCCTTGATGCTCAGGCCCTTGAGGGTGAGTTGCCCGCCCGGGCCGACGTTCAGGATGCGGAAGTAGTCGGCGGTGGCCTCACGACCAATGGTCGTGTGCTCGCCCTTGAGAGTGATGGGCTCGGTGATCACCGGGAGGCCGTTGCCGTCCTGGTTGCGGGTCAGGGTGTACGTGCAGCCCTTGGCCAGCTCCAGCACACCGCCGTCGCCGCTGTTGGCGAAGGTGATCGCCTGGATCAGCTTGTCCGAGTCGCAGGGCACCTGCTTGGTGCGGTCCTTCTCGTCCCGCTTGTCGTCCTTGCCGGCGCGGTCGTCGTAGCTACCCCAGTCGCCGCCGCTCCACTCGTCGTCGTTGCCGCCGTTCTCCTTTCCGCCGTTCTCCTTACCGCCGTCGGCGTTCCCGCCGGCGTCGCTGGCGTTCTGCCGGTTGGTCGACGGCTGGGCGTCGGACACCCGATCGGAGGTGGGTTTGTCGTCCCGTGCGGCCAAGCCACCGAGGGCGGCCAGGCCGACCACCCCGGTCAGGCCGGCGACGCCGGCAACCCACAGGGCCCGTCGTCGTCGTGTCGGCGGAGCCGTCGAGGCCCCGCCGTCGGTACTCGTTACGTCGTTGGACATCAGAGCCTTCCGCCCTTCCTACTACCAGACGGGGTCGCACCGCCCGCAGCGCCACGACCAGCCACAAATCGGTTGCAGCCACTGATGCCCACCGTATGAGAACTATCTTCGCGAGGCGGACGTATCCGAGAAAACCCCGCATATGCCTCAGGTTAGGGCAGGGGCCCCGGTAACCGTCCGGCGCGACAGGAAGGGGCGTGAGCAGCCCAAACGCCAACGCCGTGCTCCTCGCCATTCGGCGTGGGCGCTCGGTGTCGCCGCCGGGAGTGATCGACTCGGGTTCCTGGAAAGCGCGCCTTCCGAGCGGGCCGGAAACCCCGACATCACGGAAGTCGAGTGGATCTTGCCCGGCGGTGGGCGTGATCCACTCCATTGCGCCGATAGCGCTGTATCCCGGCGGCTGGATACCGCAACGTCGGTGATCTGGAGTGGATCAACGCGCCGGCCCATGGCCGGTGGTCCCGCACCCGCCGGCCCGAGTCCAGGTCCAGATCCAGACCCAGGCCCTGGACCTGGACGCAGGTCCAGGCCCAGGGCTCGGGCAACCTGCGGGCACTGGCCCAGGCCGACGTCGAGGCGGCGACCTCCGGGGCTCGGGCTCGGGCCGGGGTTGAGGCCGGGGGAGGGGCGGGGCCTGGGTCAGCCGGGCAGGCGGAGGCCGGCCTCGCGCTGCTCGGCCAGCCAGGTCTCCACCTCGTCGGCGGTGCGCGGCAGCCCGGCCGAGAGGTTCACCGCACCCGTCGCGGTGACCAGCACGTCGTCCTCGATGCGGATGCCGATGCCGCGCAGCTCTGCGGGGACCAGCTCGTCCTCGGGCTGGAAGTACAGACCCGGCTCGACGGTGAGCACGTAGCCCTCGCCCAGGGCGCCGTCGCGGTACGTCTCCTTGCGGGCGTTCGAGCAGTCGTGCACGTCGATGCCGAGCATGTGACCGAAGCCGTGCAGCGTCCAGCGCCGGTAGACCGAGGACTTCTCGTCCATGGCCTCGTCCACGCCTACTGGGAGCAGACCCAGGTCGGACAGGCCCTCGGCGAGCACCCGCATGCAGGTCAGGTGGACGTCCTTGAACTTGACACCGGGCCGGATGGCGTCGATGCCGGCCTGCTGCGAGGCGTACACGATGTCGTAGACCTGGCGCTGCAGGGCGGTGAACCGGCCGTTGACCGGCAGCACCCGGGTCACGTCGGCGGTGTAGAGGTTGCGCCCCTCGACGCCCATGTCCATCAGCAGCAGGTCACCCGGACGGGTGGTGCCGTGGTTGTGCACCCAGTGCAGGATCGTGGCGTGCTCGCCGGCGCCGACGATCGAGCCGTACCCGACGTCGTTGCCGTCGTGCCGGGCGCGCAGGGCGAAGACCCCCTCCAGCAGCCGCTCGGAGACCGCCCGGTCGGCCGGCAGGATCCGGGCCACGTCCTCGAAGCCGCGTACGGTGGCGTCGATCGCGTCCTGGAGTTGGCCGATCTCCCACTCGTCCTTGACCAGCTTCTGCTCCGAGATGGCGATCGCCAGCTCCCGGTCACGGGGCGGCTGCCCCTCGGCGCGGACCCCGTCGTACGGGCGGACGGCAGCGTCGACCTGGGCGTCGAAGCCGCGCAGCACCCGGGTACGCCCCGGTGCCAGGTCGGCCAGCGCCGCCTCCAGGCCGGTCAGGTCGGCGGTGGGAAGCCCCAGCTCGGTGGACTTCTCGCCGATGGTGTGTCGCCGGCCGACCCACAGCTCGCCGTGCCGGCTGCGGAAGAACTCGTCGGTCTCCCGCGAGGAGCGGGGCCGCATGTACAGCGTTGCGTCGTGCCCCGAGCCGTTCGGGCGCAGCACCAGCACGCTGTCCGGGTCGTGGTCGCCGGTCAGGTAGGCGAAGTCGCTGCCCGGCCGGAACGGGTAGGTGGTGTCGTTGGCGCGGACCTTCTCGCCGCCGGTCGGGATGACAAGTGTCTCGCCGGGGAAGGCCGCCGAGAGCGCGGCGCGGCGCTTGGCGTAGTTGGGCGCCTCGGGACGGGGTGTGACCGGGAGTTCGGTGTCCCGCCAGCCCTGCCGCATGAAGGACAGGAACGCCTCCGGGAAGTCCGGATCGTGCGATTCCGTGCCGTCTGTCGGCGTACCGTCGGTGCGTTCCTCGGTCATTGCGCCGCTCCCTCCGCGTCGTTGCTGGTCCCGACGGTACCGCGTGCCCGGTTCGTGTTGGTGGCGGCCGGGAGCGCTCCGGATCGACGGACGGCTGCGACGGGCCGACGGACCGCGTGGAAAGATGACCACCATGTGCGGACTCCTGGCCTTCTTCAGCGCGAACGGCAACGCCGCCGCGCACCGCGACCACATCGCCGGAGCATTGGAATGCCTGCACCACCGCGGCCCCGACGAGACAGGGGTCGAGGTGGTCGGCGACGCCTCCGGCCGGTACGCGGACGGCGTGTTCGCCCACAAGCGGCTCGCCATCATCGACGTCGCGTCGAGTCACGAGCCGCTGCCCTACGCGAACGGCCGTTACCTGCTGACCTTCAACGGTGAGATCTACAACTACATCGAGCTGCGGGACGAGCTCGTCCGGAACTTCGGCGCGCAGTTCGCGACGGCCGGTGACGGTGAGGTGATCGTCGCGGGTTACCACTTCTGGGGCGAGCAGGTGCTCACCCGCCTGCGTGGCATGTTCGCCTTCGTCATCTGGGACCGGCAGGAACGCCGCGCGTTCGGCGCCCGCGACTACTTCGGCATCAAGCCGCTGCACTACCTGGAGACCGCCGACGGCCTCTACCTGGCCTCGGAGAAGAAGGCGCTGCTGCCGTTCGCGCACAGCAACTACCAGGGCGACGCGGGTGTCGACGCGGCCAACCTGAGCCACTACCTGACCCTTCAGTACGTGCCGGAGCCCGGCACGCTGCACAAGGGCATCAGCCGGATCGGCTCGGGGGAGTACCTGACCTGGACGCCGGGCGGGCGGATCGACGTACGCCGGTGGTATCGGCCGGTGTTCCGGCCGGCGCCGGTCGACGACGAGCAGAGGCTCTACCACGAGATCCGGGAGACGCTGCGCGAGAGCGTACGCATGCACATGCGCTCCGACGTGCCGGTCGGGTCGTTCCTGTCCAGCGGCATCGACTCGACCGCGGTCGTCGCGCTGGCCCGCGAGTTCAACCCGAACATCCTCACCTTCACCGTCGGCTACGACGTGCCGGGATATTCGGAGATCGACGTCGCGCAGGAGTCGGCCCGGCACCTGGACGTCACCACCATTCCCACCAAGATCGGTCCGCAGGACATGATCGACGCGCTGCCGAAGATCGTCTGGCACCTCGACGACCCGGTGGCCGACCCGGCGCTGGTACCGCTCTACTTCGTGGCGAAGAAGGCCGCCGAGCACGTCACGGTGGTGCTCTCCGGCGAGGGGGCCGACGAGTTCTTCGGCGGCTACACGATCTACCGGGAGCCGCTGTCGCTCGGCACCGTCAACGGCCTGCCCGGCGGCGTGCAGAAGGGCCTGCGGGCGGTCTCCAAGGCGATCCCGCAGGGGGTCAAGGGCAAGAGCTTCCTGGAGCGCGGCACCACCCCGATCGAGGAGCGCTACTACGGCAACGCCCGGATGTTCACCGAGGAGGAGAAGCAGCACCTGCTGCGCCGCTACGACCCCTCGGTGCGCTACACAGACGTCACCGCCCCGATCTACGCCGAGTGCACCGAGCTGGACGACGTCACCAAGATGCAGTACGTCGACCTCTACACCTGGCTGCGCGGCGACATCCTGGTCAAGGCCGACCGGATCTCGATGTCGCACTCGCTGGAGGTGCGGGTGCCGTTCCTCGACCGCGAGGTGTTCGACGTCGCGGCGAAGATCCCGGTGGACCTGAAGCTGCCGCCGCGCTCGGACGCCACCAAGTACGCGATGCGTCAGGCGTTGCAGGGTGTCGTCCCGCCGGCCATCGTGAACCGCAAGAAGTTGGGCTTCCCGACCCCCACCCGGGTCTGGCTGCGCGGCGAGATGTACGAGTGGGCCCGGCACGTGCTGAGCACCTCGGGGGCCGGTGACCTGCTCGACCTGTCGTACGCGCTGCGGCTGCTCGACGAGCACAAGCGGGAGGAGGCCGACCACTCCCGCAAGGTGTGGACGGTGCTGATCTTCTGCATCTGGCACGCCATCTTCGTGGCGAAGACCCTCGACCCGGGCATCCAGCGCAACCAGTCCGCACTGCTCACGAAGCCGGTCGTCGGGAGCATGGTCCGCTGACCTGTCGATCAAGAGGTTTGCGTCACCGACGTGGTTCCGGATGACGCAAACCTCTTGATCAACTAGGGGAGATCCGGTCAGCGACGGGCGCAGGTGACCGTGGGGAGTCCGTTCGTTCCTGACGCGCTTGCCAGGAAGCCGAACGTCGTGGTGCCTTCCGGCGCGACCGTGCCGTTGTAGGCGACGTTGGTGGCTGTCACCGATGAACCGGACGACGCCTGGGTCGCACCCCAGATCTGACTGATCGACTGCCCGTTGGGCCAGGTCCAGCTCGCGGTCCAGCCGTTGAACGGCGTACTGCCGTGGTTCATGATCGTGACCTCGCCCTGGAATCCGCCCTGCCAGGCGCTGACCACCTTGTAGACCGCCATGCAGTCCCCGCCGGCGGGCGGCGGGGTGGTGGTGGTCGGCGGCGGGTCGGTCGGCCCGGGCGTCGGCGTGGTCGGCGTGGGCGTCGGGGTGGTCGGCGTCGGGGTCGGCGACGTCGTGCCACCCTTGATGCCTGTCACCTGGCCGTTGCCGCCGTCGAACACCACGTCGGAGCAGCCGAAGAAGTTCTCCTGCGAGTCCGAGCGGACCCAGCGGGAGTAGATGATGTGCTGGCCGCTCTTGCCCGACGGCAGGTTGCCGCTGAAGTAGTAGTGCCCGTCGTTGGTGCCGACCGAGCCGCGCTGCGGCGGGTTGGTCACCGTGAGGAACGGCTGCTCCTCCAGGTCACTCCAGGCCAGCGCCCGGGTCGGGCTCCAGCTGTTCTTCGTCACGTAGAAGTAGAAGGTGCCCGGGTGGTGCGCCCAGTTGCTGTACCGGAAGTCCAGCCGCGCACCCGAGGTCAGGTGGGTCAGCGGCCAGTCGGTGCGGGGCAGGTCGTAGCCGCGGTAGCCGGAGTTGCCGCCGCTGCACAGCTGCCCGTCCGGGATGAAGCCGGTGGTGCGACCGCCGGCGTCCGAGCGCAGCACGCTGAACCAGTTGTAGAGCGAGTTCGCCCCGCTCTGCGCCACCGCGGCGGAACACGCGGGGTTGGTGGGCCGGATCTCGCCGGTCTGGCTCAGGCCGTCCTGCCAGCACAGGTAGGTGCGGCTGCCCGGGGTCATCGCGGCGCCGTGCGCGGCGGCCGGCTGTGGGCTCGACGCCAGGGCGACGGCGCCCAGGGCGAGAGTAAGGGCCGCGGTGAGCAGTGCGGCCGTACGGGAACGGTTCACGGGATCTCCTGACTCGCGAGGCGTGCCGCCCGAGCCGCCCCGCCCAATCGGGTGGGATGTGGCGATCACGGCGACGTGCCTGGCCGGAAGCGGCCAATGGACGCGCGCCATCAGTGGTCCTGTCACGGACCGGCGCCCTCGCGTCGAACAACCCGGCAACCGGCGGCGCGGCAGCCCTCGCACCGCCCGGTACGCGCCATCCCACCATGCCGCCCGGCCGGCACGCAATAGCCGGTCCTCGATGTGTCGGACCGCCCGCAGCGCCACGGGCCGCGACATATCCTGCCAAAAAGGAAGAATGGCGGCGGGGAGGTGGCGCGTGCCGGACGTGTTCGACGAGATGCACCGCCGCTGCCGCGCGGGCGAGCCGGTCGCCCTGGCCACCGTCGTCGCCACCTGGCGCTCCGCGCCACAACCACCCGGCGCCGCCATGCTGGTCGCCGCCGACGGCACGGTCACCGGCAGCGTCTCCGGCGGCTGCGTCGAGGCCGACCTGTACGAACGGGCCCGCCGCGTCCTCGACACCGGCGCACCCGAAATGACCCGCTACGGAGTCAGCGACGACGACGCGTACGCCGTGGGGCTGACCTGCGGTGGCGTGCTCGACGTGTTCGTGGAACGGATCGATCCCGGCCACCGCGCCGAGCTGGAGACGGTCGATGCCGCCCGCCGCGCCGGACAGCCGGCGGCGGTGATCACCTGCGTGGCGGCCGACGCCGGCGAGGGCGCGGCCCCGGCCGATCCGGCCCGGCGTCTCGGCCGGCGGCTGGCACTGACCGCCGACCAGGTCACCGGGTCGCTCGGCGACGACCGGCTCGACGACGCCGCCACCACCGACGCCCGCGGGCTGCTCGCCGCCGGACACAGTGGCCTGCTCCGGTACGGCTACCACGGGCAACGCCGAGGCCTCGGCCTCAGCCTCTTCGTGACCGTGTACGCCACACCACCTCGGATGATCGTCTTCGGGGCGATCGACTTCGCCGCCGCCGTGGCCCGGATCGGCGCGTTCCTCGGCTACCGGGTCACCGTCTGCGACGCCCGGCCGGTCTTCGCCACCGCACGGCGGTTCCCCGAGGCGCACGAGGTCGTGGCGCGGTGGCCGCACCGCTACCTGCGTACCGAGCTGGACGCCGGGCGGGTCGACGGACGCACGGCGGTCTGCGTGCTCACCCACGACCCGAGGTTCGACGTGCCGCTGCTGGAGCTGGCGCTGCGCCACCGGCTCGCGTACGTCGGGGCGATGGGCTCGCGACGCACCCACGACGAGCGGCACAAGCTGCTGCGCGAGGCGGGACTCAGCACCGCCCAGCTCGCCCGGCTCGCCTCCCCGATCGGGCTGGACCTCGGTGGTCGTACCCCCGAGGAGACCGCGGTGAGCGTGGCCGCGCAGATCGTCGCGGCCCGGTGGGGCGGGTCCGGCCGGCCGTTGACGGCGCTCGCCGGGCCGATCCACGAGCCGGCGTAGCGCGGCCTTGCGTCGCCTTCCACGCCCGCCGGGCCGCCCTCTGTGCCAGCCTGGTGCGGCGGCCCGGTGGCGGCCCGCGACGAACGGAGGGAGCGGCATGGGATACGCGGTGGTGCTCGGCGAGGCGCTCGTCGACCTGATCGACAGCGAGTGCTACGGCGAACGGGTGTACCGGCAGGCCATCGGTGGCGGCCCGCTCAACGTCGCCGTCGGGGTGGCCCGACTCGGCGGCGCGGCACAGTTCGTCGGCTCGCTGGGCGACGACGTGCTGGCCGGCCGGATCCGCGCGTTCCTGGCCGCCGCCGACGTCGGGCTGGCCGGCGCGGTGACGGCGCCGGCGTCCACCTCGCTGGCCGTGGTCACCCTCGCCGGCCCGGAACCCGACTTCCGCTTCTACGGCGAGCCGCCCTCCTACAGCCTGCTCGGCCCCGACGACCTGGACCTGGCGCTGATGGAGGGCGCCGACGTGCTCTACTGCGGCTCGGTGGTGCTGCTGCGACCCTCCACCCTGGCCGCCGCCCGCCGTGCCTGGTCACTCGCCACCGGCCTGCGGGTCTTCGACCCGAACGTACGGCCCCGGCTGCTGGACGGGCCGGCCGCGCTGGCCGGGCTGCGCGAGGTGGTGGCCGAATTCGCCGCCGGAGCGCACGTGGTGAAGTTGAGCGGCGCCGACGCGCAACTGCTCTACCCGGGCGAGCCGGCCGAGGGGGTGGCCGCGTACCTGCGTGAGTTGGGCGCCGCCACGGTGGTGGTGACGCTAGGGGCGACCGGCGCGGTGCTCGCCGCCGCCGACGCCGACCCGGTCCTCGTGCGGGCGCCCAAGGTCGACGCGATCGACGCCACCGGCGCGGGTGACTCGGTGATGGCCGCGTTGATCGCCGACCTGCTCGTCGACGGCGAACCGACCGACCCGCAGGGCTGGATCGCGCGTGTCGCGTTCGCGCTGCGGGTGGCCGGCCTGGTCTGCGAATCCCCGGGCGGCGCCACCGCCATGCCCACCCGCGCCGACGTCGACCGGCGCTTCGGGACCTAGGCGGTGCCGTCCAGTTCCAGGTAGCCGCGGTTGGCGGCGACCAGGGCGGCGCGGGCGCCGAAGGGGGCCTCGGCGGCCACCCGCTCGGGCGGCGCGCTGCCGGTGTGCGCGGCCCGGATCAGCCAGGCCAACCGCACCAGCTCGGCGTGCTGGGCGCGGACGAAATCGACATCCACCGGGTCGCCGTGGCCCGGCACGACCACCGTACCCGCGGTGGTCAGCCGCAGCAGGTCCGCGACGGCGTCTGGCCACTGCAGGGGGTACGAGTCCTCGAAGGCGGGCGGCCCGCTCTGCTCCACCAGGTCCCCGGCGACCAGCACGTCCGCGTCGGGCACGTGCACCACCAGGTCGGCGTCGGTGTGCCCGTGACCCGGGTGGCGCAGCAGCACCGGCCGGCCACCCAGATCGATCTCCGCCTCGGTGTGCACGGTGTGCGTCGGGGCGAGCAGTGGGGTGGCGGCCAGCTCGGCGGCGAGCGCCGGGTGGTCGTGACGCAGCTCCTCGTACGCCTCCCGGCGCAGCCGCTCCGGCTGCTCCCGCAGGGCCGCGGCGGCGAGGGCGTGCGCGTACACCGGTCGGGGTGGGTCGCCGGCCAGGACGGCGTTGCCGAAGCAGTGGTCGTAGTGGTGGTGGGTGTTCACCACGGTCAGCGGACGATCGGTGACCGCACGGACGGCGTCGCGCAGCTCGGCGGCCTGGGCGGCGGAGGACAGCGTGTCCACCAGCAGCGCCTCGTCGGCCCCGACGACGAGCGTGACGTTGACCCGCAGCAGCGGTTCGCGCCGCACGTACACCCGGTCGGCGACCTCGACGAACCCGGCGGTCACGAGGAACGTCCGGCGCGCTCGACGAAGCGTTGCCGGTCCACCAGGATCCGGTCCACCCGGCCCCGGGCGACCGTCTGATCGCCGTCGCTGACGGTGACCTCGAACGACAGCCGGCGGCCGTCGACGGTCGCCAGCAGCGCCTGCGCCCGGACCGTCCGGCCGACGACCGTGGGCGCCAGGTGTTCCAGCTCGACGCGGGTGCCCACCGTGGTCGACCCGGAGGGCATGCCGATCGCCGTCGCCGCGACGGTGGCCGCCTCGACCAGAGCCAGCACCCGGGGAGTGCCAAGCACCGGTACGTCCCCGGAACCGACCGCCTGGGCGGTGTCCGCGTCACTGACGGTCAACTCGACCTGGGCGGTCAGACCCGGCGCGAAGGCCGGCTCGGGCTGCTCCTGCATGGTCGTCAGCCTAGGTGCTCGTCGGGGCCGCCGAGCACGCGCCCGGTGATCCGGGCGGACCCGCCCGGAACGACCGACGGGTGGTCCCCGTCGGTCGATGCCGTACCCGTCGTTAACCTTGACCGCGATGGCCGTCGTGACAGACCCCCAGCCCCCCGCCCGGACCGACCCGCCCGCGTCGCCCGACGGGGGCCGTCGGCGCGTCGTCGCCATGACGATCTGGGCGGTCGCCTTCGTCGCTGCGTGGCTGGCGATCGGGCTGCCCACCGACCCCGCGTACGCCTTCGTCTGGATCTGGGCGGCGACGATCGCCTGGAACAGCGACCGGCCGTGGCGCAGTCACCTGCGCTTCGCCCGGGACTGGGTGCCGGTGGTGCTGCTGTTCGTCGTCTACAACCTCTCGCGCGGGTTCGCCGACAACGGCGCCACCCCGCACGCGATGGAGCTGATCGTCGCCGACCGGTTCATGTTCGGCTGGGCCACCGGCGGGGAGGTGCCCACCGTCTGGTTGCAGGAGCACCTCTACCGCCCGCAGGTGCACTGGTGGGACGTCGCGGCGAGCTGGGTGTACTTCTCGCACTTCGTGGTGGCGCTGACCGCCGCCGCGGTGCTCTGGCTGCGGGACCGGCACCGCTGGGCCGCGTACATGCGGCGCTGGGGTTTCCTCTGCGCCGCCGGCCTGGTGACCTACTTCCTCTACCCGGCCGCCCCGCCGTGGTGGGCGGCACAGAACGGGCTGCTCACCGAGGTCGCCCGGATCTCCACGCGGGGCTGGAAGGCCTTCGGCATGCACGGCGCCGGCAACGTCCTCAACGCCGGCCAGATCGCCTCGAACCCGGTCGCCGCGATGCCGTCGCTGCACACCGCGTGGGCGCTGTTCGTGGTGCTGTTCTTCCTGACCACCACCCGTCGCCGCTGGTGGCCGCTGCTGCTCGCGTACCCGCTGGCGATGACCTTCACCCTGGTCTACTCGGGTGAGCACTACGTGATCGACGTGCTGGTCGGCTGGGCGTACGTGGGGATGACCTTCCTGGTGGTCGGCCTGGCCGAGCGCGCCTGGACCGCCCGGCGGGCGAACCAGCCACCCCCACCCTCCGACCCCGTCGATCATGAGGTTGTTGCCACCGTCGACGGCGTGTCGAGGCAGTAACTTCATGATCAACGGAGGCGGGCGGCGTGCGCGCGGGCGGTCAGCTCGGCCGCCAGGGCCCACGCCTCCGCCACGTCCCGGTCCTCGGCGGCGGCACCCGCCCCGCCGGCGGTGTCCGCGTGGACGGTGGCCAGCCCCAACCGGCGCTGCACCGGCCCCTGCACCACCCGCACGCTCTGGATCCGGGCGTACGGAACGATCACCAACTGCCGGGTGAGCAGCCCCGAACGGGTCGCGAACACCCGCTCGAACAGGCCCGCGCCGAGCGCGCCCCGGCCCAGTGGGTGCACCCAGCGGGTGCGGGGCGGCGGTGGGGTCAGCGCAAGCGCGTCGAGGCGTACGCCCGGCAGCACCTCGGCCACGATCGTCGCCGCCGTCGGCAGGTCACCCACCGGCAGCAGCCGGTCCGGCCGGTTGCGGTCGTCGGCCTCCGCGAGCGAGTACCCGGCCACCTCCAGCCGCAGCCGCAGCCAGCCCTTCACCCGCCAGAGCAGCGGCCAGGTGGCCCGCACGGTCTGCACCCGCTCCAGCGGCACGGTCTGCGCCCGGGTCTCCAACAGGCCGTTGTGTACGCGCAGCGTGGCGCCGTCGCGGCCCAGCCGGAAGTTCCAGTCGTCGAGGACCCGGCGGATCGGTTGCAGCAGCACACCCGCCATCGCGGTCACCGTGCTGGCCACCGCGACGAACGACCACGACCCGGCGGTGAGGAACTGCACGACGACGAAGGCCACGCCGAACGGGAGCAGGAACGCCTGCGGCGTGAGCAGTTGACTGACCAGCAGGTCCCGGTTGCGTACCGCGTGCAGGGGCCGACCCGGCACGACCGCCGGGGCCGGTCCCGCTGTGGTCGAGGGCACCGCGGCGTCCGGCGCGGACGGCTGGGCCACCCGGCCGGCCAGCGCCAGCAGCCGCTCGCGCAGCCGGGCCGCGTCGGCCACCCCGAGGTACGCCAGCGGCGCCTCGGTCTTGCCCCCACCGACCACCTCCAGCCGCAGCTCGGCCAGGCCGGTGAGCTGGGCGAGCAGCGGCCGGACCACCTCCACGGCCTGCAGACGCTCCAGCGGGATCGCCCGCGTACGCCGCCAGAGCAGCCCCTCGTGCACCCGCAGTTCACGGCCCACCACGTGGTAGCCCGTGTTGTACCAACTGATCACCGACAGCACGGTCGCGCCGAGCGCCAGCACCGCCACCATGGCGGCGAACCACCCGAAGCCGACCCGGGACAGCGTCGACCAGGACAGCCCGGCGATCACCACGACCAGCGACTTGGCGCCGTGCAGCACCGGGCTCAGGGGGTGCAGGCGCTGCCGTGGCTCGGTGTCGACGCCGGGCTGCGGCGGCCAGGAGTGGGGAACGGTGTCGTGCGGCGTCGCGGCGACGGGCGGCTCGGCGGGGTTGTCGCTCATCGGGACTGCCTCCGACGCTGGCCGGCTCGGGGCGTCACAGACCCTCCGCCCGGTCCTCGCCGAGGGCGGTGAGCCGGTCGCGCAGCCGGGACGCCTCCGCCGGGCGTAGCCCCGGCACCCGCGCGTCGCTCGCCGCGGCCGCCGTGTGCAACTGCACGGTGGCCAGGTCGAAGGCGCGTTCCAACGGCCCGGCGCTGACGTCGACGAACTGCATCCGCGAGTACGGGACGATGGAGAGCCGCCGGACCAGCAGCCCGTGCCGGACCAGCAGGTCGTTCTCCCGTTCGGCGTACCCCCAGGCCCGGACGGCGCGGACGATCGCCACGGCACGCCACAGGCCGAGCACCGCGACGACGGCGAGGGCGAGCCCGAACAGCCAGTGGCCGCTCAGCGCCCAGCCGACCGCCGTGACCGCCAGCCCGATGGCCACCACGATCGCCAGCCGGATCAGCTCCACCCAGATCAGGTCCGTGGAGATCGACTGCCACTGGACCGTGTCCGGCCAGGGCTCCAGCGGCCCGCGCCCCACCGGCCCGGGCGGCAGGAGGCCGGGCACCGGCAGGTCGGGCGCGCGGTGATCGGCGGTGGGAGCCGGCCGGTGCCCGGGCGGCGGCAGCGCGCCCGGTGGCAGCGGGGCGGGCGACGGGACGTCGGGCGCGGCGGGTTCCGGGCCGAGCGTGCCGGGTGCCGGGAACGCGCCGGGCGGCGGCTCGACGGCGGGTGGGACGCCCGGAGCGGACGGCCGGGACGGGAAGGTGGGGCCGGGGGAAGCCGGTGGGTCGCCGCTCACATGTCGAGGGTAGGCGATCAGGGCACCGCGGTGACGGCACGCAGGAAGCCGCGAGCGTCCAGGAAGTCGCCGAGACTGCCGCGATGGTCGGCGCAGGCGAGCCAGGTCTTGCGGCGGTCGGCGTCGTGCAGGCGCGGATTGTTCCACTCCAGGGCCCAGACGGCGGCGACGCGGCACCCTCGTGCCGAGCAGACCAGGGGCTCATCGGCCGGGGAGGGGATGCTCATCCTGGCCAGTCTAGGGCGGCGCGACGGAGAGCTTGAGCGCCGGGCGGCCACGGGGGGAGCCGCCCGGCGACGGGGTGAATCGTACACGCGGCGGGCGGGTCCGTGTCCACCCGTGACGGGCGATTCGGCCGC
This sequence comes from Micromonospora orduensis, assembly GCF_006228125.1. Lineage (GTDB taxonomy): Bacteria > Actinomycetota > Actinomycetes > Mycobacteriales > Micromonosporaceae > Micromonospora > Micromonospora orduensis. The sequence continues at coordinate 1,223 of NZ_VDFY01000116.1, read as the reverse complement.
CGAGGACGGCGCGGCGGAAATCGGCTTCTCCCCACCTCGACACTCAGGAAGGCGTGCGAGTCTTGATACCGCACCAGCCGCGACGACCAACAAACGCTGTGGAGGACCGGTGGCCCAGCCGACCACGCCCGACGCTCCGACGCCGAACGGGGCGTCGGCCCCGGAGAAGCCCGCTCCGGTGACGACTCCCGCGCAGGACGCCAGCCTGCTGGAGAAGGCGCTGTTCGAGATCAAACGGGTGATCGTCGGGCAGGACCGGATGGTGGAGCGGATGTTCGTCGCGCTGCTCGCCCGCGGTCACTGCCTGCTCGAAGGTGTGCCCGGGGTGGCCAAGACCCTGGCCGTGGAGACCCTCGCCAAGGTCGTCGGCGGGTCGTTCGCCCGGGTGCAGTTCACCCCGGACCTCGTACCGGCCGACATCATGGGCACCCGGATCTACCGGCAGTCGAGCGAGAAGTTCGACGTGGAGCTGGGCCCGGTCTTCGTCAACTTCCTGCTCGCCGACGAGATCAACCGCGCGCCGGCCAAGGTGCAGTCGGCGCTGCTCGAGGTGATGAGTGAGCGGCAGGTGTCCATCGGTGGGGAGAGCCACCGGGTGCCCGACCCGTTCCTGGTGATGGCCACCCAGAACCCGATCGAGCAGGAGGGCGTCTACCCGCTGCCGGAGGCGCAGCGGGACCGGTTCCTCATGAAGATCGTGGTGGGCTACCCGACCGACGCCGAGGAGCGCGAGATCGTCTACCGGATGGGCGTGGCCGCGCCCGAGCCGACGGCGGTGTTCGACACCCCCGAGCTGATCGCCCTGCAACGCAAGGCCGACCAGGTCTTCGTGCACAACGCGCTTGTCGACTACGCGGTGCGCCTGGTGCTGGCCACCCGCGCCCCGGCCGAACACGGCATGCCGGACGTCGCCCAGCTGATCCAGTACGGGGCCAGCCCGCGCGCCTCGCTCGGGCTGGTCCGGGCCACCCGCGCGTTGGCGCTGCTGCGAGGGCGGGACTACGCCCTGCCGCAGGACGTGCAGGACATCGCCCCGGACATCCTGCGGCACCGGTTGGTGCTCAGCTACGACGCGCTCGCCGACGACGTGCCGGCCGACCACATCGTGCACCGGGTGATGTCCACCATCCCGCTGCCGGCGGTCGCTCCCCGCCAGCAGGCCACCCCGTCGACCGCCCCGCCGCCGGGCGCCGGCTGGCCCGGGCAGCGCCCGTGACCTCACC
>NZ_VDFY01000073.1 GCF_006228125.1 Micromonospora orduensis | reverse complement strand
CGATCACGGGCCACCCGCACAACGTCATCGCGGAACTCACGGGGGTAGGGCTTGGGCACAGCAACATCCTTCCAGCCCGCCACCAGGGCAAGCCAACTCAGATGTCACCTATCGGTGCAGCAGACCCGCCACCTTGACGAAGGCCTTTGTGGTGAGTCCTCGCCGAGCTGCTTGCCGTGACGGTAGATCGCCAACTTGAAGCCATGGTCGGCGTATCCCGAGAGCACCGCCCTGTTGGAGTCGGACGAGTTTGCTTGCGGGCTTCCCCTGATCGATCGCTGAGGCGTCAGCCGGCGGCGGAGACCGGCATGCGGTGGGGTCATTCGCAGAACTTGTTGACTTGTCTGCCAAGTGCCGTCTACCTTGGGACGCAACTTGGCAGACAAGTTAACAAGTTGGAGGTTGAGCGATGGCTCTGCGAGGCGGCACGAGGTTCGCGGTGCGGTGTGAGGACGTGTTCCCGGCGGGGTGCGCGTTGGTGCCCGAGTCTCTGGGCGAGGTCGAGGACTACGACGAGAAGACCGGTCGGCGTAGCCCGGCGAAGGACAAGCTGACCGGCCAGCGGGTGTGGCAGGTCCGGGTGATGGACCTGGATCCGGAGCTGGGAAAGCGGTCGCGGGAGACGACGGTGAAGATCTCGGCGGACTACCAGCCGGTGCCGCCGACGGGTGGCCTGTTCGAGGCGGTGGAGTTCGACGGCATGACCGTCACGCCGTATGTGGGCAACAACGGTCGGATGGCGTATTCGCTGCGGGCGACCGGGATGCGTGCCCCGGCGGGCGTGGCGACGAAGGCGGCGCAGTAGCCGCATCTGGTGGGGGCGGGGCTGTCAGGTCTTGGCGGACGGCAGCCCCGCCCTCTGTCTCTTTCCCCTGCTCTGTCGAGAGAGGTAGTGACATGTCCAAGCGTATGCCTGCCGTCCTGCGGCGGCCCACAGTGGCGGGTGCGCGATGATGCGCCGGCCGCGGGGCGAGGTCGTGATGACCACCGCCGGAGATCTGATGGTGATCCGGCCGCGCCGGCTGGAGTTGCCGGTCTGGCTGATCGCGCTCGGCCTGGTGCTGCGGTGGCTGTGGCGGGGCCTGTGGTGGTGTCTTCGGCACCCGGTTGCCGTCGGCCTGGTCGTGGCCGGGGCGAGCCTCTACCGCGAGTTCGGCCGGTCCGGCGTGATCGTGCCCGTGGTCCTGGCCGCTGCCGTGTCGGCGCTGTGGCGGTGGCGGCAGGAGTCGTCCTGGTGGACCTGGTGCGCCGGCCCGATCCTCGGCCGGTTCCGTCAGCTCTTCGTCTACCGGCGGGCCTGGCGCGAAGCGATGACGCTGTGCGGGCTGGCCAAGGTGTACGACCATCGCACGGTCCTACCGGAGCTGCTGCGGGTCCGCTCGGATCAGGCGCTCGACGTGCTGACCATCCGCATGGTCCGCGGCCAGACACCGGAGGAATTCCAGAAGGCAACGGCAAACCTGGCGTACGCCTTCGGCCGGCGGCACGCCCGCGTCTACTCCGAGCGCCCCGATGACCCGCCGATCCGGTCCGGCTACTGGGCGCTGGTCATGACCGCGGTCGACCGGCTGCGATTCCGCGACCGGCCGTCGATGGTCTACCTGGTGGTGGTCCGCACGGATGCGCTACGCACCCTGGTCGACCCGTTCGACATCCCGTCGGTCCCGGACTTCACCGCGCTGCCGCTGGCTCGGCGCGAAGACCTGCGGCACTGGTGCCTGCACCTGCTCGCCACCCACGTCCTCATCGGCGGTGCCACCCGCTCCGGTAAGGGCTCGGTGCTGTGGTCGCTGGTCCGAGTTCTGGCCGGTGGGATCTCCTCCGGGCTGGTCCGGCTCTGGGTGATCGATCCCAAGGGCGGCATGGAGTTCGCGATGGGCCGGCCGCTGTTCGCCCGGTTCGCCTGCAAGTCGTTCGAGGCCATGGCCGACCTTCTCGACGAGGCCGTGACCGTGATGCGGGAGCGACAGACCCGGCTTGCCGGCGCGGTGCGGGTGCACACGCCGACCCTGGATGACCCCCTGGTCGTGGTCGTCATCGACGAGATGGCGGCACTGACCGCGTATCTCCAGGACGTCGACCTGCGCAAGCGCATCGCCGGGTCGCTCGGGTTGCTGCTGTCGCAGGGTGCGGGCGTTGGCGTCCTGGTGGTGGCTGCGTTGCAGGACCCCCGCAAGGAGGTACTGCCGTTCCGGGACCTGTTCCCGACCCGGATCGCCCTCGGCCTAACCGAGGCCGCTCAGGTCGACCTTGTGTTGGGTGATGGTGCCCGCAACCGGGGTGCCCTCGCCGACCAGATGCCCCGCTGGGCCAAGGGCGTCGGCTACGTGATCCTCGACGGCACCCCGGAGCCGGCCCGGGTCCGCTTCTCCTACATCTCCGACGACCACATCCGGGAGCTGGCCGCCGAGTACCCGGCTCCGGCCGACGCGGCGGACATCCTCGCCCAGGTTGGCCGGGAGACCGCCACCGAACCGACCCGGCCACCCCTGCCCCGGCAGCGTCGCGGACCACTGCTGCCCGACTCGCTGCTGAACATCCTCGACCGGGACACCGATGGCGGTGAGCCGCGGTGACCGCCCCGACCGACGGCCGAACCTTCTACCGGCTCCGCGCGCCCGGCACCGACGGTGCCACCAGCACGGCCGTGTCCGTCCGCGTCGACCCCGCCCGGCCCGATGCGTACCCGGTCTATCTCGCCGTCGGCGGCGGCCGGCGCCGCATGTACCTGACCCCCGACGAGGCGTGGGCGCTGTGGCGCTGCCTCTCCGAAGCGGTGGCATCCCTCGGCGAGCCACCCGACCACATCCGTACCCGCGTCGCCCCGGCCCGGAGGTAACCGATGTCCCTCAAGAGCTTCTTCCTCGGCACCCACCGCCTCAAGCCGCTGCATATCGAACTCAACGGCTCCCCGGACCGCCTCGCCGGCGCCCTGCACGGCCTGGCGCACATGGTCAACCGTCGCCGCGACCTCAACGGCCAACAGATCTGCATCATCCTGACCGTCCGCGACAACAGGGGCAGCCGATGATCCGGGAACGCGCCGAGTCCGGCGTCCGGGTGCTGATCCTGCTCGCCATCGGCACCATGGCCGGCGCTGCCGCCTTCACCCACGTCCACGACCTGACCGTCGCCCACGGCCAACCCGACTGGATCGGCTGGGCCAACGCCGTAGCGGTCGAGCTGATGGCCATCTACCTCGGCCTGGAGATCCGCGCCCGCCGGCGCACCGGTCGACCCGTCGGCCTGGTCGGCGTGCTCCTGATCGCATTCGCGCTGCTCTCACTCGCCGCCCAGGTCGCCGAAGCCGAACCATCCGTATGGGGCTGGGTCGTCGCGGCGGTGCCATCGCTGGCCTTCCTCGCTCTGGTGAAGGTCGTCCTATCCAGCACCCCCGCCGCCGCCCCGCCGGCTCCCGAGCCCGATCAGCCGCAGGACGATTGGTACGACGAGCCGCAGCCTGTCGAACCCGCGCCGCCGGCTCCGGTGATGCCGCCGGCATCAGCCGCGGTGCTGCCTCCGATCGGTGTCGTCCAGCACAACCGGCCCCAGGTCGTCGGGATCATCCGATGACGGCTCCGACCCTGCCCGGCCTCGAACCCGCCCCGACCCCGGTTGCTCCTCGGCCGGGGTCGCGGGCGGCCCGTATGGCACTGCCCCGCTCGATCGACGTGCTCAAGGACATCGCCATCGAGTACGGCGTCTGCGTCCGTCCGCTCGCCATGCGCCGCACCGACCTCGACACCGGCCAGACGGAAGTCATCGACCTGCCCTGCGGCGCGACCCGCGAGGACAAGTGCCCGCCGTGTGCCAAGAAGAACCGCCGGCTGCGGCAAGCCCAGATCCGCGAGGGCTGGCACCGCGACGACGAGCCTCTACCCGGCCCGGAACCCGCGACGGAAGCGCAGAAGTCACTGATCCTGTTCCGCGCACACCTGGAGTTCTCGCGCGACGAGGCCGTACGCGCCGCGCAGTGGAACCAGGTGACCGACCTCGACGAGGCAATCCGCGAGGTAGAGGAAGCCATCGCCGCTGAGGGCCTGCGCGGGCGCGTCGGGCCACCCCACGCCACCGCCGACGAGGATCAGGACGACGAGCCCGGCCAGCGGCGCAAGCGCTCGACCAAACGGCGCCAGGATGCCCCGGAACTGCCCCGGCGCAAGGTCGAGCGGCGCACCGTCGGCAAGACCTACACCGCCCCGGACGGCTCCACCTACCAACCGTCGATGTGGCTGACGCTCACCCTCGGCTCGTACGGCCCGGTCCGCCCCGACGGCACCCCGGTCAACCCGGCCAGGTACGACTACCGCCGCGCCGCCTGGGACGCCGTGCACTTCCCCCGACTGCTGGACCGCTTCTGGCAGAACCTCCGCCGGTGCGAAGGCTGGAACGTCCAGTACGCCGGCTGCGTCGAGCCGCAACGTCGACTCGCCCCACACGCCCACTTCGCCATCCGGGGCACCATTCCCCGGGACGTGCTCCGCACCGTCGCGGCGGCGACCTACCACCAGGTGTGGTGGCCCTCGGTCGACGTCCAGCGCTACACCCTTGACCGGCTCCCGGTCTGGGACGAGCAGGCGGCGGCATGGGTCGACCCGGACACCCGCGAGCCACTGACCACCTGGACGGAAGCCCTCGACGCCATCGACGACGACCCGGACGCGGAACCGGTGCACGTCGTACGCTTCGGCACCCAGGTCGACGCCCGCGGCGTCATGCCCGGCACCGAGGACGCCGAACGGACCATCCGGTACGTCACGAAATACATCACCAAGCACACCGGCGACTGCCACAAGGCAACCACCGACCGGCAACGCAAGCACCTCGATCGGCTCTGGCAACAACTCCAGCTGACCCCCTGCACCGACCGCTGCGCCAACTGGCTGCTCTACGGCGTCCAGCCCAAGAAGGCACACGCCAAGCTCAAGCCCGGCCGCTGCAAGGGCAAGGTCCACCAGCGCGACACCCTCGGCATCGGCGGACGGCGCATCCTCATCTCCCGCGACTGGTCCGGCAAGACCCTCGCCGACCACAAACACGACGCGCGGGCCTGGGTCCGGGCACTGCTCGGCGTCACCACCGACGGCACGCAGCTCGTCGACGACCAGGGCGACACCACCGAACGGGTCCGGCACGCCTGGGAGTTGGCCCGACCCGATGACCCGGACGTCGGCCCGATGACCCACCGGCTCATGCGGTCGATCAGCGAACGCGCCCGCTGGCGATCCGAGCTGCTCGCCGCCAAGGACCGGGCCGCGCAGAAGTCTCCAGATCTTTCGGCAACTCAGCACAGCGCACAGCACGACGGGGAGGAGACGCAGTGAACGAGGAGTTGTTGACCGTGCCGGAAGTGCTCGCCGAACTGCGCGTACCGCGCTCGACCTGGTTCTACTGGCGGCAGACCGGCAAGGGACCGCGGGTGATCAAGCTCCCGAACGGGCAGCTGCGGGTCCGCCGGTCAGCGCTCGGTCGGTGGCTCGGCGACCTGGAGCAGGACCTCGCATGAAGAGCTACGAGGTCCAGATCTGGGAGATCGCCAAGCGCGCCGACCGGAAGGCTCGGCCGTGGCGGGTCCGCTGGGCGGTGAGCGGCCAACGCTTCGAGGACATGTTCCGTACCAAAGCCCTGGCGCACTCGTTCCGCGCCGAGCTGGTCCAGGCGGCCAACGCGGGGGAGCCCTTCGACCCGGCCACCGGCCGCCCGGTCTCGGAGGCCAGAACCAAGAACCCCACCACCTGGTACGCGCACAGCCGCGCGTACGTCGAGATGAAGTGGCCCCGAGCAGCGGCCAAGACCCGGCGCTCGATCGTCGAAGCGCTGACCTCGATCACGGTGACCCTCAGCCGCCCGGCCAAGCGGGGCCGACCGACTGACGCTCTGCTCCGCGAGGCGCTGTACCTCTACGGCCTCAACCCACGCCGCTGGTCCGACGAGATCCCGCCCGACCACGCGGCGGCGCTCGCCTGGCTGGAAACCGCGTCACTCCCGGTCGTCGAGCTGGACTCGCCCGCGATGGTCCGCCGCGTCCTCGACAGCCTCTGCGTACGCCTCGACGGCAAGCCTGCGGCTGCCTCCACCGTCCAGCGGAAGCGGGCCACCTTCTACAACGTGCTCGGGTACGCCGTCGAGCTGGGGCTGATCGCCTCCAACCCGGTCGACCGGGTGCAGTGGACGGCTCCCGAGGTGGCGCAGTCGATCGACCGACGGGTGGTGGCGAACCCGGCCCAGGTCGCCACGCTGCTGGAGGCGGTGAAATCTCTCGGCAAACGCGCTGACAAGGTCACGGCGTTCTTCGGTTGCCTCTACTACGCAGGGATGCGCCCGTCGGAAGCGGCGGATCTACGGCGGGAGGACTGCGACCTTGCCGGCCGGTGCGCCGACTGCGGTGCAGACTTCGACGACCTGGCGGCGGTGAAGCCCTCCCGGTCCTGCGACCACGAGAAGATTGAATATCGCTGGAGCCGTTTGGTGCTCGCCGGCACCTCGCCGCGCGCCGGGTCGCACTGGACCGATGACGGCGGCTCCCACGAGCGGCGGGGACTCAAGCACCGGGGGAGGGCCGAGACTCGTACGGTCCCGATCCCGCCCCGGCTCGTCGAGCTGCTGTGTGTGCACGTCGAGAATCACGGGGTCGGCCCGGACGGTCGGTTCTTCCGCGGCCTGCACGGTGGGCCGCTCTCCGAGTCGGTCTACGACCGGTGGTGGAAGCTCGCCCGGGAGAAGGCGCTGACCGAATCGCAGATTGCCTCGCCGCTCGTCCGTCGGCCCTACGACCTGCGGCACGCGGCGGCCTCGCTCTGGCTGAATGCCGGCGTCCCGCCGACCGAGGTCGCCCGGCGCCTGGGCCACGGCGTCGCCGTCCTGCTCCGGGTCTACGCCAACTGCATCGACGGCGGAGACGACACCATGAACGACAAGATCGGCGAGGCTCTCGGCTGATGTTGCAGCCCAGTGCCACTATCGTTCCCGTGGCAATGAGTCGTGAGCGTCGGCGGAGGGTTGTGAGTGCCTTCGTCACGGCAGGCGCGACCTGGGCAGCGGCGTCTGCGGGCTTCGCGGAAGCCCCGTCGCGATTCCAACTGATCATGTTGGGCATCGCTGCTGCCCTCGCAGCCAGCGCGGCGGCCTTCAGCCCTGACGCGTCGTCGGGCCGACTCAAAAAAACCGCTCTCTTGCTATGTGGCGCTTCGGCTGCGACTACTCGGCTTGGCCCGGGTCCTGGCTCAAGCAGCGGCTTTAAAAAAAGCGTCGAAGCTTAGGTTTGGAACGTTAGACCGCCTCCGTGGGCGTGGGCAGATGGTGGGCAGTCGGGCGTGAGCGGGCGTTCGGCGGAGTCGGAACCGCAGCTGAGACGACCTAGGCGCATCAAGATCGCGGACGCCCTGTAAATCCGTCGCGAAAGCTACAGAGGTTCGAATCCTCTACCCGCCACCAGGTGCAGACACGGCCCCTGACCAGCAGGAATGCTGATCAGGGGCCGTTGTCGTTTGTGTGGTCGAGCCGCAGCCGCCAACGCGAGCGGAAATCCGGTTTGGGTCCGCCGGCCGCTGGCCCGCTGCGAGACTGAGCGCGTTGCCAGCCCGGTGGCGCCCAGCGCACCGGTCGACCCGGCTCGCGGCAGGAGGGGAACATGCCCGAAGACACCGAGATCCACCCCTTCCGGCTCGATGCTCCGCAGGACGCGATCACTGACCTGCGTCGCCGGATCGAGGCGATGCGTTGGCCCAACCGGGAGCTGGTGTCGGATCGCTCGCAGGGCGTGCAGTTGGCGACGGTTCAGGAGTTGGCCCGTTACTGGACGACCGAATACGACTGGCGCGCGTTCGAGGCGAGGTTGAACGCTCTGCCGCAGTACACGACAGTCATCGACGGCGTCGAGATCCACTTCATCCACGTGCGGTCACAGCACGAGAACGCCCTTCCGCTGATCATGACGCACGGCTGGCCGGGTTCGGTCGCCGAACTGCTCGGGGTCATCGCTCCGCTCACCGATCCGACCGCGCACGGCGGTGCTCCCGAGGACGCGTTCCACCTGGTGCTGCCGTCCCTGCCCGGTTACGGGTTCTCGGGCGAGCCGACCGAGCCGGGTTGGGATTCCAACCGCATCGCCCGCGCCTGGGCGGTGCTGATGGACCGCCTCGGCTACCCGCGCTACGTCGCCCAGGGCGGTGACGTGGGCGCCTCCGTCACGGACGCGACGGGCCGCCAGGCGCCCGAGGGGCTGCTCGGCATCCATCTCAACCTGCTCGCCGGGGCGATCGGCATCAAGGACAAGCTGCCCGCGCAGTCCGAGCAGGAACGGGCGGCCCGCGACGCGCTCAACCTGTTACGAAGGATGGCTTCGGCTACTTCCTGGAGCAGTCGACCCGACCGCAGACGATCGGCTACTCCCTGCTGGATTCGCCGATCGGGCTGGCGGCCTGGATGCTCGACCACGACACCGACAGCTACTACAAGATGTCCCGCGCGTTCGTCGACGGGGCGCCGGTCGGCGGCCTCACCCGGGAGTCCGCCGTCGACAACATCACGCTGTACTGGCTGACGGGCGCCGGTGCCTCGGCAGCCCCGGTGGTACTGGGAGTCCACGCGGGCACTGGCCGCGGTCGCCGCCTCCGGCCAGGCACCTCCGCCGGTTGCGGTGCCGGTCGCCTTCACGACCTTCCCCGGCGAGATCTGGGCGGCCCCGCGCAGTTGGGCCCAGGCGGTCTATCCGGGCCTCGCCTACTTCAACGAGGTGGACAGCGGCGGCCACTTCGCCGCCTGGGAGGTGCCGGAAATATTCTCCGGCGAGGTGCGGGCCGCGTTCCGGCCACTGCGCAGGTCCTGAGCCCGCGGGCGGTCGCGACACCGGAACGAACACCTCCGTGCGGCCGGCGCATCCATCGATGGGTATTGGCCTTGTCGGGTGGTTCTGATAGAACGGTGGTTGCCCGTCGTGCGGCCTCTCCGACAGTCGAATGGGCGACCGGAGGTGTTTCCGGCTCTTTGGCGAGGAAGGTCGGAGTGATCACCTGACGAACCGCTGCGGGGCGTGACGGATGGGCAGGCATCACCACACCAGGCAACACGGCCTGACGATCGGTCGGACTTGCCGTCGTGCAGGGGGAGCCGGCACGCGGAGGCTTTGTTGGCCTCTTCGCGTGTGGCACCATCATGGAACCTCCACCCCTCGCCGTGCCTCTTGTGACAGGAGCCCCACAGATGCCCACTCAGAAGTTGGGTCGGCTGCTTGGTTCGACCCTGATGCTGCTCTCCCTGTTCGTTGGTGTCGGAGCATTCACCGGGGTGCCGGACAGCGGCACCGTTCGGACTCTCGAGTTCGAGTGGAACTGACGTATTCCACGGTTCCTGTTAGCTGACCGTCATCGTCTCTGCGGTGTCGGCGGTGTCGGCGGTAGCCGTCCGTCGACACCGCAGGTGACTCTTCGTGACGGCGAGGGAGCAGGATGAGCAGCCGCACGATCGGTTCGCGACGTCGCACAGACCTGGCCTGGTTCATCACCGGGCCGCTCGCGTTCATCGCTGTGTTCGGTTGTCTGCTGATCGCCCTGGTGGACCCTGAGCCCTACGGCAACTGGGGTCCGGCCGGGCTGCTGCTCGTCGCGCTGATCGCCGCTCATCTCCCGGTGTTGAGCTTCGTCGTACGGCGACAGACGCTCTCGGCGACGGTCACCGAGATCCCGCTCGTCCTGGCGCTCTACTATCTGCCGCCGCTGACTGTCGTCCTGGTGGCCACGTTGGCGGCTCTGATCACGCAGGTGCGGCGCCGGTTGGGTGTCGCCAAGTTCGCGTTCAACGTCGCGCGATCCGCCGCCGCCACCTCACTGGGCGGTCTGGTGCTGTTGGCGCTTCCGCCGGTCAGGGGGGTCGGGCCGGGCACCTGGGGCATCCTCTTCGCGGCGGTCAGCACGATCACGCTCGTGACGCTGGCCGCAGTCGTCGCCGTGATCACCCTCCTCCAGGGTTCCCAGGCCGGTCTGGAGGTCGTCCGCACCTCGACCGTGCCGCTGCTGGCCGCCGGGGTCAACGTCACCGTCGGGTTGATCATTGTGATCGCGGTGAGCACCACCCGTTGGTCACTGCTCCTGCTGGCCGCTCTCGCCGTGACGGTGGCCGTGGTCTACCGCGCCTATGCCCAGTTCCTACGCCAGCACCGGACCCTCGCCGACATCTACGAACTGACCCGCGCGATGGGTCAGAGCGGGCAGGACGGCACGTTGCCGGACGCCCTGCTCGGCCGGGTGCGCGCGCTGATGCAGGCGGAGTACGCGACCCTGTGGCTGCCCGCCCAGGGGCGGCACCCCGAGGTGTTGCTCACCGCCCGGGTCGACGGCCGGGGGCTGCTCGACTTCTCCGAGATCCCGGCGGCACTGCGCGAGTCCGTTGTGGCCCAGCGGAAGCCGGTCGCCCTGGGAGTCCGCTTCGGTGAGGACCGGGAACGGTCCGCGCTGTTGCGGGCAGCGGGTGCCAAGGACGCGATAGTGGTTCCGCTCTGGTCGGGGCAGGCGGTGATCGGGACGCTGGAGGTGGTCAACCGGCTCAGCGACGTCGGCCATTTTGCCCAGGCCGACATTCCCGTCTTCGAGACGGTGGCCGCCCATGCCGGCGTCGCGCTCGAGAATTCCCGACTGGTCGACCGGCTGCGGCACGACGCGTACCACGACGCCCTGACCAAGCTGCCCAACCGCAGACGGATCACCGCCGCGCTGGAGGAGTCGGTCAAGATCCGTACGGACGGCGAGGTGGTGGCCCTGCTGCTCTTCGACGTCGACGGCCTGCGCCAGGTCAACGAGTCCCTCGGCCACGCGGCGGGGGACAAGGTCCTCGTCGAGGTCGCCAACCGTCTGCGGGCCAGTGCGCCGTCGTCGGCCCTGGTCGGCCGGGCCAGCGGCGACGAGTTCCTGGTGACACTGCGGTTGGAGAGCGCGGAAGCCGCGCTGGAGCTGGCCGGTCAGCTGCGCGACCAGATCCGGGACGAGATGGTCTTCGACGCGCTCACCCTCGACGTGAACACCGCCGTCGGGGTGGCCGTACACCCGGATCATGGCAGCGACGCGGCGACCCTGCTGCTGCGGGTGGACCTGGCGGCGACTGCCGCCAAGTCGGTGCCGGGCAGCGTGCAGTTGTTCAACCCGGGCCTGGAGTCGCGGTCGCTGCGCCGGCTGGGTCTCGCCGGCGACCTGCGCCAGGCATTGGACCAGGACGAGCTGGAGGTCTACTTCCAGCCCAAGGTGACGTTGCGGGACCGCCGGCTGGTCGGGGTGGAGTGCCTGGCCCGCTGGGAGCACCCCACGCACGGCACTGTCGCTCCGGAGGACTTCGTCGCGGTGGCCGAGCACACCGGCCAGCTGAGCCGGCTCACCGAGGTGGTGCTCCGCGAGGGGCTGCGACGCAGCCGCGACTGGGCCGACGCCAACCAGCCGCTGCCCATCGCGGTCAACCTCGCCGCCCGCACGCTCACCGACCAGCACTTCCCGGACCGGGTGCAGGAGTTGCTGACCGAGTACGGGGTGCCGGCGCAGCGCCTCACCCTGGAGATCACCGAGGCGGGGGTGCTGGACGGCACGGACCGGCCCATCCCGACCCTGCACCGGTTGCGCGATCTCGGCGTACGGCTGTCGGTGGACGACTTCGGTACCGGAGACTCGTCCCTGGCTCACCTGCGCCGGCTGCCGGTGCACGAGGTGAAGGTGGACCGCTCGTTCGTGCAGGGCATGGCGACCGACCCGGGGGACCTGGCGATCGTCAATGCGGTGGTGACGCTCTCCCAGCAGTTCGGTCTGGCCGTGGTCGCCGAGGGCGTGGAGAGCGAGCTGACCCTGGAGCTTCTTCAGGACATCGGCTGCGAGATCGGGCAGGGATTCCTGTTCAGTCGGCCGCTGCCGTACGAGCGGCTGGCTGCCTGGTTCGGCGCTCAGGTGGACCCGGAAACGGTCTCCGCCGGGGAGCTTCCGCGCCTGCGTGTCGTGCCCTGAGCTGGGCGTAGACGATCACCGGGGATCCGATTTCACCTGCTGACCCGGGCCGTGTATTCTAACTTCTGCGCGCCCCACGGGGAGTTCGCGCAGGCCCCCTTAGCTCAGTCGGCAGAGCGTCTCCATGGTAAGGAGAAGGTCTACGGTTCGATTCCGTAAGGGGGCTCGAGGGTTCAGCTGGACCCACCGCGGCGGTGTAGCTCAGATGGCAGAGCAAGCGGCTCATAATCGCTGTGTCGCCGGTTCAAGTCCGGCCACCGCTACTCTCGTCTTCCGGGCTCGTTCCCGGTGGTCGTGGAGATGGGCGCCACTGGCGCCCACTTTGCATGTCCGCGCAGTCAGCAACTAGGCTGGCGCGTCGTAGTTGTTTCCGTTAGCGAGGAAGGCACTCCGCCGTGGCGAAGGCTACCGATGTCCGGCCGAAGATCACTTTGGCGTGTGTGGAGTGCAAGGAGCGCAACTACATCACGCGCAAGAACCGGCGCAACGACCCCGACCGCATCGAGCTGAAGAAGTTCTGCCCGCGTGACGGTCGGCACACGGTCCACCGCGAGACCCGCTGATCGCTGGCCGGCCCCGCGCCGGCCGTCGTTCTGAAAGCTTTCCCGATCGCCGATCTGACCGGTACGGCGCGGCCAACGCCGCTGTCGACCGAGCAGATCGGCGATTGTGCTTTCCGTGTAGGTTCGCGACATGCCTCTGGACCCTTCCTTCGTCGGCCGGACGTATCCGCCGACCGCCCCCTACCAGGTGGGCCGAGAAAAGATCCGTGAGTTCGCCACCGCCATCGGTGCCAACGACCCGGCCCACCACGAGCCGGAGGCGGCCCAGGCGCTCGGTCACCCGGACGTGGTCGCCCCGCCGACCTTCCCGGTGGTGCTCACGATGGCCGCGAGCCGGCAGATCATCGAGGATCCGGCGCTGGGCGTCGACTACAGCCGCCTGGTGCACGGCGACCAGCGGTTCGCGTACACCCGGCCGGTGGTGGCCGGTGACGAGCTGGTCTGCGTCAACACGATCGAGGACGTCAGCACCCGGGGCGGGCACGGCTTCCTGACCACCCGCACCGATGTGCGCACCGTCGGCGGGGAACCGGTCGTGGCCGTCTGGGCCAAGTACGTCGTACGCGGGGAGGCCTGAGATGGAGCTGGCAGCCAAGACGTTCCGGGTGACCCGCGCGGATCTGGTCCAGTACGCCGGCGCCTCGGGTGACTTCAACCCGATCCACTGGAGCGACCGGGTCGCCACCAAGGTGGGCCTGCCCGGGGTGATCGCCCACGGCATGTTCACCATGGCCCTGGTCGGCCGGGCGGTCACCGAGTGGGCCGGGTCGCCCGACGCGGTGGTCGAGTACGGCGTCCGGTTCACCCGGCCCGTGGTGGTCCCCGACGACGACCAGGGCACCGAGGTCGAGGTCACCGCGGTGGTCCGTGAGGTGACCGAGGAGGGCCTCACCCGGCTCGATGTGACAGCCACCTGTCTGGGCGAGAAGGTGCTGTCGCAGGCTCGGGCGACCATCCGGACGGCACGCTGAACAACCCCCGCCACGCGTGGCGGGGGAGACCGGTTGGGAAAGTCGGGCGGCTACCCGTACACTGGTCCGCCGTGGGGCAAGTGACCCCTGCTCGGTCGTCTGTGGCCGCGTGGGGCGAGTGTTGCCGCACAGGGGTGTAGCTCAATTGGCAGAGCAGCGGTCTCCAAAACCGCAGGCTGCAGGTTCAAGTCCTGTCACCCCTGCGCCTCAGGCCTGACCGTTCCCGTGGGTCGCGCCGCCGACAAGGCGGCGTCCGGCCCGTGGTGGTGGCATCGGCGGGGTGGTTCCGAGGCATTCGGGCCCTCCGGTTGATCCACCGGCCGCGGCCCGTCGCGGGACGGTTGGGCCCGGCCGGCGTGACCAGCGCCGCGCACGCCACCCGGCGTGCGACCCCAGATTCCGCGACGGAGGGCGAAGTGGCCGACAACAAGCGGCGCGGCGAGGACGCCGGCGACGATCGTCTGGACGACGAGGTCGTCGACGAGGTAGCCGACGACGACGCCTCCAGCGCGGACGAGCCGGTCTCCCGGGGAGGCACCGCGACGCGGTCGCGTGCCCGCGCGGAGTCGGCGGACAGCCGGCCGACCACCCGGTCGGAGACCGGTCGGGTGGGCGTCTTCGGCCGTGTCGCCCGGTTTTTCCGCGAGGTCGTGGCCGAACTGCGTAAGGTCATCTGGCCGACCCGCAAGGAGTTGCTGACTTACACCGCCGTGGTGGTGACGTTCGTCGCGGTGATGCTGACGATCGTCGGTGTGCTGGACTACGGCTTCGCCAAGGTCGTGCTGTTTGTCTTCGGCAACTCGAGCTGACCGGCTGGCCTCCAGCCGATAGTGACGGAAGTGAGCGAGCGTGCCTGAGTACGACGAGACCGCCGGACCGGTGGACGAGCAGTCCACCGTCGCGACGGCGGCTGGTGACGAGTCGGTCGAGGCCGCCAGCGAGCCGGAGTTCCCAACGACCGAGCCCGAGCCCGACGAGGAGTACGACCCCGTCGCCGAGCTGAGGCAGAAGCTGCGTTACGCGCCGGGCGACTGGTACGTGGTGCACTCGTACGCCGGCTACGAGAACAAGGTCAAGACCAACCTCGAGACCCGGATCACGAGCCTCGACATGGAGGACTTCATCTACCAGGTCGAGGTGCCGACCCGGGAAGAGGTCGAGGTCAAGAACGGTAAGCGTTCGCAGATCCAGGCCAAGGTCTTCCCCGGTTACATCCTGGTCCGGATGGAGTTGACCGCCGAGTCGTACTCGTGTGTCCGTAACACCCCGGGTGTGACCGGTTTCGTCGGCGCGACCGACCGGGCCGACCGGCCCGCGCCGCTCTCGCTCGACGAGGTGCTGAAGTGGCTGGCGCCGGCCGTCGAGACCGAGCAGAAGAAGGCGAAGCCGGAGATCAAGGTCCTCGACTTCGAGGTGGGTGACTCGGTCACCGTCACCGACGGCGCGTTCGCGTCGCTGCCGGCCACGATCAGCGAGATCAACGCCGACCAGCAGAAGCTCAAGGTGCTGGTGTCGATCTTCGGCCGGGAGACCCCGGTGGAGCTCAACTTCAACCAGGTCGCCAAGATCTGACCGGTCGTCGGCGGCGGGCCCGGCCCGCCGCCGACGTCGGCGTACGCCCTCCCCGCTCGACCTCGGCGGACGAGCGGGCTGCGGCCTGCGCTACTCTTGAACGTCGCCGCTGTCGCGCCGCGCTGACCGTGCGCGCCTGCCAGGGCGGTGTCAGCCGCATTTTCCCAGCTCCAAGCCCCAGGAAGTGACATGCCTCCGAAGAAGAAGCTCGTCAAGACGTTCACGCTTCAGCTGCCGGCGGGCCAGGCCACGCCGGCGCCGCCGGTCGGCCCCGCGCTCGGCCAGCACGGCGTGAACATCATGGAGTTCTGCAAGTCCTACAACGCGCAGACCGAGTCCCAGCGGGGCGACATCGTCCCCGCCGAGATCAGCGTGTTCGAGGACCGGTCCTTCAGCTTCGTGCTGAAGACCCCGCCCGCCGCCCGGCTGCTGATCAAGGCCGCCGGTGTGCAGAAGGGTTCCGGCGTTCCGCAGAGCGAGAAGGTCGGCTCGGTCAGCCGCGCCCAGCTGCGTGAGATCGCCGAGAAGAAGATGGCCGACCTCAACGCCAACGACCTGGACCAGGCCGAGAAGATCATCGCCGGCACCGCCCGGTCGATGGGCATCACCGTCAACGACTGACGTCGGCCCCGCCGAAGACCCGATCGTGGGAGGGCTCGCGCCGAGCGGCCCGCCAGAGACCACAGGAGTAATCAGCAATGCAGCGCAGCAAGAGCTACCGCAAGGCCGCCGACGTCATCGACCGGTCCAAGCTCTACACCCCCGCCGAGGCCGTGAAGCTGGCCAAGGAGACCACCAACGTCAAGTTCGACGCCACGGTCGAGGTCGCCATGCGCCTCGGCGTCGACCCCCGCAAGGCGGACCAGATGGTCCGCGGCACGGTCAACCTGCCGCACGGCACCGGTAAGACCGCCCGCGTGATCGTCTTCGCCGGCGGCGCGAAGGCCGAGGAGGCTGTCGCGGCGGGTGCGGACGAGGTGGGCACCGACGAGCTGGTCGCCCGGATCCAGGGTGGTTGGCTCGACTTCGACGCGGCGATCGCCACGCCGGACCAGATGGCCAAGATCGGCCGGATCGCGCGGATCCTGGGCCCGCGCGGTCTCATGCCGAACCCGAAGACCGGCACGGTGACCATGGACGTCACCAAGGCGGTGCAGGACATCAAGGGCGGCAAGATCACCTTCCGGGTGGACAAGCACTCCAACCTGCACCTGATCATCGGCAAGGCCTCCTTCTCGGAGAGCCAGCTGGTGGACAACTACGCGGCGGTGCTCGACGAGGTGCTGCGGGCCAAGCCGTCCGCGGCGAAGGGCAAGTACCTCCGCAAGGTCATCCTGACCACCACGATGGGCCCGGGTGTCCCGGTCGACCCGAACGTGGTGAAGAACCTCCAGGAGGACTCGGCCGAGGCCTGAGCCCGACCAGTTCGCTCCGCCGGGGCGCCGCCACGACCGTGGCGGCGCCCCGGCGCGTTCGTGTTGTGGCAGGCTCACCGCATGCGGCTGGAGAACGTCTGGTTGCGGTACCACCGGCGGGGGCCGTGGGTGCTGCGCGGGGTGGACGTGCGGATCGGTCCGGGTGAGGTGGCGGTCGTCCTGGGCCGCAACGGGGTGGGCAAGTCGACGCTGCTCCAGGTGGCCGCCGGGGTGCTCAGACCGGGCCAGGGCCGGGTCACCGACCGCCCGGGCAGGGTCGGCTGGGTGCCGGAGCGTTTCCCCGCCGACCAGCCGTTCACCGTGGCCCGCTATCTGACCGGGATGGCGCGGGTGGCCGGCCTGAGCCGCGCCGCGGCCGACGACGCCGTGACCGCCTGGACGGACCGGCTCGGCCTGGCCCGGTTCCGCGCGGTTCGCCTGCCGGAACTGTCCAAGGGCACCGCGCAGAAGGTGGGCCTCGCCCAGGCGATGCTGCGCCCGCCGGGCCTGCTGGTTCTCGACGAGCCGTGGGAGGGGCTGGACGCCGCGACCCGTGAGCTGGTCCCCGAGCTGATCGACGAGGTGCTCGCCGCCGACGGCGCGGTCCTGGTCAGTGACCATCGCGGTGAGACGATCCGGCTGCCCGGGGCGCGCCGCTGGACGGTGGCCGACGGTGCGTTGACCGAGGAGACGCCGTCCGCGGACGAGACCGTCGCGGTGGTCGAGGTCGCGGTGCCGTCCGCGCGGGTCGCCAGCACCATCGCCCGCCTGCGGGCCGAGGGCCACCAGATCCTTCGGGTACGCCCCGACACCTCGACCGACGCACCCCAGCCCCAGCCGTCAGCCCCGCCGGCCGCACTGGCCCCGCCGGTCGTGGGGGAGGCCCGGTGACCGCCCTGGTCCGGCTGCGGCTGGTCGGCTTCCTGCGTACCGGGCGGGCGCTGGCGCCACTGCTCGCGGGTCTCGTCGCGCTCGGCACGCTGTACGGGGGCGGCCGGGCCCAGCCGGCGGAGGCGTACGGAGTCTCCGCGGTGGTGCTCTTTCCGGTGCTCGCCTGGCAGACCAAGATCTTGTTGGACGTCGAGCCGGACGTGCAGCGCCGGCTCGCCCAGGTGACCGTCGGGGTGGCCCGGGAGCGGGCGGCGGGTCTGCTCGCCGCCGGGGTGGCGGCACTGCTGACGGTGGCCGTCGCGCTGGTCTTCCCGTGGCTGGTCGGCGGGGTCACCGGCCCGGTCGACCCGGGGGATCGGTCGGTGCCGGCCGGGCTCGCGCTGGGGCTGTGGGCGCACCTGCTTGTCGTACCCGCCGCTGTTGCTCTTGGCGCGTTGGCCAGCCGGGCGTCGGTGGGTGGCGCCGGGTACGGCGTCGCCGTGCTGGCGCTCGGCGGTGTCGGCGCGGTGGTGCTGGGCCTGAACGGCTCGGCGGTCCCCTGGTTGGCTCCGCCGATCATGGCCACGGCCCGGACAGCGGCGGGCGACGCCGCCGCGCTCACCCTGCTCGGCCTGACCCTGTGGGCGCTGGCCTGGAGCGCCGCGGTGGTCGGCGGCTACCTGTGGCGACGGCGGGCCCAGGGCTGACCGCCGGCGGCGGTGGTGGCCCGGCTCACCGGGGGCGATTTGGCGCTGGTGGCACGGGCGCGTACTCTTCAACAGTCATCCGTGTTCGTTACGGATGAGGAACCACCCAGAGACCGCTGGTCACCGTGCTCCGGCACGGTCGAAGGTCCCGCGACAGACGGGCGACCCGCGCAGGGCGGCAAGCGTAACTCGGCAGTGAGCATGGTCCGCCGACCGTGTCGATCCGCCGGCCCTCGCCCCGTGCGCCCTGCGCCGGGGCTTTCTCGTTGTCGCGCTGCCTCCGCCCCCGTCTCCGGCTCCGGCCGTGACGGGGACCAGCCTCGATGAACGAGAGAGGAGGGACATGGCGGACAAGCCGATCCGAGCCGACAAGGCCACGGCCGTCGCTGAGCTGACCGAGAGCTTCCGCAACGCGGGCGCCACCGTGCTGACCGAGTACCGCGGTCTGACGGTTTCCCAGCTCACCCAGCTCCGGCGCTCGCTCGGCGCCGAGACCAGCTACACGGTCGCGAAGAACACGCTGGCGAAGCGTGCTGCGACGGACGCGGGCATCAACGGCCTCGACGAGCTGTTCACCGGTCCTACCGCGCTGACTTTCGTTTCGGGCGACGTCGTCGAGGCGGCGAAGGGCCTTCGCGACTTCGCGAAGGCCAACCCGAAGCTCGTCATCAAGGGCGGTGTCTTCGAGGGCAAGGCCATTTCCGCGGCCGAGGTCACGAAGCTCGCCGACCTGGAGTCCCGCGAGGTGCTGCTGGCCAAGCTGGCCGGCGCGATGAAGGGCAACCTGAGCAAGGCCGCGGCCCTGTTCCAGGCCCCGCTGTCGAAGACCGCCCGTCTGGCGGCTGCACTGCAGGACAAGCGCGAGAAGGAGAGCGCCGAGGCGGCCTGAGGCCGTCCCGACGCACCAAGTCTTACTTAACAGATTCAGGAAAGGACGCCAGACATGGCGAAGCTCAGCACCGACGAGCTGCTCGACGCGTTCAAGGAGATGACGCTGATCGAGCTCTCCGAGTTCGTGAAGCAGTTCGAGGACACCTTCGAGGTCACCGCCGCGGCTCCGGTCGCGATGGCCGGCCCGGGTGCCGCCCCGGCCGCCGCCGAGGCCGAGCCGGAGAAGGACGAGTTCGACGTCGTCCTCGAGGCTGACGGCGGCAAGAAGATCCAGGTCATCAAGGTCGTGCGTGAGCTGACCGGCCTGGGCCTCAAGGAGGCCAAGGACGCGGTCGAGTCCGCGCCGAAGGCCATCCTGGAGAAGGTCAACAAGGAGACCGCCGAGAAGGCGAAGGCCAAGCTCGAGGGCGAGGGCGCCAAGGTCACCCTCAAGTGACCTGACGTTCCACAGGCGCGTGCCCCGGCTCGGTGAGCCGCGACATGATCGCGTCGCGGCGGGCGGTGATCCGACACGGATCGCCGCCCGCCGTGTTGGTGGATCCGACGTCCACCCGTTCTGAGCTGGGCATCCGTCCGGGATGCACCGGCCTGAACGAGGACTGCGGGTCCACCTCCGGTGGGAAAGAACGGACGACCCGGATACCGGCCCTTGACGCGGCCCCGGGCTGCCAGGCACGCTGACACCAGCAAGACACCGCGCTTGCGACGGCCACAACGTGGGTAATGACAGCGGCGGCACCAACGGCCGCGGCAACCCGCGCGGCCCAGTGGGGACGTTGCGTTCCGAGCGGCCCGGCAGACCCCGGTTGACGGGGGCCGAGGCGCGTTCCGCAAACGACCTGCGGGGTGGGCTGGACAGCGGTTAGCCTCTCGGCTACACTGCTAGTTTGCGCTGCCTTCCGACTTGACCCCTGCTCGGAAATGTCCGTTTACGGATATTTCTGGTGGGGTCATTGGAGTGCACGCGTACCAGCCGTTCTGCAGCACCGGTCCTCGGAAGGACGCATCTTGGCAGCTTCCCGCCCTGCGAAGACCAGTCGTACGTCGAGCGCATTCGCTCCCCGCCGAGTTTCATTCGGCAGGATCACCGAACACCTCGAGGTCCCCAACCTCCTTGCCATCCAGAACGAGTCCTTCGACTGGCTCGTGGGCAACGAGGCTTGGCAGGGCCGGTCGGCGGACGACCCGCACGCACGCTCGGGTCTCGCGGAGATCCTTGAAGAGATCAGTCCCATTGAGGACTTCTCCGGCACCATGTCGCTCTCCTTCTCGGCGCCGCGCTTCGACGAGGTCAAGGCCTCGATCGAGGAGTGCAAGGAGAAGGACCTGACCTACTGCGCTCCGCTCTTCGTGACCGCGGAGTTCACCAACAACACCACTGGCGAGATCAAGAGCCAGACGGTGTTCATGGGTGACTTCCCGATGATGACGCCCAAGGGCACCTTCGTCATCAACGGCACCGAGCGCGTCGTGGTCAGCCAGCTCGTCCGGTCCCCGGGCGTGTACTTCGACAAGCAGCCGGACAAGACCTCCGACCGCGACCTCTCCAGCGTCAAGGTCATCCCGAGTCGGGGTGCCTGGCTGGAGTTCGACATCGACAAGCGCGACACGGTCGGCGTACGCATCGACCGCAAGCGCCGGCAGGCCGTCACGGTCCTGCTCAAGGCCATCGGATGGTCGGCCGAGCGGATCCGCGAGCGGTTCGGCTGGTCCGAGCTGATGATGACCACGCTCGAGAAGGACCACATCGCCGGCCAGGATGAGGCCCTGCTAGACATCTACCGCAAGCTGCGCCCTGGCGAGCCGCCGACGCGCGAGAACGCCCAGACCCTGCTCGACAACCTCTTCTTCAACCCGAAGCGGTACGACGTCGCCAAGGTCGGGCGCTACAAGTTCAACAAGAAGCTCGAAGTGGACGTGCCGATCACCACCGGCACGCTCACCGAGGACGACATCGTCGCCACCGTGGAGTACCTGTGCCGGCTGCACGCCGGTGAGGAGGGCTACGAGGCCGACGACATCGACCACTTCGGCAACCGGCGCCTGCGCACCGTGGGTGAGCTGATCCAGAACCAGGTTCGGGTCGGCCTCTCCCGCATGGAGCGGGTCGTCCGCGAGCGGATGACCACGCAGGACGTCGAGGCGATCACGCCGCAGACCCTGATCAACATCCGCCCGGTGGTGGCGGCGATCAAGGAGTTCTTCGGTACGTCGCAGCTGTCCCAGTTCATGGACCAGACCAACCCGCTGGCGGGCCTGACCCACCGGCGTCGGCTGAGCGCGCTCGGCCCGGGTGGTCTGTCCCGCGAGCGGGCCGGCTTCGAGGTCCGCGACGTGCACCCGTCCCACTACGGCCGGATGTGCCCGATCGAGACGCCGGAAGGCCCGAACATCGGCCTGATCGGCGCGCTGTCCACCTTCGCCCGGGTCAACCCGTTCGGCTTCATCGAGACGCCGTACCGGAAGGTCGTCGAGGGTCGGGTCACCGACCAGATCGACTACCTGACCGCGGACGAGGAGGACCGGTTCGTCAAGGCCCAGGCCAACGCGCCGTTGAAGGCTGACGGCACGTTCGCCGAGGACCGGGTCCTGTGTCGTCGTAAGGGCGGTGAGACCGAGGACGTCGTCCCCGGCGCCGTCGACTACATGGACGTCTCGCCGCGGCAGATGACCTCGGTCGCGACCGCCATGATCCCGTTCCTCGAGCACGACGACGCCAACCGGGCACTGATGGGCGCGAACATGCAGCGCCAGGCGGTGCCGCTGGTCAAGGCCGAGGCGCCGCTTGTGGGTACGGGCATGGAGTACCGGGCCGCGGTCGACGCGGGCGACGTGGTTGTCGCCGAGGTCGGCGGTGTGATCGAGGATCTCTGCGCCGACTACGTCACCATCCACCAGGACGACGGTCACCGCCGGACGTACCTGCTGCACAAGTTCCGCCGCTCCAACGCCGGCTCCTGCGTCAACCAGAAGCCGGTGGTCTTCGAGGGCGACCGCGTCGAGGCCGGTCAGGTCATCGCCGACGGGCCGTGCACCGACGAGGGCGAGATGGCACTCGGGCGCAACCTGCTCGTGGCCTTCATGACCTGGGAGGGGCACAACTACGAGGACGCGATCATCCTGTCGCAGCGCCTCGTGCAGCAGGACGTGCTCACCTCGATCCACATCGAGGAGCACGAGGTCGACGCCCGGGACACCAAGCTCGGCCCGGAGGAGATCACCCGCGACATCCCGAACGTCAGCGAGGAAATGCTCGCTGACCTCGACGAGCGCGGCATCATCCGGATCGGCGCCGAGGTCGTCCCCGGCGACATCCTGGTCGGCAAGGTCACGCCGAAGGGCGAGACCGAGCTGACCCCGGAGGAGCGGCTGCTTCGCGCGATCTTCGGTGAGAAGGCGCGTGAGGTCCGGGACACCTCGCTGAAGGTGCCGCACGGCGAGACCGGCACGGTCATCGGTGTGCGGACGTTCTCCCGCGAGGACGGCGACGAGCTGCCGCCGGGCGTCAACGAGCTGGTCCGGGTCTACGTCGCCCAGAAGCGCAAGATCCAGGACGGCGACAAGCTCGCCGGCCGACACGGCAACAAGGGTGTCATCTCGAAGATCCTGCCGATCGAGGACATGCCGTTCCTGGAGGACGGCACCCCGGTCGACATCGTGCTCAACCCGCTGGGTGTGCCGAGCCGGATGAACATCGGCCAGGTGTTGGAGACCCACCTCGGTTGGGTCGCCAAGACCGGTTGGAAGGTCGAAGGCGACGACACCGACTGGAAGCGGCAGCTGCGCTCGATCGACGCGCACGAGTCCGAGGGGGACACGAACGTGGCCACCCCGGTCTTCGACGGCGCACGGGAGGCCGAGATCTCCGGCCTGCTGTCGTCGACGCTGCCCAACCGTGACGGCAAGCAGCTGATCGGTTCCAGTGGCAAGGCGCAGCTGTTCGACGGTCGTTCCGGTGAGCCTCTGCCGGACCCGATCGCGGTCGGCTACATCTACATCCTGAAGCTGAACCACCTGGTCGACGACAAGATCCACGCTCGGTCGACCGGCCCGTACTCGATGATCACGCAGCAGCCGCTGGGTGGTAAGGCGCAGTTCGGTGGTCAGCGTTTCGGTGAGATGGAGTGCTGGGCGATGCAGGCGTACGGCGCCGCGTACGCCCTGCAGGAGCTGCTCACGATCAAGTCCGACGACGTGCTCGGCCGGGTGAAGGTCTACGAGGCCATCGTCAAGGGCGAGAACATCCCGGAGCCGGGCATCCCGGAGTCGTTCAAGGTGCTGCTCAAGGAGCTGCAGTCGCTGTGCCTCAACGTTGAGGTGCTCTCCAGCGACGGCGTGGCCCTGGAGATGCGCGAGACCGACGACGAGGTGTTCCGGGCCGCTGAGGAGCTGGGCATCGACCTGTCCCGGCGCGAGCCGAGCTCGGTCGAAGAGGTCTGAGGTGAGCGGTCGGGGGCCGGCTCGCCGGCCCCCGACCCCACCCGAGAATTAGCAGTACAGACGACGACATAGGGGACATAGTGCTCGACGTCAACTTCTTCGACGAGCTGCGCATTGGTCTCGCCACCGCCGACGACATCCGTCAGTGGTCGCACGGCGAGGTCAAGAAGCCTGAGACGATCAACTACCGCACCCTGAAGCCGGAAAAGGACGGGCTCTTCTGCGAGAAGATCTTCGGTCCGCAGCGGGACTGGGAGTGCTACTGCGGTAAGTACAAGCGCGTCCGGTTCAAGGGCATCATCTGTGAGCGCTGCGGCGTCGAGGTGACTCGCTCCAAGGTCCGTCGTGAGCGGATGGGGCACATCGAGCTCGCCGCTCCGGTGACCCACATCTGGTACTTCAAGGGCGTTCCGAGCCGGCTGGGTTACCTGCTGGACCTCGCCCCCAAGGACCTCGAGAAGATCATCTACTTCGCCTCGTACGTCGTGACGAGCGTGGACGCGGAGTCGCGTCACCGTGACCTCTCGACGATCGAGAACGAGATCCTCGCCGAGAAGCGGCAGTCCGAGAACAGCCGCGACTCGGAGATCGAGAAGCGGGCCGCCAAGCTCGAGGCCGACCTGGCCGAGCTGGAGGCCGAGGGTGCCAAGGCGGACGTCCGGCGCAAGGTCAAGGAGGGCGGAGAGCGCGAGATGCGCCAGATCCGCGACCGGGCCCAGCGCGAGATCGACCGCCTGGACGAGGTGCTGGACACCTTCCGCAAGCTGGAGCCGAAGCAGCTGGTCACCGACGAGCTGCTCTACCGCGAGCTGCGTGACCGGTTCGGTGAGTACTTCACCGGTTCGATGGGCGCCGAGGCGATCAAGGCGCTGGTCCAGAACATGGACCTCGACGCCGAGGCCGAGAGCCTGCGCGAGACCATCCGGTCCGGCAAGGGCCAGCGGAAGATCCGGGCGCTCAAGCGGCTCAAGGTCGTGGCGGCGTTCCTGAACACCCGCAACTCGCCGCTCGGCATGGTGCTGGACTGCGTCCCGGTCATCCCGCCGGACCTGCGCCCGATGGTGCAGCTCGACGGTGGCCGGTTCGCGACCTCGGACCTGAACGACCTGTACCGCCGCGTGATCAACCGGAACAACCGCCTCAAGCGGCTGATCGACCTCGGCGCGCCCGAGATCATCGTCAACAACGAGAAGCGGATGCTCCAGGAGGCCGTCGACGCGCTGTTCGACAACGGCCGCCGCGGCCGGCCGGTCACCGGTCCGGGTAACCGCCCGCTCAAGTCGCTGTCCGACATGCTCAAGGGCAAGCAGGGCCGCTTCCGTCAGAACCTGCTGGGCAAGCGCGTCGACTACTCCGGCCGTTCGGTCATCGTGGTCGGCCCGAAGCTCAAGCTGCACCAGTGTGGTCTGCCCAAGCAGATGGCGCTGGAGCTGTTCAAGCCGTTCGTGATGAAGCGGCTGGTCGACCTCAACCACGCACAGAACATCAAGTCCGCCAAGCGGATGGTCGAGCGTCAGCGCCCGGTCGTGTGGGACGTGCTGGAAGAGGTCATCGGCGAGCACCCGGTGCTGCTGAACCGCGCGCCGACCCTGCACCGCCTGGGCATCCAGGCCTTCGAGCCGCAGCTGGTCGAGGGCAAGGCGATCCAGATCCACCCGCTGGTCTGCACCGCGTTCAACGCGGACTTCGATGGTGACCAGATGGCGGTGCACGTGCCGCTGTCCGCCGAGGCCCAGGCCGAGGCACGGATCCTGATGCTGTCGTCGAACAACATCCTCAAGCCGGCCGACGGCAAGCCGGTCACCATGCCCACCCAGGACATGGTCATCGGCCTGTACCACCTCACCCACCTCACCGCCGGTGAGAAGGGCGAGGGCCGGGCGTTCAGCTCGGACGCCGAGGCGCGGATGGCGTTCGACAACGGTGAGCTGCACCTGCAGGCTCCGGTGAAGATCCGTCTGCGTGGCGTGATCGGTGTCGACAACGGCGCCGGCGCCGAGGCGTGGACCGCCCCGGAGGGCTGGGTCGAGGGTGAGCCGCTGACCGTGGAGACCACCCTCGGTCGGGTGCTGTTCAACGAGACGCTGCCGCAGGGCTACCGCTTCGTGAACTACGAGATCCGCAAGGGTCAGCTCTCCGCGATCGTCAACGACCTCGCCGAGCGCTTCCCCAAGGTGGCCCTGGCGGCCACCCTGGACGGGCTCAAGGAGGCCGGTTTCCACTGGGCCACCTGGTCCGGCGTGACGATCGGCATGGAGGACGTCATCGCTCCGCCGCGCAAGGCGGAGATCCTGGCGAAGTACGAGAAGGAAGCCGACCGGATCGACAAGCAGTACCAGCGTGGTCTGATGACCGCCGAGGAGCGTCGCGGCGAACTCATCGAGATCTGGACCAAGGCGACCAACGAGGTCGCCAAGGAGATGGACACCGCGCTGCCGCAGGAGAACCCACTGTGGAAGATGATCAACTCGGGTGCCCGCGGTAACCTGCTCCAGCTCCGGCAGATCGCGGCGATCCGTGGTCTGGTGGCCAACCCGAAGGGCGAGATCATCCCGCGGCCGATCAAGGCCAGCTACCGGGAGGGTCTGTCCGTGCTGGAGTACTTCATCTCCACGCACGGCGCCCGTAAGGGTCTCGCCGACACCGCGCTGCGGACCGCCGACTCGGGTTACCTGACCCGTCGTCTGGTGGACGTCTCCCAGGACGTGATCATCCGCGAGGAGGACTGCGGCACCGACCGGGCGATCCCGATGCAGATCGGCGAGCGCCTGGAGGACGGCAGGCTGGTCGTGCACGAGCACGCCGAGACCAGCGTGCACGCCCGTACCCTGGCCGACGACATCAAGGGGCCGGACGGCACCGTCGTCGCCGAGCGGGGTCAGGACATCAACTCCATCGGGGTCGACAAGATCGTCGCCGCCGGCGTGGAGACGGTCCGGGTGCGCAGCGTGCTCACCTGCGAGTCGAAGCTGGGTGTCTGCGGTGCCTGCTACGGGCGTTCGCTGCCGACCGGCAAGACCGTTGACGTCGGCGAGGCGGTAGGCATCATCGCCGCCCAGTCGATCGGTGAGCCGGGTACGCAGCTGACGATGCGTACCTTCCACACCGGTGGTGTCGCGGGTGAGGACATCACCCAGGGTCTGCCGCGTGTCCAGGAAATCTTCGAGGCCCGGGTCCCGAAGGGTAAGGCGCCCATCGCCGACACCCCGGGTCGGATCCGGATCGAGGACGGCGAGCGCTCGCGGAAGATCATCGTGGTGCCGGACGACGGCAGCGACGAGATCGTCTACGACAAGATCTCCAAGCGGGTGCGTCTGCGTACCCACGACGGCGGTCACGTCGAGGTCGGCGAGAAGCTCACCGAGGGCACCATCGACCCGCACGAGCTGCTGCGCATCCTCGGTCCGCGTGCGGTCCAGGTCCACCTGACCCAGGAGGTCCAGGAGGTCTACCGCTCGCAGGGCGTGCTCATCCACGACAAGCACATCGAGATCATCATCCGCCAGATGCTCAAGCGGGTGACGGTCATCGACTCCGGCTCGACCGAGTTCCTGCCGGGTGTGCTCGTCGACCGGGCGCTGTTCGAGTCGGAGAACCGCCGGCTCGTGTCGGAGGGCGGCGAGCCCGCCGCCGGTCGTCCGGTGCTGATGGGTATCACCAAGGCCTCGCTGGCCACCGACTCCTGGCTCTCGGCGGCCTCCTTCCAGGAGACCACCCGGGTGCTGACCGACGCTGCGATCAACTCGCGCAGCGACTCGCTGGTCGGCCTCAAGGAGAACGTGATCATCGGTAAGCTCATCCCGGCCGGTACTGGCATCAGCAAGTACCGCAACGTCCGGGTGGAGCCGACCGAGGAGGCCAAGGCCAAGGTCTACTCGATGACCGGTTACCCGGAGACCGACTACGGGTTCGGGCCGGCCAGCGGGCAGGCTGTGCCGCTGGACGACTTCGACTTCGGGTCGTACCGCTAAGCACTGACACCGACGAGGCCCCCGGCACCTGCCGGGGGCCTCGTCGTGTCCGGACCTGCCCACCCGCGCACCCGGTTCGGCAGAATGGGGGCATGACCACCGCAGCCGGCCAGGTGTCCAGCGCGCAGCAGGCCCCACGGCACCCGCTGGACCCCGACCCGGCGCATGCCACGAAGGCGCGGGCGGTCTTCGCGCTCGGACTGCTCGGGATGCTCACCGGTCTGTTCATCGGTGGGGTGGTGCCGGCGACGGTGGCGCTCCACCTGTCCCGGCAGGCGCGCCGCGAGGCGTACGCCTCAGGGGGTTTCCTGACCGGCGGCGCATGGCTGCGGCGGGGGGAGCGGATGGCCTGGATCGGCCTGGTGCTGGTCGCGGTCAGCGTGGTGATCGCAGTGGTGATCGGCGTGGTCCGGTTGGCGGGTTCGCCGTTCGGCCACGACTACCCGACGAACATGGACTGACCCGATCAGCGGTCGCGCCCGGCGTGGGGGGCGTGACCCCCGGCGGTAGCCTGGCCGGTGTCCGCCGCACGGCGGTGGTGGCCTTTCGACAGGAGGACCTCGTGACGGAACCGGCGCGGCCCCCGGCGGACGAACCGGCCGGGCAACCTGGCGCGTCGGCTCCGCCGCCAACCCCGCCCGAGGCAGCGAACCGGCCGGCGGACCCGGTGCCGGCGGACCCGGTGCCGGCGGACCCGGTGCCGGCGGAGCAGGCTCCGGCCGCGCCGAGCGACTGGGCGCGGCCCGACCCGAGTGGGCAGCAGGAGCCGCCCGCCGCCGACGCGTCGCCGCCCCCTTCGCCGCAGGGGGACGCCCCGCGCCCGGACGCGCAGGCTTGGGG
>NZ_VDFY01000194.1 GCF_006228125.1 Micromonospora orduensis | reverse complement strand
GGTGGGGGGTGCGCCCACGGGAACTCCTCGAAGGTGGTGGGGCCTGGGGTGGCACTATCCTGCCGTCCAGCGGCCCCGGACGGGATGGCCGGTCGGCCACCGATCCGCCCGGACGGCCACCAGGGGGCAGTGACGCGGCCCATCCCCGCCGCCCAGCGGCCGCCGTGTTGTGTGCGACCGTTGTCTAATACAGGATCAGCAGGGCACTCGGAAGGAGCCCGACATCACCAGCGAACTCTCGCGTCTCGCGGCGGTGACCCGGCCGCACCGGGGACCCGGCCTGGCCGGTTCCCCTGTCGTGCCCTATCCGCACGGCGGCCTGGCGCGTCACGCCAACCTGCCGCCGGGCGAGCGGTTGCGGGTGCTGCTGGTGGAGGACGACGAGGGCGACGCCTTCCTGGTCGGTGAACTGCTCGCCGAGACCAACTCGATGATCGAGCTGCTGGTCGCCACCAGCCTCAGCCAGGCGCGGCAGCGGATCACCGGCGTCGACTGCGTCCTGCTCGACCTGGGCCTGCCCGACGCGCAGGGGCTGGACGGGCTGCGCCAGGTGCTGGAGATGTCCAGCGGTGCGGCGGTGTGCGTGCTGACCGGCCGCTCGGACGAGCACCTGGGCATCGTGGCCGTCGCCGAGGGCGCACAGGACTACCTGGTCAAGGGCCAGGTGGACGGGGTGCTGCTGACCCGGGCGCTGCGCTACGCGGTGGAACGCAAGCGGGCCGACGAGAACGCCCGCCGGCTGCGTGAGGTCGAGCTGCGCCAGGCCGAGTCGGCCCGCCTCGAACGCGGCCTGCTGCCCCAGCCGCTGATGACGACCGACGAGGTGGCGGTGCACACCTTCTACCGGCCGGGCCGGCACGCGGCGCTGATCGGCGGGGACTTCTTCGACGTGGTCCAGACCCGTCCGGACCGCCTCTACCTGATCGTCGGGGACGTCTGCGGACACGGGGTGGACGAGGCGGCCCTCGGCGTCGAGCTGCGGGTGGCCTGGCGGGCGCTAGTGCTCGCCGGGGTGCCGGACGACGAGGTGCTGCCCGCGCTGGAGCAGGTGCTGATGAGCGAGCGCCGACTCCAGGAGATCTTCGCGACGGTGGCCACCACCCGACTGGACCTGGACGCCAACCGGGCCACCGTCCGACTCGCCGGGCACCCGCCGCCGCTGCTGCTCTCCGGCGGCCGGGTCGTCCCGGTGCCCGCGCCCGGCGGCCTGCTGCTGGGCGTACGCCCCCGCCGGCCGATCGCCTACGACCTGGAGTTCGACACCGATGACTGGTCCCTGCTGATGTACACCGACGGCCTCATCGAGGGGCGGGTGGGCGCGGGCAACGAACGCCTCGACGTGTTGGGTCTGAGCGGGCTGCTCGACGAACCGGCCAATCGCGAGGTGTCGCTGCCCGATCTGCCGGCCTGGCTGGTCGGCCGGGCCGAGCAGATCAACGGCGGCCCGCTCGCCGACGACGTCGCCATGCTGCTGGTCAGCCGGGGTGGTGGCCGGTGACGCCGGTGAGCGGCGGCTGGAGTCTGCGCCGCCGGGTCATCACCCTGCTCACCGTCGTGGGTGTGCTGCTGATCGGTCTGGCCACCGCGGAGGCGGCGATGGCCGCCCGCAACCGCACGCAGATCGACGCCGTCCTCAACCAGACCGGTCCGCTGCGGGTGCAGTCGCAGGAACTGCTCAACGCGCTGCTCGACCAGGAGACGGCGGTCCGCGGGTACGCGGTCAGCGGTAAGCCGGCCGACCTGGGTCCCTACCGGGAGGGTCTGGACCAGGAGAAGGCCGTCATCGCCTCGATGGGGACGCTGATCGGGGACTATCCGCAGATCGGTCGGGAGCTGCGGACCGTCCAGGAACGCGTCGAACAGTGGCGGCGGTCGGTGGCGGAGCCGGTGATCACCACGACCGAGCGCAGTGGCACCCGAGCCGGCCAGGCGTTGGTCACCGACCAGGCCCGGCAGCAGTTCGACGAGGTCCGCGCATCGGTGTCCCAGCTCCAGGAGGAGATCCTGGCCGCCCGACAGCAGTCCGCCGACGACGTCCGCAACAGCAGCAACGTGCTGGTCGTCCTGTTGATCGTCGCGGCGCTGGTGGTGGTCGTGGCCGGCGCGGTGCTGCTGATCTCGCTGGACCGGATGGTGATCCGGCCCCTGACCGGCCTGGCCGGTCAGGTCCGCGAGGTCGCCGAGGGCGACTACCAGCACCGCATCGCCACCCTCGGCCCGCCGGAGTTCATCCGGCTCGGCGACGACGTGGACGCGATGCGCCAGAAGATCGCCTCCGACCTGGCCGAGGTGCGCGAGGCCCGGGAACGCATCGAGTGGGTCAACAGCCAGCTCCAGAAGCAGGCCGAGGAGTTGACCCGGTCAAACCGTGACCTGGAGCAGTTCGCGTACGTGGCCTCGCACGACCTCCAGGAGCCGCTGCGCAAGGTGGCCAGCTTCTGCCAGCTGCTCCAGCGCCGCTACGCCGGGCAGCTCGACGAGCGGGCCGACCAGTACATCGCGTTCGCGGTCGACGGCGCGCAGCGGATGCAGCGCCTGATCAACGACCTGCTCGCGTTCTCCCGCATCGGCCGGCTCACCACCGGGTTCACCGAGGTCGACCTGAACAAGGTGCTGAGTGACGTGGCCGGCCAGACCGAGGCCGCCCGGCAGTACGCCGACGCGGAGCTGACCTGGACCGAGATGCCGGTGATCCGCGGCGAGGAGCCGCTGCTCACCAACCTGCTGGCCAACCTGGTCAGCAACTCGATCAAGTTCCGTCGCCCGGACGTGCCGCCGAAGGTGCACGTCTCGGCGCGGCTGGTCGGCGCCGAGTGGGAGATCACCTGCCAGGACAACGGCATCGGTATCGAGCCCGAGTTCGCCGACAAGATCTTCGTGATCTTCCAGCGACTGCACTCGAAGGACGCTTACCCGGGCACCGGCATCGGGCTGGCCATCGTCAAGAAGATCGTGGAATACCACGGTGGCCGGGTCTGGGTGGACACCGACGTCCCGGAGGGCACCGCGATCCGGTTCACCCTGCCGGCGCTCCCCGAGGACGTCGAGGCGGCTGCCGCCGCCGCCGACGCGCCGGAGCAGTCGGAGCCCTCCGCGCCGGACGACGCGGCGACCCCGGCCGAGGCGCCGGCCGGGTCGCCGGAGCAGTCCGCCGACCCGGACCGGCCGGACCGGGCCGACGGAGCACCGGAAAGCGGTAGAACGGGTGACATGAGGGAGACGGTGGGATGACCGCGCCAGCGGACGGCAAGAGCCCGATCGAGGTCCTGCTCGTGGAGGACGATCCGGGTGACGTGTTGATGACCCAGGAGGCGTTCGAGGAGCACAAGCTCCGCAACCGGCTGACCGTCGTCTCCGATGGCGCCGAGGCGCTCGCCTACCTGCGGCAGGAGGGCCAGTACGCCGACGCGGTGACGCCCGACCTGATCCTGCTCGACCTCAACCTGCCACGCCGCGACGGCCGGGAGGTGCTCGAAGAGATCAAGAAGGACGAGGGGCTGCGCCGCATCCCCGTCGTGGTGCTCACCACCTCCCAGGCCGACGAGGACATCCTGCGCAGCTACCAGCTGCACGCCAACGCCTACGTGACCAAGCCGGTGGACTTCGAGCGTTTCATCTCGGTGGTCCGCCAGATCGACGAGTTCTTCGTCAGCGTGGTCAAGTTGCCGCCGCGTGGCTGACACCCTGCTCGACGACGTCGGTGACCTGCTCCGGGAGGCCGCCGACCAGGTCGTGCTGCCGCTGTTCCGCAAACTCGACGACGCCGACGTGTCGGAGAAGGCGCCGGGTGAGGTCGTCACCGTCGCCGACCGCCGGGCCGAGGAGCTGATCTCCGCGCGGCTGCGGCACCTGCGCCCCGGCTCGATGGTGGTGGGCGAGGAGGGCGTCGCCGACGATCCCGAGCTGCTGCGGCACCTGCGCGACGGCGGGGACGTGTGGCTTGTCGACCCGGTCGACGGCACCGCCAACTTCGCCGCCGGCCGACGGCCGTTCGCCCTGATGGTGGCGCTGTTGACCGACGGGCGGCCGACCGCCGGCTGGATCCTCGACCCGCTGGCCGAGACGCTGGCCTCGGGCTGGGCCGACGAAGGCGCCCTGCTCAACGGCGAGCCGGTGGACCACGCGGGCCAGGTGCCGTCGCTGGGTGAGCTGCGCGGCGCGGCGATGACCAAGTTCCTGCCGCCGGAGGCCCGGGTCCGGGTCCGGGCCGGCGGCCGGCGACTTGGCGAGCTGCTGCCCGGCCAGCACTGCGCGGGCCGGGAGTACCTGGACATCCTCACCGGTGAGCAGCAGTTCACCCTCTTCTGGCGCACCCTGCCCTGGGACCACGCTCCGGGGGTGCTGCTCGTGCGCGCCGCGGGTGGGGTGGCCCGCCGGTTCGACGGCGTCGACTACCACCCCGCCGATGAGGGCCGCGGTCTGCTCGTCGCGGCCAACGAGCAGGTCTGGGCCGAGGTGCACGAGGCTCTCCTCAGCTCCTGATCCGCGCGCTGCGCGACAGTGTCGGGACACTGCGTCGACATCAGGCCTGTCCGAGGGTCAGGGGACTGGTCACCAGCGGGCGTTCCGGTATCGTGACCGGCGGTCTCCGCCAGCAGGCCGCCGACCGGCGCCGGCGGGGACGCCGCCGCGTAGTGGGTTTCACCGGGGGCCGGCGGTCGACGGAAGGACGCTTTCGTGCCCAGGACCAGGCTCAGCCAGCGGCGCGTACGCCGCACACTGCTCGCCGTGCTCGCCGCCGTCACGCTGGTGCTCGTCGGCGGTGCCGTCCCCGCGTACGCGGAGCCCGACGAGGGTGGCACCAAGAAGCTGCGGGACGCGTTGGAGCTGACCGCCAAGGGCCACATCGAGGCCAAGGCCAAACTGGACAACTCCAAGCGCCGGCAGACGGCGCTGACCGGCGAGCTGAAGTCCGTCGAAGGCCGGTTGGTCGGGCTCGCCGCCCAGGTCGGCGAGGTGGCCGCGCAGTCGTACCGGGTCGGCCGGCTCACCCCGGCGACCATGCTGCTCAACACCAGCACGCCGCAGGCGTTCCTGGAACGCGTGAGCGACCTCGACCTGATGGCCCAACGGGACAGCAAGCGGCTGCGCGATCTCGTCAACGCCCAGCAGGAGGCCCAGCAGGCCAAGCTCGCCATCGACGCCGAGGTGCGTGAGCAGCAGAAGCAGCTCGCCGTGATGGCGAAGAAGAAGAAGGAGGCCGAGGCGGCGCTCGCCGAGGTCAGCTCGGGCGGCAGCAACGGCTTCAGCGGCGGCAGCTCCGCCTCGGCGAAGCCGGCGCCGCGCAACTCCGACGGGTCCTGGCCGTCGGAGTCCTGCTCCGTGAACGACCCGACCACCTCCGGATGCATTACCCCGCGCACCCTCAACGCGCTCAAGCAGACCCAGGCGGCCGGCTACAAGCGGCACGTCTCCTGCCACCGCAGCGGCGGTGGCGGCGAGCACCCGAAGGGTCGGGCCTGCGACTTCGCGGCCGCCACCAACGGCTTCGAGGACCGGTCGGCGACCGGCGGGGACAAGGCGTACGGGGACAGCCTGGCCGCCTGGCACGTCCGTAACGCCGACCGGCTGGGCGTGCTCTACGTGATCTGGTACCGGCAGATCTGGCACCCCGGCACGGGTTGGCGCGCGTACAGCGGTAGCGGCAGCCCGGCCGCAGATCACACGAACCATGTTCATCTCTCGATGTACTGACCCGCAGCACCAACTTCGCTGCGTACCATCGCGACGATGAGCTCCCCACCGTCCGACGTAGCGGCCCCGCAGGCCTCAGCCGCGCCCGTGCCGGTCACCGGCCGGGCGCTGCCCAACGGCCTGGCCGCGTTCCTGGTCTTCTTCTCCAGCGGCGCCGTGCTGGTGCTGGAGACCGTCGCTCTGCGCCTGGTCGGCCCGTACGTCGGGGTGACCCTCCAGGTGACCAGCTCGGTGATCGGCGTCGCGCTCGCCGCCATCGCGTACGGCGCGTGGTCCGGCGGCTGGCTCGCCGACCGACGCGATCCGCGCGGCCTGCTGGCGCCGGCGCTGGTGCTGGCCGGCATCGCCACCGCGATCACCCTGCCCGTCGTCCGGTACACCGGTGAGGTGCTGCGCGGCGGCGCGGCCAGCGCCATCCTGCTGCTCGTCGCGTTGGCCGTGTTCGTGCCGGCCGCGCTGCTCGCCGCTGTCACCCCGCTGGTCGTGAAGCTCCAACTCGCCGACCTGCGCCGCACCGGTCAGGTCGTCGGCCGGCTGTCCGGCATCGGCACCCTGGGCGGCATCACCGCCACCCTGCTCACCGGGTTCGTGCTGGTCGCCGCTCTGCCCAGCACTGTGATCCTGTTGGCGTTGGCGGTGTCCCTCGGGCTGGCCGGCATCGCCCTGGGGTGGTATCTGCGCCGGCAGGCGCCCACCGAGCTGCCCGGTCCGGCCCGCACCCGGGCCGCGCTGGCCGTGCTCGGCCTGATCGGCGCGGGACTCACCACCGTCGCCCCGAACCCCTGCGACATCGAGACGGCGTACCACTGTGCCCGGGTGACGACGGACCCCGGCCGGCCCAGCGGACGGACGCTGCTGCTCAACTCCGCCCAGCACTCGTACGTGGACCTGGCCGACCCGAAACACCTGGAGTACGCGTACACCAAGTGGATCGGCGCGGTCGCCGACGTGGCCGCGCCGGCCGGGCAGCGGTTGGACGCCCTGCACCTGGGCGGTGGCGGTTTCACCGTGCCGCGGTACCTGACCGCCACCCGGCCGGGCACCGACAACGTCGTCTTCGAGATCGACGGCGGGCTGGTCGAGCTGGGTGAGCGGGAGTTGGGCGTACGCACAGGACCGGACCTGCGGGCGGTCGTGGGTGACGCCCGGATGCTCGTCGCCGGCGAGCCGACGGACAGCCGTGACCTGGTGGTCGGTGACGCGTTCGGGCACCTCGTGGTGCCGTGGCACCTGGCCACCCGGGAGATGGCCGCCGAGATCCGCCGGGTGACCCGCCCGGGCGGGGTGTACGTGCAGAACGTCATCGACTATCCGCCGCTGCGGTTCATCCGCGCCGAGCTGGCCACGGTGGGCGCCGAGTTCACGCACGTCGCGCTGATCGCCCCACCGGAGGCGCTCGCCGAGGAGCAGGGCGCCAACTTCCTGATCGTCGCCTCCGACGCTCCGCTCCCGCTGGACGCCGTCCGCAGCAGGCTGGGCGAGACCGACCCCAAGGTCAGTCTGCTCTCCGGTACGGACCTCACGGACTTCGTCGGCTCGGCGCTGGTGCTGACCGACGACTACGCCCCGGTGGACCAGCTGCTGGCGACCGCCTGATCGAGTGACATCCCTGACCGATTCCGATCGTCCAGGTGTAGGTGTCCCCCAGGCGGGCAACTACGGCCACCATGAGCGGTGGGGACCGGAACGGCGCGCAACTCCTCGATGAGCGGTACCGGCTCGTCGAGCAACTCGGCGCGGGCGGAATGTCGGTGGTCTGGCGCGGCTACGACGAGGTGCTCGGTCGCCAGGTGGCCGTGAAGGTCCTGGCGTCCCGGCTGGCCAGTGACCGGGCGTTCCGGCACCGGATCCGGGTGGAGGCGCAGGCCGCCGCGCGGCTCTGCCACCCCAACATCACAAACGTGTACGACTACGGCGAGTCCCAGCAGGTCGGCCTGACCGTGCCGTACGTCGTGATGGAGCTCGTCGACGGCACGTCACTCGCCAACCGGCTGGGCCGCGAGGTGAACCTGCAGTGGCGGGACGCGGTGACGATCGGCGCCGAGGTCAGCTGCGCGCTGGCCACCGCGCACGCCCGCGGTGTGGTGCACCGCGACGTCACCCCGGGCAACGTCATGCTCACCTCGACCGGCGTCAAGGTCGTCGACTTCGGCATCTCCGCGCTGGTGGGAGAGAGCGAGAAGGGGCCGGACGGCGCGCTGCTCGGCACACCCGCGTACCTCGCCCCGGAACGGCTGGACAACGGCCAGGTCTCCCCGGCCACCGACGTGTACGCCGTGGGACTGCTGCTCTACCGGATGCTCACCGGCCGGCTGCCGTGGCAGGCCAGCACGACAACGCAGATGCTGCGTGCGCACATGTACAGCGACCCGGACCCGATGCCACCGGTACCCGGTCTGCCGGACGACGTGACCGACCTGGTGCGGCGCTGCCTGGCGAAGAATCCCGCCGACCGGCCGGCGACCGCCGAGCTGGCCCGTACCCTCGCCGAGGCGGCCGGGATGCTGGCGGCCGTTCCCGTGTCACCAACCGCCGGGCCACTGGACCCGGCCGTGCTGGCCAGCGCGGACACCACCATCCTGCCCTGGTCGGCGGCGACCGACGCGTTGCCGCTGTCGCGTACCCGTAACCGCACCCGGCGGGAGCACCGACGTCGGCGGCGGGTGGAGGCCGGGGTGGCTGCCGTCGGCCTCATCGCCGTCACCGGCGCGATGTGGGGGTTCACCTCCCGCAGCCCGGCCAGCGGCGAGGACCGGCCCACCACCGAGGCGCGGATGGGCCTGCCGAAGGCGGCGCCCTGCGAGGTGGCGTACGCGCTGCGGACCGACTCGGGCAAGGATTTCGCCGCCGAGCTGACCCTGACCAACAAGGGCGACCAGGAGCTGCGGGACTGGACGATGAGCTTCACCTTCCCCGGCCAGCAGGCGGTGACCAAGGCGGAACCGACGTCGGTGCACCAGCAGGGGAACACGGTGCTGATCCGACCGGTGGCCCAGCGCAGCACTCTCGCGCCCGGCGCGGCCGAGAAGGTCACCCTGACCGGGAAGTACAGCGGAGCGAACCCGCTCCCGGTGGAGTTCCGGGTCGGCGAAAGCACCTGCGGGGTACGCGTCTCCGGGGTGGCCGGCAGCGCGCCGTCCACCGCCCCGGCGACCAAGGCGGCCACCACGAAGGCCCCGCCGAAGAAGACGACGAAGACCACCACGAAGGTCGCACCGAAGGCCCCGACGCCACCGAAGGCGCCGGCGAAGGCCCCGAAGAAGCCGGGCGAGGGCAAAGGGCCGGGTGGTCCGGGAAAAGGGTGAAAGCCCCTGAGGGGCACGGTGGCGGCCACCGGAGGTGACGGTCAGCGTCGCCCCGCGAACCGCTGCACCTGGTCGATCCCACTCTCCACCACCAGCACCCCACCTTCTGCCAGCGCGGTGTCGTCGGAGGCGTACCGGAAACGCTCACCCGGCGCCTTCGCGCCGATCACCCGGACCCCGTAACGCTCGTCCGGGCGCAGGTCGAGCAGGGTCCGGCCGACCAGCGACTTCGGCACCCGGATGGTGGCGATGGCGAAGTCGTCGTCGAACTCGATGAAGTCGAGCAGCCGGCTGACGATCAGATGCGCCACCCGGTCGCCCGTCTCCGCCTCCGGAAAGATCACGTGGTGCGCGCCCACCGACGACAGGATCTTGGCGTGCTTCTGCGAGGTGGCGCGGGCCCAGATCTGCGGCAGACCCAGCTCGACCAGCGCCAACACGGTGAGCACGCTCGCCTCCACCGAAGCCCCGATGGCCACCACCGCCCGTTCGAAGCTGGCCACGCCGAGTTGGCGCAGCGCCCCGTCCTCGGTCGAGTCGGCCTGGACCACCCGATCGAGCTGGGCCGAGAAGCGCTGCACCTGCTCCGGGTTGCGGTCGACGGCCAGGACCTCGCGACCCATCCGGGTGAGTGACCTGGCCAGGTGGCAGCCGAACCGACCCAACCCGATCACCACGATGCCGCCGCCGTCCGATCGTCTCGCCGACACCCCGACCTCCTCGCGCCTAGCCGACAATTGGTTGTTCCTGGGGATAGCGGTAGAGCCTGCGCCGGGTGTTCAGGGCGATCGCCGACCCGAGGGTGAGCGGCCCGACCCGGCCGATGAACATCAGCACCGTCAACACCACCTGGCCGCTGGGCGGCAACTCGCTGGCCAGACCGATGGTCAGCCCGGTGGTGCTGAACGCGGAGGTGACCTCGAACAGGGCGGCGATGAACCGCACGCCCTCGGTGAGCAGCAACAGGAGCATCGTTCCGGCCGTGACCAGCGCGACGCTGAGCAGGGCCACGGTGACGGCCTGCCGCTGGCTGGCGGTGGCCACCCGGCGGTGCCCGACCGTCACGTCGGGCTCGCCGCGCAGCTCCGCCCAGATGGTGAACGCCAGCAGGAAGAACGTGGACACCTTGATGCCACCGGCCGTGCTGGCGCTGCCACCGCCGATGAACATCAACACGATCAGCAGCGGGTAGCTCTCCTCCTGCAGGTCCGGGATGTTCAGCACGCTGAAGCCACCGGTGCGGCTCAACGCGATCTGGGCGAACGACGCGAGCACCTTGCCCTCGGCGTCGTACAAGCCGATGGTGCTCACGTTTGTCCACTCGGCGGCGAGCAGGCCGGCGACGCCGAGCAGCAGCAGCGCCACACTGCCCCAGATGGTCAGCTTGGTGGCCACCGCCCAGCCCGCCGGCCTGCGCCACTCACGGGCCGCCTCGAACAGGGCGGGGAACCCCAGGCCACCGACGATGGCACCGAACGCCAACGGCAGCGACACCCACGGATCGCGGTCGAAGGCCAGCAGACCATCGGTGTACAGCGCGAAGCCGCAGTTGTTGAACGCCTGGACGGTGTGGAACACGCCCGACCAGAGTGCCCGCCCCGGCGCGTAGTCGTACGCCAAGTAGAGGCGGCCGGCGACCAGCGCGGTCATCACCGCCTCGCAGGCGAAGACGGTCACCGCGATCCGACGCAGCAGCCGGGCCAGGTCACCGATACCGAACTCCGCCGTCTCGGCCTGCACCAGCAGCCTGTTGCGCAGGCCGAGCTGGCGCGAGACCACGAGGATGACAAGCGCCGCGGCGGTGAGGATGCCGAGACCACCGAGCTGGGTGAGCAGGGTGATCACCAGCAGGCCCCAGCCGGACCAGTAGTTGGGGGTGTCGGTGATCGGCATTCCGGTCACCGACACCGCCGAGGTGGCGGTGAACAGGGCAGTGACCAGGGGCGGTCGCTGGTGCTGGATGGTGGCCCAGCGCGCCATCAGCAACCCGGTGCCGAGCAGGATCGGCACCAGGAACCCCAGCGGCACCAGCCGCACGGGGTTGCGGAGAAGACGGCGCACCAGACAATCTTCCTTTTCCGTGCGGGCGTCGGAGCGGGAACGCCCATTCCGGAGATTCACCTGCCGGCCAGTCGTCGACCAACTCCCGGCCAGTCGCGGACGGTCTGCTGTCCTCGGCATCCCTCGATGACAGGAGACGGCGTTGCGACGTACCCTCTCGACCCTCGGCCTGGCCGGCGCGTTGCTCGCCGCCGCCGTGGCCGTGCCCACCGTGGCCGCCGCTGTGCCCTCGGCCAGCGCGGACCGCACCCGGGCGAACGACCGCCCGATCGTGATCGGTCACCGAGGTGCCAGCGGCTACCGGCCGGAGCACACCCTGGAGGCGTACCGGCTGGCGATCCGGATGGGCGCCGACTAGGTCGAGCCGGACCTGGTGTCCACCTCCGACGGCGTCCTGGTCGCCCGGCACGAGAACGAGATCTCCGGCACCACCGACGTGTCGACGCACCTGGAGTTCGCGACCCGTAGGGCGACGAAGACCATCGACGGTGTCGCGGTGACCGGCTGGTTCACCGAGGACTTCACCCTCGCCGAGCTGAAGACGTTGCGGGCCAAGGAGCGGCTGCCGCAGGTCCGCGTGGCGAACACCGCCTTCGACGGACGCTTCGAGGTGCCCACCCTCCAGGAGGTCATCGACCTCGCGCGCACCGAGGGGCGGGCACGGGCCCGCACCATCGGCATCTACCCGGAGACCAAGCACCCGACCTACTTCACGTCGATCGGCCTGCCGCTGGAGGAGCCGCTGCTGAAGGTGCTGCGGCAGAACAAGCTGGACCGGAAGAACTCGCCGGTCTTCATCCAGTCGTTCGAGACGGCCAACCTGCGTCGCCTGAGCCGGATGACCGACGTGAAGCTCGTCCAGCTGCTCGACGCCACCGGCCGCCCGTACGACTTCACCGCGGCCGGCGACACCCGCAGCTACCAGGACCTCGCCACGGCGGCCGGCCTGAAGTGGATCGCCGGGTACGCCGACGGCATCGGGGCGAACAAGAACCTGATCGTGCCCCGCGACGCCGCCGGCAAGCTGCTCGCCCCGACGAACGTGGTGCGTGACGCGCACCGCGAGCGGCTGCTCGTGCACGCCTGGACGTTCCGCGCGGAGAACCAGTTCCTCCCCGTGGACTTCCGGATCGGCACCGACCCGAACGCGCGCGGCGACATCACGTCCGAGTACGAACTCTTCCTCGGCCTGGGTCTGGACGGCGTCTTCAGCGACCACCCGGACACCGCCGTCGCCGCCCGCGCCGGCCTCTGACCCAGTCCGCGCCTCGGCCCGGCCCCTGACCCACACGCGAGCCTCGGCCCGGAGCTGATCCGCTCCGAGCCGACCACCGGGCCGATCATGCCCGGCCCACCCGCTGGCCCGTCGTCCGCCACCCGGACGGCGGGCCAGCGGCATCTCCGACGCTGGCGCCGGATCGCGCCACAGCAGGACTGCGCCCGCTCAGCACGGGGACCACCCGCAAGATCGTGCTCGATCCAGGAAGTAGTGGCATCGTCGCGCCCCCGAGGCCACTACATCCACGATCGAGCACGATCTTGACAGGGCGAAGGC
This sequence comes from Micromonospora orduensis, assembly GCF_006228125.1. Taxonomy (GTDB): domain Bacteria; phylum Actinomycetota; class Actinomycetes; order Mycobacteriales; family Micromonosporaceae; genus Micromonospora; species Micromonospora orduensis. The sequence continues at coordinate 15,676 of NZ_VDFY01000194.1, read as the reverse complement.
GGCACGCGACAGCAACATCAGGGATGTTGCTGTCTCGGGGCCGGCGGAGGCAGCAACACCAGGGAAGTTGCGACGATCTTCGCCTGCTCGACCTCGGGGCGGCGGGTGCGGCGGGGCGGGTCGGGCGTAGGCATTGACGCCCGGAAGTCTGCGACGAAGGCGCTACCGGCCGGGGTGCTCGGCGACGTAGGTGCCGCGGCCGGGCTGACCGGTGATCAGCTCACGGTCGTGCAGCAGTGAGAGCGCTCGCGACGCGGTGTTCATGTGCACGGCGTAGGACTCGGCGAGTTCCCGAGTCGAGGGGAGCTTGTCGCCGGGCTTCAGCTCGCCGCTCTTGATCTTCGCGGCGATCTCGTTGGCGATGCGACGATATGGCGCTTCTGCAGTGGGCATGGTGAGGACTCCGGTGGGTTCGGCGTCTTCGATCATGCCGGCCTACACCAGTTACTGCAACAAGCTGCGACGTCGCCACTTCCGAGGGTCGTCCTACACAAGCATTTGGGGTAGGTTGCTGGATGTCCGGCTCCGGTTGGTTCGGCAAACCCCTCGGAGTGCGGGCCTTTGGTTGGTCCCGCGTTCGTACCGCCGCCGTCGAAGGCTGCGGGCGTGGGGCCGGGCGGTCCGGTGGGCGTCCCCTACCCGCACACCGGACCGCCCTCCAGGTCGACAAAGTCGAGGGTGGTGGTCGTGGCATGACGAGGGAACGTTTCGTGGTGCACCTGCCGGTGGTGGCCGCTGACCTGCCGGGGGCGCTGCGGTTCGCTCGGGCGATAACCCGGGCGCTTGGCTTTCTCGCCGACGTGGACCGAGCCGAGACGACGGTGTCGGAGGAGGACGCTCAGTGCGTACGACATCGGGTCTTCTGTGACCGCCCGCTCGACCGCCGCCGGCGGTGCCCGCGCCCGGCGGACCACGACGGGCCGTGCGGCTGACTGCTGACGGCGGATGGCTCGGGGCGACACACCTGTCGATCCACCCGTGGCGCTTCAGGCTATCGGGAGGCCTGGGCCGAGGATGGTAGTGCGGCCCGTTGTAACCCCCGGCCACCTCGTTCCTGTTACTTGTGTGTTTCCGCCACATAGCTCGTGGGTGACGTCACTTCTAGCGTGAGCCGACAACACAGCATCCTGTCCTCACCTGGAGTCGCGATGACGGTCCGGCACACGCGGCGGGCGTTCCTCTCCGCCGCCACGATGATGGCTGCGGCGCTCGCCGCAACGGCCTGTGGTAGCCCGCAGGACACCGCCACCGGCGGCGGCGACAGCGCCGCGCCGGTGAAGGTCGGCCTGGTGTACTCCCAGTCGGGAGCCCTGGCCAGTTATGGAAAGCAGTACATCGAGGGGTTCAAGGCGGGGTTGGACTTCGCCACCAAGGGCACCGGCAAGGTCGGCGACCGGAAGATCGAGCTGACCGAGGTCGATGACGCGGGTGACCCGGCCAAGGCGGTGTCCGCCGCGAAGGACCTGATCGGCAAGGGCACGAAGATCATCGCCGGCTCCACCGCCTCCGGCGTGGCGCTCCAGGTCGCGCCGATCGCGGCGCAGAACAAGGTCCTGTTCATCTCCGGCCCGGCCGCCACCGACGCGGTGACCGGGGCGAACAAGTACACGTTCCGGTCCGGCCGGCAGTCGTACCAGGATGTGGTGACCGCCAAGTCGTTCACCGGCGACCCGGCCGGCAAGAAGGTAGTGGTCTTCGCCCAGGACGGTGCCTTCGGCGACGCCAACGAGGCCGCCGTCAAGGCTGTCATCGGTGGCGCGGGCGCCACCGTCAGCAGCGTCCGGGCCCCGGCCAGCGCCACCGAGTTCACGCCGTTCGCCAGCCAGATCAAGGCCGCCAAGCCGGATCTGCTCTTCGTCGCCTGGGCCGGCACGACCGCGCCGGCGATGTGGCAGACCCTCGACCAGCAGGGCGTGCTCTCCTCCACCACTGTCGTCACCGGCCTGGACATCCGGGCCTCCTGGCCGACGTTCGGGGCAGCCGGCGCGAAGATCTCCTTCCTGTCGCACTACTTCGACGGTGCGTCCGACACCGAGGCCAGCAAGGCGCTGAAGGCCAAGGTGAACACCATCGACCTGTTCCACCCGGACGGCTTCGCCGCCGCCCAGATGGTGGTTCGCGCGGTGCAGGAGGGCGGCGACGACGTCGACAAGATGGTCACCGCGCTGGAGGGCTGGAGCTTCGACGGGGTCAAGGGCAAGATGACCATCCGGGCCGCCGACCACGCGCTGCTCCAGCCGATGTTCCAGGCCAAGCTGACCGGCAGCGGCACCGCCTTCACGGCGACCGCGCAGAAGAGCCTCACCGGTGACGAGACCGCGCCGCCGGCCGTGGCCATGAAGGGCTGAGAAATGCTCGCCACCCGCGGTCTGACCTGGCGGATCGGTGAGGTCGCCATCGTCGACAGCGTCTACCTCGACCTGGCGCCCGGGGAGTTCCTGGGCGTGATCGGGCCGAACGGCGCCGGCAAGACCTCACTGTTCAACCTGATCACCGGCCTGCGCCGGGCCACGGAGGGCCGGATCACCCTGGACGGGCAGGACATCGGTGGGCTTGCGCCGCACCGGCGGGCCCGCCTCGGCCTGGGCCGTACCTTCCAGGCGTCGTCGGTCTTCGGCTCGCTCAGCGTGCGGGAGAACGTCCGGCTCGCCGTGCAGGCGCACCGCGGGGGCTCGATGGCGCTGTGGCGGCGGGCGGCGGCCGACCGGGAGGTGGCCGCCGCCGCCGACGCGGCGCTCGACCGGGTCGGCCTCGCCCACCGGGGTACGGCGCTCGCCGGCACCCTGGCACACGGCGAGAAGCGCAAGCTGGAGATCGCCCTGCTGCTCGCCGGTGAGCCGCGGGTGATGCTGCTGGACGAGCCGATGGCCGGTGTCAGCGCCGAGGACGTCCCCGAGCTGGTCGCCGTCATCAAGTCGCTGACCGGTGACAGCGGCCGGGCGGTGCTGATGGTCGAGCACCACATGGACGTGATCCTGGAGCTGGCCGACCGGATCGCCGTCATGCACCACGGCGCGCTGCTCGCCTGCGACACCCCGGAGACGGTGATGGCCAACCCCACGGTGCAAGAGGCCTACCTGGGGGAGTCCCTCTGATGGAACCCATTCTCAGTGTGGAGGACCTGTCGGTCCGGATCTCCGGGCTGCACATCCTCCAAGGGGTGTCCTTCGCTGTCGCCCCGACCGGCGTGACAGTCCTGCTCGGCCGCAACGGCGTCGGCAAGACCACCACGCTGCGCGCGATCGTCGGCCTCACCCCGCCCGCCGGGGAGGTCCGCGGCACCATCCGGATGGGCGCGCAGAGTCTGCTGGCCCGGCCGACGCACCGGCTGGTCCGGGGCGGGCTCGGCTACGTACCCGAGGACCGGTGCGTGTTCGCCGGCCTCACCGTCGCCGAGAACCTGCGGCTCGCCGAGCGGCGGGGCACCACCCCGGCGTACGACAAGGTGTTCGCGCTCTTTCCGGAGCTGGACCGGCGCGGACGGCAACGGGCGGGTTCACTCTCCGGCGGGCAGCAGCAGATGCTCGCGATCGGGCGGGTGCTGCTCAACGACAACCGGCTGCTGCTGGTCGACGAGCCGACCAAGGGGTTGGCGCCGAAGGTGGTGACCGAGGTGGCCGAGGTGTTGGAACGGGTCGCGGAGTCGGTGCCGGTGCTGCTCGTCGAGCAGAACCTGGCGGTGGTCCGGCGGCTCGCCAAGGACGCGGTGGTGCTGGCCGCCGGCAAGGTGGCCTGGACCGGTGACGCCCGGGAGCTGCTGCTGGAGACGGCGCTGACGAAGTCGCTGCTGGGTGTCGGCTCGGCGGAGGTGTCCCACTGATGGGCACCGTGATCCTGTTGGCGTTGACCGGGCTCGGCCTGGCGGCGCTGTATTTCCTGGTCGCCTCCGGCCTGTCCCTGGTCTTCGGTCTGGCCGACGTGCTGAACTTCGCGCACGGGCTGTTCCTCGGCGTCGGCGCGTACGGCACCTGGTGGGCGGCGGGCAACCTGCCGGGGGCCGGCCCGGACGGGTTCGGCTTCGTGGTCGCGGTCGCCTTCGGGGTGGCCGCCGGCACGCTGGTCGCCGTCCTGGTGGAACTGGTGCTGATCCGCCCGCTGTACTCCCGCACCATCGAACAGGTGCTGGTCACCGTCGGCCTGTCCCTGGCCGGGGTGGCGTTGCTCCAGGCCACCTGGGGTGCGGACGCCCGGCCGTTTCCCCGGCCGGACTGGACCCGGCAGGTGACCGGGATCCTCGGCGCGCAGGTGCCCAACGGCGGCCTGCTGCTGATCATCGCGGCGGTGCTGGTGCTCGGGGCGATCCTGGCGTTCCTGCGCTGGACCCGGTACGGCCTGGTGATCCGGGCCGGCGTGGAGAACCGGGAGATGGTGACCGCGCTCGGCATCGACGTGCGCAAGGCGTTCACGCTTGTCTTCGCGATCGGTGGGGCGGCTGCCGCGCTCGCCGGCGCGCTCGGCGGGGTCTACTTCGGCACCGTCTCGCCCGGGCAGGGCGGCTCACTGCTGATCTTCGCGTTCATCGTGGTGGTGATCGGCGGGATGGGCTCGGTGGTCGGCTCCGCGTACGCGGCGGTCGTGGTGGGGCTGGTGCAGCAGTTCGTCAACTACTACGGCACGTCCGGGCTGGGCGACATCTGCGTGGTCGGGCTGCTGGCCGTGGTGCTGCTGCTGCGCCCGCAGGGCATCGCCGGAAAGGTGGCAACGGCATGACGGTGATCGACGCACCTCCCGCGCAGGTACCCGACGAGCTGACCCCGCAGCGGGGGCGGTGGCACCGGGTCCGCCCGTTCCTGCCGCTTGTCGCGCTGGTCGTGCTGGCGATCCTGCCGTACTCGACGATCTCCCTGCCGGGGATCTTCGAGGGGCCGGTCAACTCACCCGGCACCCTGCAACTGCTCGCCATCTGCCTGATCTTCGGTGGGCTGGCCGCCGGGTACGACCTGCTCTTCGGCCGGACCGGGATGCTCTCCTTCGGGCACGCGCTGTACTTCGCGGCCGGCGTGTACGGCACCGACATCCTCGTCACCCGGGCCGGCCTGCCGCTGTGGCAGGCGGCGCTGCTGACCGTCACCGGCGGCACCATCCTCGCCGCGCTGCTCGGCGCGGTGGCGCTGCGGACCGTGGGCATCGCGTTCGCCATGGTCACCCTCGCCTTCGCCCAGGTCGGCGCGATCCTCGTGGCACGAGACTTCGGTGGCCTGACCGGCGGCGAGGAGGGTCTGCCGCTGGACGTGTCCGGGTTGCCCGCCGGGCTGGTGGGGGTGACCAACACGGTCAACCTGTACTGGTTGGCGCTGGCGTACCTGACCCTGGTGGTCTTCGTGGTGCACCGGGTGAGCGGGTCGCCGACCGGTCGGGTGCTCGCCGGGCTGCGGGACGACGAGCGGCGGATCGGTGTGCTGGGGCTGGACCCGTACCGCTACAAGCTTGTGGCGTTCACCCTGGCCGGCGGGTTGGCGTCGGCGGGCGGGGTGGTCTACGTCCTGATCGTCGGTGGCGCGTCGCCGCACATCACGTCCTCCGAGCTGACCCTGTCGCTGCTGGTCATGGTGGTGCTCGGCGGGCCGGGCACCCGGTGGGGTCCGGTGCTCGGCGGCGTCCTCTACATGTACCTGGACCACCGGCTCACCGCGTTCGGCACCAGCGACGCGGTGGACAACCTGCCGGCAGTCCTCAGCCGTCCGCTGAGCCAGCCGCTGTTCGTCCTGGGCACGGTCTTCATCCTGGCCGTCTACTTCTTCCCAGGTGGCCTGACCAGCCTCGCCCCCCGCCTGTCCCACCTGACCCGATCCCTCCGCCCCCCACGCTGACGACTGTTGATCAAGAGGTTTGCGTCAGAATCCAGCCGGATCCTGACGCAAACCTCTTGATCAACAAGGGTCTGACGGACGGCGCTGGTAGACATGTCGGGTGGAGACAGCAGAGCGGGCAGGCGTACGGGAGCGGGCCGAGGCGGTGCTGCGCCGGCTGGCCGGCGACCACGCCCGGCTGCGCGAGGACCAGTGGCGGGCCATCGAGGCACTTGTCGTCGACCGGCGACGGGTGCTCTGCGTCCAGCGGACCGGCTGGGGCAAGTCGGCTGTCTACTTCGTGGCCACCGCCCTGCTGCGCGACAGCGACCAGGCCGAGCGGGTAGGACAGGCCGGGCCGACGGTCATCGTCTCGCCGTTGCTGGCGCTGATGCGTAACCAGGTCGAGGCGGCGGCCCGCGCCGGCATCCGGGCCCGCACGATCAACTCGGCGAACCTCGACGAGTGGGACGAGATCACCGCGGAGATCCAGACCGGCGCGGTGGACGTGCTGCTGATCAGCCCGGAACGCCTCAACAATCCGGACTTCCGCGACGGCGTCCTGCCGAAGCTCGCCGCGACCACCGGTCTGCTTGTGGTCGACGAGGCGCACTGCGTCTCCGACTGGGGGCACGACTTCCGGCCGGACTACCGGCGGCTGCGCACCTTCCTGGCCGAGCTGCCGGAGCGCACCCCGGTGCTGGCCACCACCGCCACGGCGAACTCCCGGGTCACCCAGGACGTGGCGGAGCAGCTGGGCGACGCCCTCGTCCTGCGCGGCACGTTGGACCGCGAGTCGCTGCGCCTCGGGGTGCTCGACCTGCCCAACCCGGCGCATCGGCTGGCCTGGCTCGCCGACCACCTGGACCAGCTGCCCGGCTCGGGCATCGTCTACACGCTGACCGTGGCGGCGGCGGGGGAGACGGCCGAGTTCCTGCGCTCCCGGGGCTACCCGGTGGCCTCGTACACCGGGCAGGTCGAGGACGCCGACCGGCGGGCCGCCGAACAGGACCTGCTCGACAACAAGATCAAGGCGTTGGTGGCGACAAGCGCGCTCGGCATGGGCTTCGACAAGCCCGACCTGGGCTTCGTCGTGCACCTCGGCGCGCCGCCGTCACCGATCGCGTACTACCAGCAGGTCGGTCGCGCGGGCCGCGCCGTGGAACACGCCGAGGTGCTGCTCCTGCCCGGCGCGGAGGACGCCGCCATCTGGCGGTACTTCGCCTCGCTGGCCTTCCCGCCGGAGGAGCAGGTCCGGGCCGTGCTGGCCGCCCTGCACACCGACCGCCCGCTCTCCACCCAGGCCCTCGAACCGCTCGTCGACCTGCGCCGGGCCCGCCTGGAGCTGATGCTCAAGGTCCTCGACGTGGACGGCGCGGTCCGCCGGGTGCGCGGTGGTTGGCTCGCCACCGGCGAGCCCTGGGTCTACGACGAGGCCCGGTTGCGCCGCGTCGCCGAGGCGCGCACCGTCGAGCAGCAGGCCATGCGGGAGTACGCGACCACGCCCGACTGCCGGATGCGGTATCTACGGGAACGGCTGGACGACGCCGGGGCCACCGACTGCGGCAGGTGCGACAGGTGCGCGGACCCGCTCTTCGCCGCCGACGTGTCGACGGCCGCGCTCGCCGCCGCGCAGACCTTCCTGGGCCGCCCCGGCGTGGAGATCGCCCCGAAGAAGCTCTGGCCGACCGGGTTGGACGCGGTGGGCGTACCCCTGAAGGGCCGGATCCCGCCGGCGGAGCAGGCGTTGCCGGGCCGTGCCGTCGGGCGGCTCTCCGACCTGGGCTGGGGTGGCCGGCTGCGTGACCTGGTCGGCCCGGAGGCACCCGACGCGCCGGTGCCCGACGACGTGGCCGCCGCCGTGGTGGAGGTGCTGAAGGCGTGGGCGCACGGCGACGACCCGTGGCCGCGCCGCCCGGTGGCGGTGGTCGCGGTCGGTTCCCGTCGGCGGCCCCGGCTGGTCGGGTCGCTGGCCGAGCGGATCGCCGCCGTGGGCCGGCTGCCGTTGCTCGGCGAGGTCGTCCCCGACGGCCCGGGCGGCCCCGGCGGGCCGCGGGGCAACAGCGCCCAGCGGGTACGCGCGCTGCACGACGCCTTCGCCGTCCCGCCCGACCTGGCCGACGCGCTGGCCGGGCTGGACGGTCCGGTGCTGCTCGTCGACGACCTGGTCGACTCGGGGTGGACGATGACGATGGTGACCCGGGCTCTGCGCCGGGCCGGCGCACCCGACGTGCTGCCGTTGGCCCTCGCCGTGGCCGGCTGAGCGCGCTCGTGCGGAAAAGTTCCCGGGAGCGGCGGAATGCGACAGTCGCCACGCCGTCCGGGCGTCGACCAGGGGCGGCCGGCTGCGGCGGTACCGTGGGCGGCATGACCGATCAGCACCCCGTCACCGGCCGCACACTGGACGCCGGCGGTGCCTGACCAGGTCTCCGCCGCACCGGATCGAAGCACCCTGCGGCTGGCCCTGGTGGTCGGCGGGCTGGTGCTCGCGGTCCTGCTCGGCTTCGGTCTCGGCCGGATGAACGCCGGCACCACCACCGGCGCCGGCGGCCCGTCACTGGCCGCCCAGCACACCGACCCGCCGGGCACCGCCCCGCACAACCACGGTTCCGTGGTGGGCGGCGACCAGGGCGCGGGCGTCGAGCCGGGCGGCCTGTCGGTAAGCGCGACGGGCTACACGCTGGCCCCGGTGGCCACCGAGTTCCCGGCCGGTCGTGCGGGGCAGTTCCGCTTCCAGGTGCGCGACGCGCAGCGCCAACCGGTGACGCGCTTCGCCGTCGTCCACGACAAGCCGATGCACCTCATCGTCGTACGCCGGGACCTGACCGGCTACCAGCACCTGCACCCGAGCATGGCGTCGGACGGCACCTGGTCGGTGCCGCTGACCCTCGACGGGGCCGGCGTCTGGCGGGCGTACGCCGACTTCACAGTGGTCGCCGACAACGGCGGCCAGACCGCGGTGACCCTCGGCGTGGACCTCGCCGCGCCGGGCGGCTACCAGCCCCGTCCGCTGCCCGAGGCGGCCACCTCGACGAGGGTGGACGGGTTCACCGTCGGTTACCAGGGCCAGGCGCAGGTCGGCGCGACCGTGCCGCTGACCTTCCGGATCGACGGCACCGGAGGCGCGGCACCGCTGGAGCGCTACCTCGGGGCGTACGGGCACCTGGTGGCGTTGCGCGAGGGTGACCTCGGCTACCTGCACGTGCACCCGGAGCCGGAGCTGGTGGACGGGCAGGTGCGGTTCTGGCTGACCATCCCCGGCCCCGGCCGCTACCGCCTCTTCCTGGACTTCCAGGTGAGCGCCGAGGTCCACACCGCCGAGTTCACCCTGACCGTCCCCTGACCCGGGTGGCTCAGCCGGCGCGGCGGATGGGGCGGCGGGCCAGGTAGCGCAGGAGGTCGCGGATGTGGTGCTTCTCCTCGGCGGGGACGTTGGGATCGGCGAGCCGGTCGAGGATGGCCCGGACGTCGGCCTCGACCGGGCCGTCGTCGGTGCGACGTCGGGGAGTCGGGCCGGCATCGGGCAGACCGAGCGCCCGGAACGCGGCCGCCACCGGCAGATCCAGTGCCGCGCAGAAGCCCCGTACTTTGGCCAATTCGGGATAGTCCTGCCAATCTCCGGCCAGCCAGCGGAACACCGTTGAGCGGCCCACGCCCGTGTGCGAGGCAAGATCGGTCACGGTCCACCCGCGTTCGTCGCGGGCGTCGTCGATGGCTCGCCGGACGAAGCGGGCGAACGCCATCTGGGGCGAAACCTCTGCGGAACCCATCCCTGCGGGTCTTCCCTCCCGGCCGGAACACTGGGCGGTGCGCCTTCCGAGGGTAGTACGCCCCGGGCCGGAAACAATTGACTGACCGCACAATCTGTCCCGTGGATGGGACTTTTCCTCCGGCAGCATCGACGAACAGCCGGAACGGATGAACGGCAACCATTGCCGTTCATCAACTAAGCTCTGCTCCCGGCGTAGCGCCCGTCCCCGTCCGCCGTGTCCCCGCAGCACCGCTGAGGAGCAGCATCATGGCCGAACCGAGCCGTCCGCAGCCGTACCAGCCCGGTGCGGTGAGCCTCTTCTTCGTTGCCAAGGCCGGTGTGTTCGCCGCCGGGTTCTGGATCTGGCTGCTGGTGCTGGTGCTGCGTACCGATTCGGCGACCGGGGCGCAGGTGCTGGCGGCCACCGGCGCGATCACCACCACGCTTGTCGCGGTGGTGCTGGGCGCCCGGATGGTCTTGCAGCGCAACGCCTCGGTCCGGCACGCCGAGATGAAGAAGCTGCTTGTCGACATCTCCTGGAACGCCTTCGCCGCCGCCGGCAACGCCGAGGGCACGGGCAAGGTCGTGCCGTTCCCGTCCGCCACGGGGGACAGCGACTGGGCCTCCCAGCGGGCCGGCATCGAGCGGGTGCCGACCCGCGACCGGGGGGCCGGCGACCGGGTCGGGCGGGACCGGGGCGGCGACCGCCTCCGCTAGGACAGCAGCGTCTCCAGTCGGGGCGTGACCTGCCACTGGTCGACCAGTTCGCGGTACTCCGCGCGCTGCGCGTCGGTCGGGCCGGTGCCCGTTCGGCGGGCCCGGATCAGCAGGTTGCGTGGCGTGTGCTGCGAGTCGACGAACTCCACCACCTCGGCCCGGTACCCGTGCAGCCGCAGCAGCCCGGCCCGCAACGCGTCGGTAAGCACGTCGGCGAAGCGCTCCCGCAGGATGCCCTGGCGGGTCAGCAGCTCGTACGGGGCCGGGGTGGGGTGGGCGCGGAGCTGCCTGGCCAGGTCGTGGTGGCAGCACGGCGCGGCCAGCACCCAACGGGCGTCCCAGCGCACCGCGCGGGCCAGCGCCTCGTCGGTGGCGGTGTCGCAGGCGTGCAACGCCAGCACCAGGTCCGGGGAGGGGTCGACGACAGCGTCGGCGATCGTGCCGGCCACGAAGCTGACCCGCTCGGCCCAGCCCAGCCGCTGCGCCAGCTCGGTGTTACGTCGCCGCTGGTCCTCCCGGACGTCCACGCCGACCAGCTCGACGTCAAGGCCCCGTCCGGTCAGGTAGCGGTAGGCGGCGAAGGTCAGGTACGCGTTGCCGCAGCCCAGGTCGACCACCCGCAGCGGACCGGTCAGGTCGTCGGGCAGGGTCGCGGCGAGGGCCCGCAGGAACGCGTCGACCTGGCGACGCTTGGCCGCCGATCCGCCGATCTCGGTGAAGATCTCATCGCCCGGATCGAGCAGGTACTCCTTCGCCCGGTCGTTCCCGGCCGGCGTCGCCGCCCGTCGGGCCGTCGCCGCGCGGTGCACCTGCGCCTCGCCGGACTTGGTCACCCGCAGCTGGAGCGTCGCGTCGGCCGTCTCCACGTGCCAGTTGCCGAACGGCTCGGCCAGCAGCTCGTCGACCGCCACCGCGGCCTCCGGCCCGGGGGCGACGTTACGGGTGTACGGGCGGGCGCCGTCGGAGGTGGCGATCTGGATGCGGGGCCCGGCCTTGAGCGTCACCGGCCGCAGCTCGGCCCGGACCACGGTGGGGCGACGCCCGCGGCGGCGGCCGGCGGCCACCGCCCGGGTCAGCGCGGGGTCGAGCAGCAGTGCCCGGACTTCGGTCAGGGCGGCGTCCAGTGGTTCCGGCATCGTTCCATCTTCGGCAGGTGGGCGGGAAGGGAAACATCCCCCGTACCGCGCTGAGGCGGTGCGGGGGATGTCGGTGTCGCTGTGGGTCAGTCCGCGGTCGCCTCGGCCGGCGTACCCGCGCCGGAACCGCCACCACGACGGCGCCGGCGGCGACGCGGCTTCGACGGCTCGCCGTCGGCGGCGGCGGCGGCCGGCTCGGACGGACCGGCCTCGGCGGAGATCACCGCGGTGGGCTCGCCCACGACCACCTCGCCGGCCAGGCGGCGACGGCGGCGACGCGGGGTACGGGTGCCCTCGTCGGCGGTGTCGTCAGTGGGTGCCTCGGCGGCGACCGGCGTGGCCGCGTCGGAGTGGTCCCGACGGCTGTCGCCCCGGCCACGGCGCTCGCCCCGACCCTCGCCGCCACGGCTGTCACCGCGCCGGGAGCCACGGCCGCCGCTGTCGCCGCGACGGGAGCGCGTGGTGCCGCCCAGGTCCTCCTCGATCTCGGCGGACAGCCCGGCCCTGGTGCGCTCGGCGGTGGGCAGCGTGCCGGTGACCTCGGTGGAGATGTGCAGGTCGGTGTAGAGGTGCGGGGACGTGTGGTACGTCTCCGGCGGCTCCGGCATCTCCAGACCGAGGGTCTTGTCGATGATGCGCCAGCGCGGCATGTCGTCCCAGTCGACGAACGTCACCGCGACGCCTGTCGCCCCGGCCCGACCGGTACGACCGATCCGGTGGGTGTAGGTGTCCTGGTCTTCCGGGCAGTCGTAGTTGATGACGTGGGTGACGCCTGTGACGTCCAGACCCCGGGCCGCCACGTCGGTGGCGACCAGGATGTCGATCTTCCCGGCGCGGAACGCCCGCAGCGCCCGCTCACGGGCACCCTGGCCCAGGTCACCGTGCACCGCGGCGACCGCGAACCCGCGGAAGTCGAGGTCCTCGGCGACCCGGTCGGCGGCCCGCTTGGTACGGGTGAAGATCATGGTCAGCCCGCGACCCTCCGCCTGGAGGATGCGCGCCACCACCTCGACCTTGTTCATCGAGTGGGTGCGGTAGACCAGCTGCTCGGTCTGCGGCGACGGCCCGGTCTCGGCGGTGTGCCCGGCGTGGATCGTCATCGGCTGGCGCAGGAAACGCCGCGACAGGGTGACGATCGGGTCCGGCATGGTGGCCGAGAAGAGCATGGTCTGCCGGTCCTCCGGCAGCATCGCCAGGATCTTCTCGACGTCGTCGAGGAAGCCCAGGTCGAGCATCCGGTCGGCCTCGTCCAGCACCAGCGCGTGGACGCGGTCGAGGCGCAGGTGCTTCTGCTTCTGCAGGTCCATCAGACGCCCGGGCGTGCCGACCAGGATCTCGACGCCCTTGCGCAGCGCCTCGATCTGCGGCTCGTACGCCACGCCGCCGTAGATCGGCAGCACCCGCACGCCACGCGTACGGCCGGCGGCGGCCAGGTCCTTGGCGACCTGGATGCCCAGCTCGCGGGTGGGGACGACGACCAGCGCCTGCGGCACGCCGTCGCTGCCCTCGCCGGGCGCGAACACCCGGTCGAGCAGCGGTACGCCGAAGCCGAGGGTCTTGCCGGTGCCGGTGGGCGCCTGACCGATCAGGTCGACGCCGCGCAGGGCGATCGGGATCGCGTACTCCTGGATCGCGAAGGCGCGGGTGATGCCGGCCGCGGCCAGCGCCTCGACGGTCTCGTCGCGGGCGCCGAGTGCGGCGAAGGTGGGGGCCTCCGGTCGAACCGGGGCGGTGGGGGCCAACTCCTGGCCGTCCATCAGGTCTTGAGTCAGATCGCTCATGTGGATGTGGGGGTGCCCTCTCGTGGGTGCGCCCCGTCATGTCCTCAGGGCGCGGTCGGTATGACGCGGGCCACACGGTCGGGGGCAGACTGCCGAGCCGGACCGGGCCGCACGCGCGCCGCGGGCTGAGCTTCGATCAGATCGGCGCCCACGGCAACTGCTCTATGTTACCTGAACAGGCAAGCTCGCGTCCCGATTCCCGGTCGGCCAGCCGCCACGCGGGGCCGCCAAATGTGTCCTGCATCACATTATCCGCGCCAAGTTCCGCGCGGTAGCCTGCGCTCGTGTCCGCGCCGACCACCCCCGGTCCCGCCGTGGCCGACCTGCTGGGTCTGGTCGCCTTCGGTGAACTGCTCGCCTTCGAGCGGATGGCCGGCGACGCCCGACTCGCCCCCGACCTGCGCCGCCGCGCCACGCTGAACGAGATGGCGGCGGCCGAGATCGGCAACTACCGGCGGCTCGCCGACCGGCTCACCGAGCTGGGCGTGCCCCCGGCGGACGCGATGGCCCCCTACGTGGTGCCGTTGCAGGCGTACCACGACTCGACCGAGCCGCGGGACTGGGCGGAGGTGGTGACCAAGGCGTACGTCGGCGACGCCATTACCGACGACTTCCTCCGGGAGATCGCCGGCACCCTGAACGGGCCCGACCGGGGGCTGGTGCTCGACGTCCTGCACGACTCCGGGTACGCGGAGTTCGCCGCCGCGGAGATCAGAACCGCCGTCGCCGCCGACCCCCGGGTGGCCGGGCGGCTCTCCATGTGGGCCCGCCGGCTGGTCGGCGAGGCGCTGTCCCAGGCCGGCCGTGTCGCCGCCGAGCGGGCCGCGCTCACCGCGCTCATCGGGCGGGGCGACCGGGTCGACGTACCCGGGCTGTTCGGGAGGCTCACCACCGCGCACACCGCGCGGATGGCCGTCGTCGGCCTCAACAACTGAGCCGCGGCACCCGGCCCGCGGCAGGTACGACTGCGCCGACCTGCCGCGACGGCCGGACCCGTCAGCGGACGGTGAAACCGACCGCGCGCGGCGACGCCTCGGCGATCTCGACGTACGCGACCTTCTCGACCGGCACGATCACCCGCCGGCCCTTCTCGTCGGTCAGGGAGAGCGTGCCGCCGTTCCCGGCGAAGGCGTCGGTCACGATCTGCTCGATCTCGGCCGGCGACTGCGCGCTGTCCAGAACCAGCTCGCGCGGCGCGTACTGCACGCCGATCTTGACCTCCACTGTGCCTCCTCAACTGGGGCGAAAGAACCGCCCTGCGAAGGCTATCCGATCACGGGGTCGGTGGTCAGGCTGACTCACCTTGCAGCGGGAAGCTGGCGATGCCCCGCCAGGACAGCGCCGCCACTAACGCCTCGGCCTCCGCCTTCGGCACCTGCCGGCCGCCGGCCAGCCAGAACTGGGCGGCCGTCTCCGCCGCGCCGACCAGCCCGGAGGCGAGCAGCTCGGCGTGCGCCCGGCTCACGCCGGTGTCCGAGATGATCGTGTCGGTGATCGCCGCGATGCACCCCTGCTCGACCCGCTCCACGCGCTGCCGTACCGCCGGGTCGTTGCGCAGGTCCGATTCGAAGACGAGACGGAACGCCTCACTCTCGTGGTCGACGAAGTCGAAGTACGCCCGCACCGACGCGCCGACACGCTCCTTGTTGTCGATCGTGCCGTGCATCGCGTCCCGCACCTTGGCGACGATCGCGTCACAGTGCGTGTCCAGCAGGGCCAGGTAGAGGTCCATCTTTCCGGGAAAGTGTTGGTAGAGGACGGGCTTGGAGACCCCCGCCCGTTCGGCGATGTCATCCATCGCCGCGGCGTGGTAGCCCTGCGCGACGAACACCTCCTGGGCCGCCGCGAGCAGCTGCTTACGGCGCGCCGACCGGGGCAGACGGGTAGGTCGGCCAGCGGTCTGTGCGCCATTCCCCGCAGCGGTCATGGGATCCTCCGAGTTCTCCGTACGAGCCGGCATTTTCCCCCCAGACCGGGCGAGGCCCGTGACCCTCGTCGTGGAAATGGCCCGCCGCTGTAACTTATCGCCACTGTCGCCACACGGTAGCCTCAGCGGGGGCGACCAAGGAGCGCGCGGTGAGTGAAACAGGGCAACCCGGAGCCGCCACCCCGGGAGAGCACGGTGACGGAACGGGTCAGCACGACGACCCGGGCCGTTCCGGCAGCGGGTGGGCGCCCCAGTCGGGCGGGTGGTCCCGGGCCGCCGAGCGTGCGGACGACCCGGAGCAGCCGGCGCGCTGGCAGCCTGACGCGGCGGCCGGGTGGCGTACGTCATCCGCGCGGCACGGCGACCTGCCACCGCCCCTGGCCGGGCTGCCCGACGGTCCCGAGCCACCGGCCCGGGTCAACGGCCACCACACAAACGGCGTCCGACACGCCGGAGCCGAGGCCAACGGCGTCCACCACCCGGGGATCGACGCGTCGCCGGGCCGTCAGGCGCCGGTGAGCGCGCCGCCCGGGTGGTGGACGCCGTTGGCCTCGGCTCCGGCGTGTCGGACGCCG
>NZ_VDFY01000263.1 GCF_006228125.1 Micromonospora orduensis | reverse complement strand
CCCCCGGGTCCGTCGCAGCACCCCTCCCGGCCCCCCATTGTCCACGGCGCCCCTCGGTGGCGGCGCGTTTCGCGGCAACCCTGGCAGGATGCCGCGGTGCGCATCACCCCCGCCTCGTGACGCCGTACCGGGTCCCGTCGAACTCCCCTCGCGTACCCGATTCGCCCAGCACCGCCGACACTCCCGCCGTTCAGCGGTGGCCGCATCTGGCGGTCCATCGGCTCCCCGACGGGGCGGTGCTCCACGAGGTTGTCGCCGATCAGCTTCACCCGCGGCCGGCGTCGGACATGGCGGAGGAGTACGGCCACCAGCGGCACTGGCTCGTCGACGCGACGCGGGGCGAGGTGCTCGGTCGGGTGGAGTACCCGGTGCCCGTGTCGGAGAGCCCGATGGCACTTGGCGACGGCACCTGGCTGACCTGCGGCGAGGACCCCTTCCACCTCCTGCTCTGGAGTCGTGAGCCGACGCGTCCATGGTGATCGACGCGGGTTCGGCGATATCGGGGTGTCCTGGTGGCGGGGACACCCCGATATCGCCGAGTCGGAGCCGATCCCGTCAGGCGGGCACGGCCGTCGCCTTCTCGTCGTCGGACCGCTGCGCCGCCGTCTCGTCCTCGTCGTCGTGCTCGTCGAGCATGGTCGCCTCGTCGAACGGGTCGTCGCCGCGCAGCACCCCCGCCGCCCGGTCCCTGTCGAACTCGCCGGTCCAGGTGCCGACGAGCACGGTCGCCACGGCGTTGCCGGCGAAGTTCGTCAACGCCCGGGCCTCGGACATGAAGCGGTCGATGCCGACGATCAGCCCGACCCCGTCGACGAGGTCCGGGCGGTGCGACTGGAGTCCACCGGCGAGCGTGGCCAGCCCGGCGCCGGTGACGCCCGCCGCGCCCTTCGAGGCGATGACCATGAACAGCAGCAGCGAGATCTGCTCCCCGACGGCGAGCGGTTTGCCCAGCGCGTCGGCGATGAACAGCGACGCCATGGTCAGGTAGATCGCCGTGCCGTCGAGGTTGAACGAGTACCCGGTCGGCACCGTGATGCCGACGACAGGCTTGCTGACCCCGAAGTGCTCCATCTTGGCGATCAGTCGCGGCAGCGCCGACTCGGACGACGAGGTGGACAGGATCAGCAGGAACTCCCGGCCCAGGTAGCGCAGCAGCGAGAAGATCGAGATCCGGGCAATGAACCAGAGCAGCGCGCCCAGGACCACCAGCACGAAGATCAGGCAGGTGACGTAGAAGCCCACCATGATCTGGGCGAGGCTCTTGAGGGCGTCCACGCCTGTCGCGCCGACCACGGCCGCCATCGCGCCGAACGCGCCGATCGGCGCCAGCCACATGATCATGGCGAGGACCTTGAAGACGACCCGCTGGATGACGGCGATGGCCCCGAGCACCGGCTCACCGCGCCGACCCATGGCCTGCACGGCGAAGCCGACCAGCAGCGCGACCAGCAGCGTCTGGAGCACCTCACCCTCGGTGAGAGCGGAGAACAGCGTCGTCGGGATGACGCCGAGCAGGAATTCCGCGGTCCCGCCGGCCTCGTCGCCCGCCGCGGCCTTGCCGGCGCCGGCGAGGTCCTGGCCGAGGTTCAGGCCGGAGCCGGGGTGGATGAGGTTGCCGACGACCAGGCCGATGGCGAGCGCGACTGTCGACATGGTCAGGAAGTAGCCGAGGGCGAGGCCGCCGACCTTGCCGACCTTCGCGGCCTGCCGGACGGAGCCGACGCCGAGCACGATGGTGCAGAAGATGACCGGGCTGATCATCATCTTGATCAGGTTGACGAAGCCGGTGCCGATCGGCTTGAGTTCCTTGCCGAAATCGGGGGCGACCAGGCCGACCACGATGCCGGCGAGCACGGCCACGATGACGGCCAGGTACAGGTAACGGGTACGGTCCCGGCGGGCCGACGGCTCCGCCGTGGTGGTGGCTGCGGTGGTGTCCATGTCGACAATGTGAAGCGCGTCTCACCCGTTGACAGCCTTGCGGTCATTCTGTTCACCGCGAAAAACCCCGAGGAGGTGGTGGAGGTGGCCCGACGCCAGTGGAGCATCGCGGGGCAGCTGTTCGCCCTCCAGGCGGTGGTGGTGACGCTGCTCGTGCTGGCCGGTGCGGCGGGCGCCGTGTGGCTGGCCCGCGTCGACTCCCGCCAGGCAGCGCAGGAGGAGGTGCTCGCGGTGGCGCAGACCGTGGCCCGCTCCCCCGACGTCCGCGCGGCCCTCACGACCGCCGACCCGGCCAGCACCCTCCAGCCGTACGCCGAATCGACCCGGCTGGCCACGGGCACCGACTTCGTGGTCGTGATGGCCCCCGACCGCACCCGTTTCTCGCACCCCACCCCGAATCTGATCGGCCAGCCGTTCGTCGGGGAGATCGGGCCCGCCCTGGCGGGCCACCCGTTCACCACCACAAACGTCGGGACGCTCGGCGAGTCGGTGCGCGCGGTGGTGCCGGTGTACGACGAGCAGCGGCGCATCGTCGGCCTGGTCTCGGTGGGCATCACCACCCGGGCCATCAACCGCAAGCTGCTGCGCCAGCTTCCCGTGCTGCTCGGCGTCGCGGCGCCGGCGCTCGCGCTCGCCGCGACCGGTTCGTGGCTGCTCAGCCGCCGACTGCGCCGCCAGACCCACGGCCTCGGGCCGGCGCAGATGACCAGGATGTACGAGTACTACGACGCGGTCCTGCACTCGGTGCGCGAGGGTCTCGTGGTGCTGACCACCGATCGGCGGGTGGCGCTGATCAACGACGAGGGCCGGCGGTTGCTCGGTCTCGACGCGGACGAGCCGGTCACCGACCAGCCGGTGGCCGGGATCGACCTGCCGCCCGCCGTGGCCGAGCTGCTCGGCTCCGGGCGCGATGCCCTCGACGAGCCCATGTTGGCCGGCGACCGGGTGCTGGTGGCCAACCAGCGGACCGCCCGCTTCGAGGGGGCACCGCTCGGCACCGTGCTGACCCTGCGCGACCAGACCGAGCTGCGCACCCTCGCCAGCGAGCTGGACTCGGTCCGCGCGCTGACCGAGGCGTTGCAGGCGCAGACCCACGAGTCGGCCAATCGCCTGCACACCGTCCTCACGCTGGTGGAGCTGGGCCGCGCCGACGAGGCGGTCCGGCTCGGCACCCGGGACCTGGCCCACGCGCAGCAGCTGACCGACCGGGTGGTCGACGCGGTCACCGAGCCGGCCCTGGCCGCGCTGCTGCTCGGCAAGTCCGCGCAGGCCGGCGAGCGCGGCGTGGACCTCGTCATCGAGCCGGACTGCCGCCTCGACGACAGCCCGTTGCCGACCAACGACCTGCTCACCGTCGTCGGCAACCTGATCGACAACGCCCTGGAGGCGGTCGCCGGCACGCCCCCGCCGCGTAGGGTGCGGGTCTTCGTCGGCGCCGTCGACGACGAACTGGTGGTCCAGGTCGCCGACAGCGGGCCCGGGCTGGCCGAGGACCGGGTGGCGGACGCGTTCCGGCGCGGCTGGTCCACGAAGAGCAGCGGCCGGGGTCTCGGTCTGGCGCTGATCGGGCAGGTGGTCCGCCGCCACGGTGGCCGTCACGAGGTGGCCCGCTCCGACGACGGCGGCAGCCTGTTCACCGTCCGCCTGCCCGGTGGGGGTGCACGACCGTGACCGACATCCGGGTGCTGGTCGTCGAGGACGAGCCGCTGCTGGCCGAGGCGCACGCCGCGTACACCGAACGGGTTCGGGGTTTCGTGGTGGTCGGGGTGGCGCACACCGCGCGGGCGGCGGTGGCGGCCCTGCGCGCCAACGACGGCGGCGACGTGGACCTCGTACTCCTGGATTTTCGGCTGCCCGACCTGCACGGCCTGGACGTCTGCCGGGCGCTGCGCGCGGCCGGCAGCAGTGTCGACGTGCTCGCGGTGACCTCCGCGCGGGACCTGGCGGTGGTGCGCACCGCGGTGTCCCTCGGGGTGACCCACTACCTGCTCAAACCGTTCACGTTCGCGGCGTTCCGCGACAAGCTGGAGCGCTACGCGGACTACCGCGCGCAGGCGCTCGCCGACGGTGAGGTGGCCGCCCAGCACGACGTGGACCGGATGTTCGCCACCCTGCGCGGCACCGCCGGGCACAGCCTGCCCAAGGGCCTCGACGCGCAGACCCTCAATCGGGTACGCGCGGCGCTGGCTGACGGATCCGGCCCGGGGGCGGGGTTGTCCGCGACCGAGGTGAGCGCGGCGACCGGCATCTCCCGGGTGACCGCCCGCCGCTACCTGGAGTACCTGGTCACCATCGACCGCGCGGTCCGCACCCCCCGCTACGGCACCCCGGGCCGCCCCGAGGTCGAGTACCGCCCCCGCTGAGCGGGGCATGACACGGGCCGCGAGATGCCGCCCGCCGATGGTGGAAGTGGGAGAATCGACGTCGAACCGATACCCCGGAGGTGAGCCGTGACGTCGAGCAATGCCGAACGGATGCCCGAGTGGCCGACGGCTGAGCACGTGCCGGCCGAGGAACTGGCCCGTCGTCAGGGCATTCAACCCATCGCCTCGGTGGACGACCTGGCGCGTCCGGACCTCTTCGAGTCGGACGAGGAACTGGACGAGTTCCTCGCCGACCTGTACACCTCTCGGCGGGCCGGCGCCGCATGAGCCTTGTCGTTCTGGACACCGACGTCGCGTCAGCGATCCTGCGGGGCGGCTTCCTGAGCGCCTCCGTGCCCGTCTGGTTGGTAAGACCCTGTGCATCACTTTCGTGACGCTCGGGGAGCTGACCAAGTGGACAGCACTCCGGAGCTGGGGTCCGCGCAAGCTCGCTGACCTGGCACAATGGCGGTCGGGGATCGTGTTGCTTCCCTTCGACGAGGCGGTAGCCGTGACCTGGGGGCACGTTCAAGCGCGGGCTCAGCACCGGGGACGGCCCCGACCGACAAACGACTCCTGGATCGCAGCTTGCTGCCTGGTTGACCGGCTACCGCTGGCGACTTTCAACAGCAAGGATTTCGCCGACTTCGCTGAGTACGACGGGCTGCGTCTCTTCGACGTGTCCTAGCTTCGGCAACGCCGAGCATCGCTGTCCGCTACTGCGAAGCGGCACCTGGCCGGGAATCCGGTGGCGTGGTGAAGATCCGTTGTTAGACTCGGCGCGTTGGGTTGGCGGTACGACCAGGGAGACCAGACATGGCGGGTGACGACGACATCTCCGGGTGAGACCGGACATGTTCGGCCATCGGTCCGGCGCGCGTGTGCGCGGCGCCGTGGCCGTCTCGTCGTTCCATCGGTCCCCGTTGTCGTCGGGCGGCTCTGGCGCGCCCACCCCACCCTCTGAGGTCACTCGCATGTCTGATGCGTACATCGTCTGCTCGAACCTGTCCTTCTCCTGGCCGGACGACACCCCGGTCTTCTCGGAGCTGTCCTTCACCGTCCCGGGGGGTCGCACCGGCCTGGTCGCGCCCAACGGCGCCGGCAAGAGCACCCTGCTGCGGCTGATCGCCGGGGAGCTGACGCCAAGCGGCGGCAGCGTCACCGTCGAGGGCGTGGTCGGTTACCTCCCGCAGACGCTGCCGCTGGTCGGCGACGTGACCGTGGCCCAGGTGCTGGGCGTCGCCGAACGGATCGCGGCGCTGCACGCCATCGAGGCCGGCGACGCGAGCGAGGCGCATTTCGCCACCATCGGCGACGACTGGGACATCGAGGAGCGCACCCGCGCCGAACTGGACCGCCTCGGCCTGGGTGACCTGGCGCTCGACCGGCGGCTGCACACCCTCAGCGGCGGTCAGGTGGTCTCCCTCGGCCTGGCGGCGCAACTGCTCCGACGGCCCGACGTGCTGCTGCTCGACGAGCCGACCAACAACCTGGACCTGGAGGCTCGGCACAAGCTCTACGACGTGCTGTCCGACTGGTCCGGGTGCCTGCTGCTGGTCAGCCACGACCGGGAGCTGCTGGACCGGATGGACCGCATCGCCGAGCTGGAACGAGGCGAGATCAACTGGTACGGGGGCACCTTCACCGCGTACACCGAGGCGGTGCAGGCGGCGCGGGAGGTGGCCGAGAGCAACCTGCGCAACGCCGAGCAGGAGGTCAAGCGGGAGAAGCGGGAGATGCAGCAGGCCCGCGAGCGCGCCGACCGGCGGGCCAGCAACGCCTCCAAGAACCTGAAGAACGCCGGGCTGGCCCGGATCGTGGCCGGCGGCCTCAAGCGCAGCGCGCAGGAGTCGGCGGGCAGATCGCAGGAGACCCACTCCGCCCGGCTCGGCTCGGCCAAGGCCCGTCTGGACGAGGCCGGCCGGGCGGTCCGCGACGAGGACAAGATCACCGTCGACCTGCCGGACACCACCGTCCCGTCCGGACGGACGGTCTTCTCCGGTACGGGGATGCGGGCCCGCTTCGACGATCGGGAGCTGTTCGGCGGCGACGGCGCCGACCTGGTGATCCGGGGGCCGGAGCGGATCGCGCTCACCGGGGCGAACGGCGTCGGCAAGTCGACCCTGCTGCGCCTCGTCAACGGTGACCTCGAACCGGCCGGTGGCGAGATCCGGCGGGCCGACGGGCGGATCGCGTACCTGTCGCAGCGGCTGGACCTGCTGGACCTCGACCGCACGGTGGCGGAGAACTTCGCCGCGTACGCGCCGAGCCTGCCGGACGCCAAACGGATGAACCTGCTGGCCCGGTTCCTGTTCCGGGGCTCGCGGGTGAACCTGCCGGTCGGGGTGCTCTCCGGCGGTGAGCGGCTGCGCGCCACCCTGGCCTGTGTGCTCTGCGCCGAACCGGCACCGCAACTGCTGCTGCTCGACGAGCCGACCAACAACCTGGACCTGGTAAGCGTCGCCCAACTGGAGAGCGCGCTGACCGCGTACCAGGGGGCGTTCGTGGTGGTGAGCCACGACGAGCGGTTCCTCGCCGAGATCGGCGTGCAGCGCTGGTTGCGGCTGGCCGACGGCCAGCTGCGCGAGATCGCGGCCCCCGACCGGGGCTGAGCCCGACGGCCGTCCGTGGGCCCGGCCGACGCCGGCCGGGCCGCGGACCGGTCAGCTCACGTTGGCCGGGCCGAGGACGCTCTTCAGGTCACCCATCAGCGCGGTGGTCGCCGCCACCCGGAACGGGCCCAGCCGCAGGGTGGTGGTACGCCCACCGTTGAGGAGCTTGACGTGCACCTCGGTGTCGCCCGGGTGCAGGACCAGGGTCTCCTTGAGTCGTTCCACAAGCGGCGGCGTGCAGCGGTGCACCGGGATGGTGAGGGTGACCGGCTTGTTGGTGGCGCTGGTGCTGACGTCCGGCATGGACATGTCCATCGCCATGATCCGTGGGGTGTCGTCGCGGCGGTCCACCCGACCCTTGACCACCACGATGGCGTCCTCGGCGATGTACTGGCCGATCACCTCGTAGGTGTTGGGGAAGAACAGCGTCTCCACGCCACCGGCCAGGTCCTCCAGGGTGGCCGACGCCCAGGCCCGGCCCTGCTTGGTGACCCGCCGCTGCACGCCGGAGAGGATGCCGGCGAGGGTGACGACCGCCCCGTCGGGCACCGCGCCGTCCTCGGCCAGGGAGGCGATGGTGGTGTCGGCCGCCGCGCCCAGGATGTGTTCCAGGCCGAACAGCGGGTGGTCCGAGACGTACAGGCCGAGCATCTCGCGCTCGAAGGCCAGCTTGTCGCGCTTGTCCCACTCGCTGTCGCCGATCACCGGCATCACCGTGGTGCTGCCGGTGTCGGCGTCGCCGAAGCCGGCGCCGAACAGGTCGTACTGGCCGACCGCCTCCTTGCGCTTGACGTCGGCGTACGCGTCGATGGCGTCCGCGTGCACCGCGAGCAGGCCCTTGCGCGGATGGTTCAGCGAGTCGAAGGCCCCCGCCTTGATCAGCGATTCGATCGTCTTCTTGTTGCAGACCACCGCGTCCACCTTGGACAGGAAGTCGTAGAAGTCGGTGTAGTCGCCCTTCTCCTGGCGGCACCGCATGATCGAGGCGACCACGTTCGCGCCGACGTTGCGGACGGCGGCGAGGCCGAAGCGGATGTCCTTGCCGACAGGCGTGAACGGCCCGGCCGAGGTGTTCACGTCCGGTGGCAGTACCTGGATGCGCATCCGGCGGCACTCGGACAGGTACAGCGCCATCTTGTCCTTGTCGTCACCGACGCTGGTCAGCAGCCCGGCCATGTACTCGGCCGGGTAGTGCGCCTTGAGGTACGCCGTCCAGTAGGAGACCAGGCCGTACGCGGCGGAGTGCGCCTTGTTGAACGCGTACCCGGCGAACGGCACCAGGACGTCCCACACCGCCTGGATCGCCTCGTCGGAGTAGCCGCGCTCGCGGCAGCCGTCCCGGAACGGGATGAACTCCTTGTCGAGGATCTCCTTCTTCTTCTTACCCATGGCCCGGCGCAGCAGGTCCGCCTGACCGAGGGTGTAGCCGGCGAGGATCTGCGCGGCGCGCTGCACCTGCTCCTGGTAGACGATCAGGCCGTGGGTGGGCGCCAGGATCTCCCGCAGCGGCTCCTCCAGCTCCGGGTGGATCGGGGTGATCTCCTGGAGGCCGTTCTTGCGCAGCGCGTAGTTGGTGTGCGAGTCGACGCCCATCGGGCCGGGCCGGTACAGCGCCAGGACTGCGGAGATGTCCTCGAAGTTGTCAGGCTTCATCAGGCGCAGCAGCGAGCGCATCGGCCCGCCGTCGAGCTGGAACACGCCCAGGGTGTCGCCCCGGGCCAGCAGCTCGTACGCGGCCGGATCGTCCAACGGCAGGGCCAGCAGGTCGAGCTTGAGGCCGTGGTTCAGCTCGATGTTCTTGACCGCGTCGTCGATGATCGTCAGGTTGCGCAGGCCGAGGAAGTCCATCTTCAACAGCCCGAGCGACTCGCAGGTCGGGTAGTCGAACTGCGTGATGATCGCCCCGTCGGCGTCGCGGCGCATCAACGGGATGTGCTCGATGATCGGCTCGGCGGACATGATGACACCGGCGGCGTGCACACCTGTCTGCCGGATCAGCCCCTCGATGCCCTTCGCCGTGTCGATCACCTTGCGCACGTCCGGGTCGGACTCGTACAGGCCACGGATCTCGCCGGCCTCGGCGTACCGGGGGTGCTTGGGGTCGAAGATGCCGGTGAGCGGGATGTCCTTGCCCATCACGGCCGGCGGCATCGCCTTGGTGATCCGGTCGCCCACCGCGTACGGGAAGCCCAGTACCCGGGCCGAGTCCTTGATCGCGGCCTTCGCCTTGATCGTGCCGAACGTCGCGATCTGGGCGACCTTGTCCTCACCCCACTTGTCGGTGACGTACTTGATCACCTCGCCGCGCCGACGCTCGTCGAAGTCGATGTCGACATCGGGCATCGAGACACGCTCGGGGTTGAGGAATCGCTCGAAGATCAACCCGTGCGGGATCGGGTCCAGGTCGGTGATGCCCAGCGCGTACGCGACGAGCGAGCCGGCGGCCGAGCCACGACCCGGACCCACCGCGATGCCCTGGTTCTTCGCCCACTGGATGAAGTCGGCGACCACGAGGAAGTACGACGGGAAGCCCATCTGGTTGATGACGCCCAGCTCGTACTCGGCCTGCACGACGTGGCCCTCGGGGATGCCGTTCGGGTAGCGGCGGGCCAGGCCGGCGAAGGTCTCCTTGCGGAACCAGGACTCCTCGGTCTCCCCCTCGGGCACCGGGAAGCGCGGCATCAGGTTGTGGAACTCGAACATGCCCTTCGGGTCGACCTTCTCGGCGACCAGCAAGGTGTTGCGGCAGCCCTGCTGCCACAGCTCGGACGAGTCGACCGCGCGCATCTGGTCGGCGCTCTTGATGAAGTAGCCGCCGCCCTCGAACCGGAACCGGTTCGGGTCATCGATGTTGCTGCCGGTCTGCACGCAGAGCAGGACGTCGTGCGCGGTGGCCTGCGCCTCGTGGGTGTAGTGCGAGTCGTTCGTGACGACCGGCGGGATGTCGAGCTTGCGGGCGATCTCAGTGAGCCCGTCACGGACCCGGCGCTCGATGGAGAGCCCGTGATCCATGATCTCCAGGAAGTAGTTGTCCTTGCCGAAGATGTCCTGGTAGCTGGCGGCGACCTTGAGCGCCTCGTCGAACTGGCCCAGCCGCAGCCGGGTCTGCACCGCGCCGGACGGGCAGCCGGTGGTCGCCATGATGCCCTCGGCGTGCTCGGCGATCAGCTCCATGTCCATCCGGGGCCACTTGACGTAGTGCCCCTCCATGGACGCGCGCGAGTTGAGGGTGAACAGGTTCTTCAGGCCCTGCGCGTTCTTCGCCCACATGGTCTTGTGGGTGATCGCGCCGTTACCCGAGACGTCGTCGCTCTTCTGCTCCGGCCGACCCCACTTGACCCGCGCCTTGTGGTAGCGCGACTCCGGCGCCACGTACGCCTCGACGCCCAGGATCGGGGTGATGCCGGCGGCCATCGCCTGGTTGTAGAAGTCGTTCGCGCCGTGCATGTTGCCGTGGTCGGTGATCGCCACGGCCGGCATGCCGAGCCGGTTGGCCTCGGCGAACAGGTCCTTCAGCCGGGCCGCTCCGTCGAGCATCGAGTACTCGGTGTGCACGTGCAGATGCGCGAACGAATCGGCCATGCGTGGCGCCCCCCGGCGGTGTGGATCTTGTTGGTCGGAGCCGACCGGCACCTACCCTACCGAGGTGATCTCGACGGCTCCACCGGCCGCGCCGGCCCGTGTGTCGGCGGCCTCGTCCTGGACACGACGATCCGCTCACAGGTCCATCGCGTAGACCCGGACCTGACGGCCGGTGTCCGGCTGCACGGTTTCGCGCTCCAGCGACATGCCCAGCCGGTCTCTTTGATCTCCACCGCGTACAGGCCGAAGCCGCGCTCGTCCCAGTGCCGCTGATAGGTGGCCAGACGCTCCGCGGTCGCGGCCCGGTCCAGGGTGCGGCCGTCATGGATGTAGCGCATCACCTCGGGTTGCGCGTTGACCGCGGCGAACCCGTCCAGATCATCGCTGTGCCAGCGGCGCAACAGCAGCCGCGGAGTCTCCAGGGACGGGGCACGGAGAGGGCTTGTCGCGACAGTCTCACCTTGCTCCACCGTGTGGACCTTACCCACTGAGAGACTGCCGAGGCGTCCTCCAGGACGAACCGGCCCGGTCGGGCCCGCGCCTCCTCGACGTCGGCTGATGAGCCTAGGCTCGTCAGCATGGCGAGGTACTACGACGTGCACCCGGAGAATCCGCAGCCCCGGATCATCGGCCAGGTCGCCGACCTGATCCGCGGCGGTGGGTTGGTCGCCTATCCGACGGATTCCTGTTACGCGCTCGGCATCCAGCTGGGCAACCAGGACGGGCTGAACCGGATCCGGCAGATCCGTCACCTCGACGACCGGCACCACTTCACGCTGGTCTGCCGGGACTTCGCGCAGCTCGGCCAGTTCGTCCAGATCAGCAACGCGGTGTTCCGGCTGGTCAAGGCGTCCACCCCGGGCAGTTACACGTTCATCCTGCCGGCCACCCGTGAGGTGCCGCGCCGGATGCTGCACCCCAGGAAGCGCACCGTCGGTGTCCGCGTACCCCGGCACACCGTGACCCAGGCGCTGCTGGCCGAGCTGGCCGAGCCGCTGGTGTCGAGCACGCTGGTGCTGCCCGGCGACGACGAGCCGATGACCCAGGGTTGGGAGATCAAGGAACGGCTCGACCACCAGGTCGACGCGGTGCTGGACGCCGGCGACTGCGGCAAGGAGCCGACGACGGTCATCGACCTGTCCGGGTCGGAGCCGGAGATCCTGCGCCGGGGCGCGGGAGACATGTCCCGCTTCGAGTAACGCGCGACGCGGCGAACGCGTCCCCACCCGCTCACCTGGCCCGACGCCCTCTGGGCGCCGGGCCACTGTCATGCGCGCCTCCTTTGCTCTGCTGCCGCATACGCACCACCGCTCTACTGCCGCGTGTGGCGCATCCGCAGCAGCAGAGCAAAGGAGGGCGAAGGACCGTCGTGGCCCCCGGCGCAACGCGGACATTCGGGCCGCCTCCCACACCCCCAGCAGAGCCAACGTTATTAGCGTAGACAACAGTGTGTGCCACACAGTATGGTGTGACACATGGTTAGCGAGGACGTTCTACGGACGCATCTGCAGGAGTTGCGTCGGGGCACCGTCGTGGTGGCCAGCCTGGTGGCGCTCCGCCGACCGGACTACGGCTACGCACTGCTGCAACGGCTCACCGACCACGGCTTTCCGGTCGACGCCAACACCCTCTACCCGCTGCTGCGCCGCCTGGAGGACCAGGGCCTGCTGACCAGCGAGTGGAACACCGAGGAGAGCCGACCGCGCAAGTTCTACCGGACCAGCGACGAGGGCGAGTCGATGCTGAGCCGGCTTCTCGACGACCTCGCCGCCGTGCAGACCTCCATCACCGGGCTCATCCAAGGAGTGGACCGATGAACACCCTGACCGACCGCTACCTCGCCGCCACCCTGCGCTCGGTGCCCGCCCCACGCCGCGACGAGATCGCCACCGAGCTGCGCGCCTCCATCGGAGACATGATCGACGACCGCACCAGCGGTGGCGCCGACGTCACCACCGCCGAGCGGGAGGTGCTCACCGAGCTGGGCAACCCCGATCTGCTGGCCGCCCGGTACGCCGACCGTCGACTGCAACTCCTCGGCCCGACGTACTACCTGATCTGGTGGCGGCTGATGAAGCTGCTGCTCAGTCTCATCCCGGCGATCGTCGGCACGATCGTCACCATCGTCGAGGTCGCCGAGGGAAAGGGCTTCGGCGCCATCGGGCCCGGCATCGTCGCGGCCATGCAGACAGGGGTGCAGATCGCCTTCTGGCTCACCCTGACCTTCGTCCTCATCGACCGGTTCCAGCCCACCGCCGACCTGCCGGACTGGACCGTCGACCAACTGCCCGACGTCCCGGCGCACCGCGACATCTCCCTGCCCGAGACCGTCGCGTCCGTGGTCATGCTGCTGGTCACCATCGCGTACCTGCCGTTGCAGCACTACCGGTCCTGGGTGCGTGACACCGACGGCGACAACATCCCAGTCCTCGAACCGGCGCTCTGGTCCTTCTGGCTGCCGGCGCTGATCGTCGTCCTGGCCGCCAGCGTGGTGTTCGAGATCGTGAAGTACCGGGTCGGACGCTGGACCTGGCCCCTGTACGGGACCAAGGCCCTGCTCAACCTGGCGTTCTCGGTGCCGGTGGTGTGGCTGGCCCTCAGCGACCGGCTGCTCAACCCGGCCCTCGGCGAGCGCCTGAGCTGGCTGGCCGACGCGGACAACCGCAACACGCTCGGGGCCACCATCGCGGTCGGGGTGGCCGTGATCATGGTGTGGGATCTGATCGACACCGCCCTGAAGACGCGCCGCCAGACGGCGTGAGCGATACCGGACACGGCGGCCCGGCGCGTACCCCGCGCCGGGCCGCCGCCCGTGGACGTGACCGGAGCCGCACCGGCCTGCCCGGTCTGCGGGTACGGCGGCTGACGTGGCATCGTTCCCGGATGGCCGTCGTCGCACAGCGAGAGGAATGGCGCCGTCCCGGGCCGACGCCGCAGCAGCGCCGCAACGATGTGTGGCTCGGGCTGGCGGTGACCGGGCTGGCACTGGCCAGCCTCACCCTGGCCCGCAGCACCGGGGCGTTCCTGCTGGGGCCACCGCCGTCCGGGCCGGAGCAGCTGTTCTGGACCGTCGCGGTGACCCTGCCGCTGGTCTGGCGCCGGCGCTGGCCGGCCACGACCCTGCTCATCGTCTCGTGGGCGTTCATCGCCGCGCAGGCACGATCGGCCCCGGAGACCCAGTTCTCCGCCTGGGCCCTGTTCTGCGCCCTCTACACCCTTGGCGCGTGGGGGCCCGATCACCGGTTGGCCCGCCGGCTGCGGATCGGCGTGATCGTCACGATGTTCGCCTGGCTGGGCGTGTACTACGCGGTGACGATCGAGCACATCCCGCCAGACGCGTTCGCCGACGCGGTCGGGCCGGTGCCGCCGGTGCTCGCCGCGATGGTCACCGGCGTCCTGGCCAACGTGCTCGTCTTCGGCTTCGCGTACTTCTTCGGCGAGACCGCCTGGGTGGCCGCACGACGCGAGCACGAGCTGTGCGAACAGGCCGAGGACCTGCGCCGCTCCCAGGCCGAGGCCCGGGAACGGGCGGTGCTCGGTGAACGGGTCCGGATCGCCCGGGAGCTGCACGACGTGGTCGCCCACCACGTGTCGGTGATGGGGGTGCAGGCGTCCGCCTGCCGGCGGGTGTTCGACCGCGACCCCGGCAAGGCCCGCACCGCGCTGACCGCCATCGAGCAGAGCGCCCGCACCGCCGTCGACGAGCTGCGCCGGATGCTCGGCGTGCTGCGCGCCTCCGGCGGCGCCGACGGCGAACAGCCCACGGCCGGCGACGTCGAGCGGATCGCCGAGCTGGTCGAGCGGGCGCGGGCCGCAGGCCTGACGGCCACCCTCGGGGTGTACGGCGACCCCGTCGCGCTGCCCGAGTCGGTGTCGCAGGCCGCCTACCGGGTGACGCAGGAGGCGGTCACCAACACGCTCAAGCACGCCGGGGCGGACCTGCTGGACGTGCGGGTCCGGTACCTGGCCCGGGAGGTGGAGGTCGACGTGACCGACGACGGGCGACCCGG
The DNA here is from genome assembly GCF_006228125.1 of Micromonospora orduensis. Lineage (GTDB taxonomy): Bacteria > Actinomycetota > Actinomycetes > Mycobacteriales > Micromonosporaceae > Micromonospora > Micromonospora orduensis. The sequence goes on along the minus strand of NZ_VDFY01000263.1, from coordinate 13,988 downwards.
CCGACCCGACGCCGCCGGGCTCGGCCTGATCGGCATGCGCGAGCGGGTCACCGCCCACGACGGCGAGCTGGAGGCCGGCCCCCGCGCCGGCGGCGGTTGGCGGGTACGCGCCCGCTTCCCACTCGCGGACCAGCCGGCCAGGCAGCCGGTGACGTCCGCGGCGGAGCGGTCGGCGTGAGCGCCGCACGGGGTACCCCGATCCGCGTGCTGCTCGCCGACGACCAGCACCTCGTACGCACCGGCTTCCGGGTCATCCTGGAGGTGGAGGACGACATCGAGGTGGTCGGCGAGGCCGCCGACGGCGAGCGTACCGTCACCATGACCCGCGCCACCCGACCCGACGTGGTGCTGATGGACGTCGAGATGCCCGGGATGGACGGGCTGGAGGCCACCCGGCGGATCACCGACGACGGGCCCGGCGCTCCCGCGGTGCTGATCCTCACCACCTTCGACCGCGACGACTACCTGTTCGCCGCCCTGCGGGCCGGGGCCAGCGGCTTCCTGCTCAAGAACGGCACACCGGAGGAACTGGTCGAGGCGATCCAGGTGCTCGCCCGGGGCGACGGCCTGCTCGCCCCGGAGATCACCCGTCGGGTGATCTCCACCTTCGCCCGTCCCGGTGACCCGTCCGGCACCGCCCACCGGGGGCCGGACGCCGATGCCGCGCTGCGTGAGCTGACCCCGCGCGAGTCCGAGGTGCTGGTGCTGCTCGCCGCCGGGGCGAGCAACGCCGAGCTCGCCGTCGAGATGCACCTGGGCGAGGCGACGGTGAAGACCCACGTGAGCCGGGTGCTGGCCAAACTCGGCCTGCGCGACCGGGTCCAGGCGGTGGTCTTCGCGTACGAGAACGGTGTGGTACGCCCCGGCGGTTGACCGGCATCCGTCGCGGGACGGACCCCACGAGTCAGCCCTGGGGCGGACGGCGCTCGGACGTACCCGATCTAGCGTGGGCGCGTGACAAGCACGCTGCGCCTGGACGGCGTCGACCGCAGCTTCGGCGACCGGCAGGTACTCAGGAACGTGTCCTTCGAGGTGGCCGCCGGCCGGATGACCGGCTTCGTGGGCGCCAACGGCGCCGGCAAGACCACCTCCATGCGCATCATCCTGGGCGTGCTCGCCCCGGACGCGGGCGAGGTGAGCTGGGGCGGCAGGAAGCTGACCCGGCAGGACCGGCGGCGCTTCGGCTACATGCCGGAGGAGCGGGGTCTCTACCCCAAGATGACCGCGCGGGAGCAGGTGACCTACCTGGGCCGGTTGCACGGCCTGGACGCGGCAGCCGCGCGACACTCCACCGACGCCCTGCTGGAACGGGTCGGTCTCGGCGAGCGGGGCGACGACCTGCTGGAGACGCTGTCGCTGGGCAACCAGCAGCGCGCCCAGATCGCCGCCGCCCTGGTGCACGATCCGGAGGTGCTGGTGCTCGACGAGCCGTTCTCCGGGCTGGACCCGCTGGCCGTCGACACGGTCGTCGCCGTGCTACGGGAACGGGCCTCCGCCGGCGCGCCGGTGCTCTTCTCCAGCCACCAGCTCGACGTGGTCGAGCGGCTCTGCGACGACCTGGTCATCATCGCCGACGGGGTGATCCGGGCCGCCGGCAGCCGGCGGCAGCTCCGCGACACGTACACCGTGCCCCGCTACGAGCTCATCGTGGCGACCGACGCCGGCTGGGTCCGCGACGAGCCCGGCGTGACCCTGGTCGAGCTGGACGGCGCGCGGGTGGTGTTCGACCTGCCGGCGGGCGCCGACGAACAGTCCGTGCTGCACGCCGCCCTGGCCCGCGGTCCGGTCCGCGCCTTCCGCCCGGTCAGTCCCTCGCTCACCGAGATCTTCCGAGAGGTCACCCAGTGAACGTCACCCAGGCCACCCGGTTGGTCGCCGAACGCGAGATCCGGGTCAAGCTGCGCGACCGCACCTTCCTGTTCGGCACGCTCTTCTTCCTGCTGATCGCCGCGGCGGGCACGATCCTGCCGCCGCTGCTCTCCGGCGGTCCGGAGAGCGTGGCGGTCACCCAGGAGGCCGCCGGTCCGCTGCGCGACGCCGGCCTCGACGTCCGGGTCGTGCCCGACGACCGGGCCGCCGAACAGGCCGTCCGGGACGGGGACACCGACGCCGCGGTGGTCGCCGGGCCGACGGTGCTCGCCATGGACGAGGCGCCCGACGACGTCGTACGCGCACTGAGCAGCGCGCCGCCGGTGCGGCTGCTCGACCCGGACGCGGTCGACCCGGTGGTGGCCTTCCTGGTGCCGTTCGTCTTCGCGTTCGTCTTCTTCATCACCTCGCAGACGTTCGGCGTGCAGATCGCGCAGAGCGTCACCGAGGAGAAGCAGACCCGGATCGTGGAGATCCTGGTGGCCGCCGTGCCCGTGCGGGCGCTGCTGGCCGGCAAGGTGGTGGCGGGGGCGCTGCTGGCGCTGGGGCAGATCGCGCTGATCGCGGTGGTCGCGGTGATCGGCATGCGGATCGGTGACAGCGGCGGGCTGCTCACCCTGCTCGCCCCGGCGATCGGCTGGTTCGTGCCGTTCTTCCTGCTCGGCTTCGTGCTGTTGGCGGCGATGTGGGCGGCCGCCGGGGCGCTTGTCAACCGGCAGGAGGACATCGCCGGTGTGTCGACGCCGGTGCAGCTCGCGGTGATGCTGCCGTTCTTCGCGGTGATCTTCCTGAACGACAACGCGGAGGCCATGCGGGTGCTGTCCTACCTGCCGTTCTCGTCGCCCACGGCGATGCCGCTGCGACTGTTCACCGGGGACGCGGCCGGCTGGGAGCCGTTCGTGTCGCTGGCTGTCCTGCTGGCCGCCGCCGGCGCGTTCCTCGTCGGCGGCGCGCGGATCTACGAGGGGTCGCTGCTACGGACCAACGGCCGGACGTCGCTGCGGACGGCGTGGCGGGAGCGGGAGACCATCGGCTGAGCCAACGGTCAACGGGCCGGTGGCACCGTGTCCCAGCCGGCGGGCAGCGGGGGCGCTGTCCAGGCCGGGTCGGGTTGCCACCGCGCCCACGCCGGGTCCCACCAGCGCTCACCGGCGTCGAGCAGGGCGGCGATCCGGTCCCCCTCGCCCCGGATCGCGTCCGCCATGCCCGGGTAGCGCCCCTCGACGAGGCGCTGCGCGAACATCTCCACGTCCTTCCAGACGTACCCCTCGGCGTCCGCGGCCCACCACAGGTCCAGCTCGTGGTCGAGGGTGTCCACCCCGATCGGGGTACGCCGCAGCGGATCCTGCAGGTTGAAGTACCAGCCCGCGAAGTCGCGTCGCGGACCCGTCCAGAACACGTCCACCGAGTGCGCCTCGCCCGGCCGGTGCAGCATCAGCTTGCCGTGCCCCGACCAGGAACGGTGCCCGGCCGTCTCCCACGGGTGCCGTCCACACGGGAAGACGCCGTCGGTCGGGAAGCCGAACTCCGCCCCCGGCGGGAGGTAGAGGGCGAGCAGGTCGGGCGAGTCCTCGACGCAGATCGTCGGGCATCCGAACCAGACCTCGCCCCGCAGGATCTCCCGCCGGACGACCACGTCACCCGGCGCGAATCGGCGTTCCACCATCTCCCCCGGAATCTCCTCGCTCGCCCGCACCTTCCACGACATCGAGTCGATCAGGCGTTGGGTGCTACTCGGCGGCCTTGGCGTGCGTCACGAACGCGGCCCAGGCCGCCGGGGAGAAGGTGAGCGCCGGCCCCTCGACGTCCTTGCTGTCCCGGATGGCCACGACACCGGGAATGTTGTCCGCGACCTCCACGCAGTTGCCGGAATCGCTGCTCCTCGTGCTCTTTCGCCACGTCGCCACAGTCAGGTCAGTCATGGTGCCTCTCCTTGATCTCTCGCATGAGCCTGCACGAATCCTCGGCGCTCAGCGCGCGAGTCGTGAGCGTATTCCACACCTCGGCGTACGCTCTGACCTCCTCAAGGCGATCGAGATACAACGCTCCCGACAATCCCTCGTTGTAGACGGTCGTCGGCTCCGCTGACCTGGCACCGCTCGTCGGGAAGTCCAAGATTACGAAGCTGCCAGCAATCGCTGCTCGGCTCAAACCTTCGGCGAGTGGCACAATCCGGACGGACACGGTGGACGAATTGCCAGCGGTGATCAAACGCTCAATCTGCTCAGCCATCCCGCGAACGCGCTTGTAAAGCACCGCCTCCTCGATGATCACTTCAAGTTCAGGTGCGGCAGGTCGCTTTCGGGCGAGCAGACGCTGTCGCTCACTCCTGAGCCCCACAAGTTTCGCTACCTCGTCGTCGGAGACGCCCTGGCGAGTGCGGATCACCTCGGCTGTGTAAGTCTGCGTCTGTAGTAGGCCAGGCACCAAGGCGTGCTCATAAGTACGGATACGGCAGGCCGCCGATTCCAGACCGACATAGAGCTCGAACCACCTAGGGATGATCTCGCCATAGGCGTGATACCAGCCCTTGCTCTTGGACTCTCTCGCAAGCCCTACCAGGACCTCGGTCATCTCGTCGGCGGCACCATAGAGCCGGCACATCTGCTCGACGTCCAGTGCCCGCATGGGGGTCTGACCAGACTCGATGCGATACATCTTCGCCCGAGACCATTCAAGATCAGAAGCTGCGGCTTCGAGGCCTATCCCCGCCCGCTCCCTGGCCTGTCGCAGCAGTCGACCAAGCTCCCGCCTGGGAACAGTCGATCCGACTTCGGTCATGGGCACCCGTCCTCGTCTCATTCTGAGCCGTCATGCGGCGCGTCGCGAGACGTCCCGCGCATCACCAACACGAAGCTGCATCTCAGCATGAACGTCTCACGTGGAGTGTTGCATACAGCTTCGACGGTGCTGAATCCTGCCTGCTAGATGCCCTACTCGCATTGATCTCGGGAGGCAGGCCGTGTGCCGTTGGAAGTGGTTTCACCGACCGGATGAGCCAGTCGACGTGGTGGAGCGGACCCGGTTCCCGGACCGGGCTGGCGCCTACCGGCTCACCACGCCGCCCGCGTCGAGCGCGAAGAAGAGTGCGGCGTCGCCCCAGCGAGGTGATCGCCATGATGGGTGAGGAGCCCCGACCCGAGCCGCCGTTTCTCGTGACGATGGCGACCTACGTGATCGACTTTCATCATCGCAACGTCTGCACCAGGTGCGGCCCGGATGGTTCGTGTCCCCGGCTGGCCGAGGCAAGTGATCATCTCAAGGCGTGGCGCGACCGGAAATCCGGCGGCCGTGCGGGCGGGTGACCTCGTTCAGGTCACCCGCGCGGCGAGTATCCAGTTCAGCCAGCCGATCCTGTTCCGCGTCATCCGCGTTCTCGACTGGCCAACCTATGACGGGTGGGTCTGGCTCGACGGCTACGAGGTGGGGCCGAGACTGGACGCGATCGCCCGACGGTCGATCTTCGTGCGGCCCGCCGGGCTGCTGCCAGTGGCACCCGTCATCCCGAGCCGACCAAGGGGGCGCTGACACACGTCAGGTCGCCGATGTGGGGGCAACCGCTCGCGCGGACACCCCCACATCGGCGACCTGGTGTGGATCACGCCGGGCAGGCCGGACGGGCCGGACCTCAGGCGTCGACGGCCGCCATCACGTCGTCGCTGACGTCGAAGTTCGCGTAGACGTTCTGCACGTCGTCGCAGTCCTCCAGGACGTCGATCAGCTTGAAGATCTTGCGGGCGCCCTCCTCGTCCAGCGGGACGTTCATGCTGGGGATCAGGGAGGACTCGGCGGACTCGTACTCGATGCCGGCGTCCTGCAACGCCGTCCGCACCGGGATCAGGTCGGTCGGCTCGGAGACCACCTCGAACGCCTCACCGAGGTCGTTGACCTCCTCGGCGCCGGCGTCGAGGACTGCCATCATCACGTCGTCCTCGCTGGTGCCCTCCTTGGGCACGATCACCACTCCCTTGCGGGAGAACATGTACGACACCGAGCCGGCGTCGGCGAGCGAGCCGCCGTTGCGGGTCAGCGCGGTACGCACCTCGGTCGCGGCCCGGTTGCGGTTGTCGGTGAGGCACTCGATGAGCATGGCCACGCCGTTCGGGCCGTAGCCCTCGTACATGATCGTCTGCCAGTCGGCGCCGCCGGCCTCCAGGCCGGAGCCGCGCTTGACGGCGCGGTCGATGTTGTCGTTCGGCACCGAGCTCTTCTTCGCCTTCTGGATGGCGTCGAAGAGTGTCGGGTTACCGGAGGGGTCGCCGCCGCCGGTCCGCGCGGCCACCTCGACGTTCTTGATCAGCTTGGCGAACATCTTGCCGCGCTTGGCGTCGATGACGGCCTTCTTGTGCTTGGTCGTCGCCCACTTTGAGTGGCCGGACATCTTCTACCTCCGTCTGTCATTGCACGCCTGCGTCGACTGCCGCACCGATTCCGCGCCGCATTCGGCGATCCGGCGGCCGGTCGGCCCCGCGGGAGTGCCGCGCCGGGCGACGGCCCTGCCGAACCGCGGCAATCTTACCGAGGTCACACCCCGCCATGTCACACCCGGGACCTGCCCGGGGCGCCGGGGCCCGACCAGACCAACGATCCGGGGGCGGGATTCATGCCCGTCCGCCCGCGTCCGCCGCTCAGGCGGCCCGCACCAGCTCCACGAAGTACGCGTGTACGCGCAGGTCACCCGTCAGCTCAGGGTGGAACGAGGTGGCCAGCAGGTTGCCCTGCCGCACCGCCACGATCCGCTCGGCGGCCGGGCCGCCGGTCACCTTCCCGATCACCTGGACGGCCGCGCCGACGCGCTCGACCCACGGCGCGCGGATGAACACCGCGTGGAACGGCTCCCCCGGCACGCCGGCAACCTCCACCGGCGCCTCGAACGAGTCGACCTGCCGGCCGAACGCGTTACGCCGTACCGTCATGTCGATGCCGGCGAAGCCGCGCTGGTCGGCCCGACCGTCCAGCACCTCGGTGGCCAGCATGATCATTCCGGCGCAGGAGCCGTAGACCGGCATGCCGTCGGCTATTTGCTTGTCGATCGGCTCGCGCATGTCGAAGATGTCGGCGAGCTTGCTGATGGTGGTGGACTCGCCCCCCGGGATCACCAGCCCGTCGACCGCGTCCAGCTCGCTCGGACGGCGGACCGGGCGGGCATCCGCGCCCGCCGCGGCCAGCGCCGCCACATGCTCCCGGACGTCGCCCTGCAGTGCGAGCACACCGATCACGGGTGCCGTCACGTTCGCACCGTTCCTCTCCGCGTCACGCCGCCCGAACGGGCGGCGACCGTCACCAACCCCGCTCGGCCAGGCGGTGCGGCTGCGGGATCTCGTCCACGTTGATGCCGACCATCGCCTCGCCCAGACCTCGGGAGACCTTCGCCAGCACGTCCGGGTCGTCGTGGAAGGTGGTGGCCTTGACGATCGCTGCGGCCCGCTGGGCCGGGTTGCCGGCCTTGAAGATGCCCGAGCCGACGAAGACGCCCTCCGCGCCGAGCTGCATCATCATCGCGGCGTCCGCCGGGGTAGCGATCCCGCCCGCGGTGAACAGCACCACCGGCAGCCTGCCGCTCTCGGCGACCTCCTTGACCAGCTCGTACGGGGCCTGCAACTCCTTGGCCGCGACGTACAGCTCGTCGGCCGGCAGCGAGGAGAGCCGGCGGATCTCCTGGCGGATCTTCCGCATGTGGGTGGTGGCGTTGGAGACGTCACCGGTGCCGGCCTCACCCTTGGAGCGGATCATGGCCGCGCCCTCGGTGATCCGGCGCAGCGCCTCGCCCAGGTTGGTCGCGCCACAGACGAAGGGGACCGTGAAGGCCCACTTGTCGATGTGGTTGGCGTAGTCGGCCGGGGTCAGCACCTCGGACTCGTCGACGTAGTCCACGCCGAGGGACTGGAGGATCTGCGCCTCCACGAAGTGCCCGATGCGGGCCTTGGCCATCACCGGGATGGAGACCGCCTCGATGATCCCGTCGATCATGTCGGGGTCGCTCATCCGGGAGACCCCGCCCTGCGCGCGGATGTCGGCGGGCACCCGCTCCAGGGCCATCACCGCGACCGCCCCGGCGTCTTCGGCGATCTTGGCCTGCTCGGCGTTGACCACATCCATGATCACGCCGCCCTTGAGCATCTCGGCCATGCCCCGCTTCACGCGAGCGGTGCCGACGACGGGGGTGGTGCCGGTGGTCGGGGCAGTGGTTTCAGACACGGCTCATCGCTCCTCGGACGTGCGGTGGGGGTGGCAGAAAAATGCTACGTACGGCACAACGCCACACCGACAGCCAATCAGCCCCCCGGTGGCCTGCGGTGTGGCACCGCTCACCGCCCCGGGTCAGCTCGCGGGCACGTCCGCCGGCACCGTCAGGGTCGGATCGTCGATGTCGAAGTACCGCGGCCACTCGTGACCCCGCCCCATCCGCAACAACCGCACCAGTGGACGACTGCGCGCCGAACGGGCGTCCCGGACCAGGTCGGTGTGCACCTGCCGGGACAGCGCCAGCCGGCGACTCGCGGCAATCACCGCCCCGCAGTCCGGATCGGCCGGGTCCAACCGCACCGACCGCAACTGCCGGGTCAGGTCGTTCTCCGCCGCCTCCCGCTCCTCGGGCTGCGCGTCCAGCGCGATACGCGCCGCCGCGTACAACTCGACGCCGAAGCGGCGCTCCGCCAGCACGGCCGCGGCCGCCGCCCGGCGCAACAGGTGGGCGTCGAGAGCCCGGGCCGCCAGCTCCGCGCGGCCCTGCAGCCGCTCGACCCGACCGGCGGTCCAGATGAGGTACGCCGCGACCAGCCCCACGACCACGCTCCCGGCCACCACCCACCACATGTGCGGCATCGTAGTGCTGCTCCGTTCGCCTCCGATTGGGCGCGCTCACCCCGGTCTGCACGGGTCACGATCGCACCATCCGTCACACCGGCTCAGCCCAGCCCCACCCACTCCTGGTCGATGACCCGCCCGTCGGTCGCCTCGATCGCCGCTGCGTATACCTCCAGAACACGGCGGGCAACCACCGGCCAGTCGAAATTCGCCACCACCTGATCGCCGCAGGCGCTCAGGGCGGCCCGGCCGGCCGGATCGTCCAACAGCTCGCCCACCGCGTGCCGCAACCCCACCGGATCGCCGGTCGGGAAGAGCCGCCCCGCCCGCCCGCCGTCGAGCACCCGCCGGAACGCGTCCAGGTCACTGGCGACCACAGTCGTACCGGCCGCCAGGGCCTCGGTGAGGATCATGCCGAACGACTCACCCCCGGTGTTCGGCGCCACGTAGAGGTGCACGCTGCGCAGCATCCGCGCCTTGTCCGGTTCGGTGACCAGACCGAGGAAGGTGATCCGCTCGTGCAGCTCGGGCGGGAACTGGTCGTACAGGTCGTCGGGGTCACCCGGGCCGGCGACCAGCAGCCGCAGCCCGGGCCGCGTGTCGGCCAGCGCCACGAACGCGTCCCGCAGCACCGGGAAACCCTTGCGCGCCTCGGTGAACCGGCCCAGGAAGCCCAGCGTGCCGCCCGTACCCACGGCGCACTCCCCCGGCCACCCCGGCAACGGCTCGGCGTCGGCGAACTTGGCCACCGCCACCCCGTTGGGGATCTCCACGGCGCCGCCGTCCATGTGCTCGACCTGCACCTTGCGGGCCAGCGCGCTCACCGCGATGCGGGCGGTGATCCGCTCCAGCACGATCTGGAGCACACCCTGGGCGGCCGCCAGCACCCGCGAGCGGGTCATCGCGGTGTGGAACGTGGCCACCACCGGCCCCCGCGCGGAGAGCACGGCCAGCAGCGACAGACTCAACGTGAGCGGCTCGTGCACGTGCAGCACGTCGAAGTCGCCGTGCGTGATCCAGCGCCGGACCCGGGCCGTGGAGACCGGCCCGAACGCGATCCGGGCCACCGAGCCGTTGTACGGCAGCGGCACCGCCCGCCCGGCCGACACCACGTACGGCGGCAGCGGGGAGTCCTCGTCGGCCGGGGCCAGCACGCTGACCTCGTGACCGAGGGCGATCAGCGCCTCGGCGAGGTCCATCACGTGGTTCTGCACGCCGCCGGGGACGTCGAAGGAGTACGGGCACACGATGCCGATCCGCATGCGTCAGCGCCCCTCGTCCGCGGGACACCATCCCACCGTGCCCACCCCCTTTTAGGACCGGCCGGCGGACGACGAGGGCAGCGCCGTGCCGCCCCCCGACCCCCGCTGGTCCAGCCACATCCGCTGCAACATGTGCCAGTCTTCCGGATGCCGGGCGATACCCGCCGCCAGACGGTCGGCGATCAGCTGCGTCACCGAACGGACGCGCTGGTCCAGAGGCCCCGCCTCGGGCCCCGGCACCGGCAGCGGACCGGCGAGCGACGCACACGCCGCGTCCGGTTCGTACCACATCGAGGCCACGTAGAGCGGCGCGCCGGTGTGCAGCGCCAACAGCGCCGGCCCGGCCGGCATCCGGGTCTTCCCGCCGAAGAAGTCCACCTCCACCCCGCGGGCGGAGAGGTCCCGGTCGGCCAGCAGCGGCACCACCGCTCCGGCCCGGACGCGGTCCAGCAGCACGTCGAACGCCGGACGCGGCCCCCCGTGAGTCGGCAGGATCTCCATCCCCAGGCCCTTTCGGAAGGCCATGAAGCGCTCGTACACGGCCTCCGGTTTGAGCCGCTCCATGACGGTGGCGATCGGCCAACCGGTGGCCGCCACCCAGGCGCCCGCGGCGTCCCAGTTGCCGGCGTGCGGCAGCGCCACCACCGCGCCCCGGCCGGCGGCCACGTCGGCGGCGAGCAGTTCGGCGCCGTCGAGCCGGAAACCGGACAGGATCTGCGACCGGCTCAACGCGGGCAGCCGGAACGCCTCCATCCAGTACCGGGCGTACGAGCGCAACCCGCGCCTGACGAGATCGTCCAGCTCGGCCTCGGGCAGTTCCGGGCCGACCACCCGGCGCAGGTTCGCGCGCAGTCGCTCCGTACCCCCGCCGCCGCGTCGGTGGGCGCGGTCCGCGCCCGCCTGGAGCGCCGCCGCCACCAGCGGCCGGGGCAACGCGCGGACGATCCGCCAGCCGGCGACGTAGCCCAGTTCGGTGAGGTTCACGCGACCCGGCCGCCGGTCGTCCGGCGCCGGGGCGGCAACGCGCCGCTCACGCCTGGCCGTCCGGCTGGAGCTGCTGGGCCTGGCGGTAGACGTGTGCCATCCGCTGCCCCACCGTGAAGATCGACACCGCGGCGAGCAGCCACAGCGCGATCTCCAGCGCCGGATCGACGCCGACGCCGGTGAGGATCCCGCCGACCCCGACGATCAGCAGCCGCTCGGTGCGCTCGGCGATGCCCACGTTGCAGGTCATGCCGAGCCCCTCGGCGCGGGCCTTGACGTAGGAGACCAGACCGCCGGCGGCCAGACAGACCAGCGCGGCGGCCACCCCGGAGTGGTTGCCCTGGGTGGCCAGCCAGTACGCGACCGCGCCGAAGACGGCGCTGTCGGCGACCCGGTCCATGCTCGAATCGAGGAACGCGCCGAACCGGGTGGAACCGCCGCTCATCCGGGCCATCGTCCCGTCGAGCAGGTCGGTGAGCGCGAACAGGGTGACGATCAACGCGCCCGCGACCAGATGGCCGCGGGCACCGAAGCCGAGCGCGCCGACGAGCACACCAACGGTGCCCGCGACGGTGACGGCATTGGGGGTGACGCCCGCGCGCAGCAGGGCGCGGGCAATCGGCTCGACGACGCGGGTCATCCCCGCGCGGGCCGACACTTGGAAGATCTTCGCCATGGCGGTCCCCACGATAACGGTCCGCCCAGCTCCGCCGACACGGCCGGTACCGCCGACCCGCCGGGCAGGCTTGTGTCGACCCGACAACGGGTGTGAGATCGAGCCGGGGAGGTGAGCCAGCTCACCCGTCCGCCCGTCCCGTTCCCGCTGTGCAGCAGACCACCGGAGGATATCGCCGCGCACTCGCCCCGGGCCGCTTCCCGTCGCGCGGCGGTCGCCACCCACCACCGGCTGAGGGAGGTGCGCCCCATGGCGCAGAAGAATCACGAGAAGGGGTCCACCGGCGGCACGCCGGTGGTGACCGAGCCCGACCGGGTACGCAACGTGGTGCTCGTCGGGCATTCCGGCGCGGGCAAGACCACCCTGGTCGAGGCGCTGCTCGCCGCCACCGGCACCATCGGGCGGGCCGGCAGCGTCATCGACGGCACCACCGTCGGCGACCACGACCCGGCGGCCGTGCGCCAGCAGCGCTCGGTGAGCCTGTCCTGCGCGCCGCTGCTGCACAACGGCATCAAGGTCAACCTGCTGGACACGCCCGGGTACGCCGACTTCGTCGGCGAGTTGCGCGCCGGTCTGCGGGCCGCCGACGCCGCCCTGTTCATCGTCTCCGCGGCGGGCGGCATGGACGCCGCCACGGTGGCGCTGTGGGAGGAGTGCGCGGCGGTCGACATGCCCCGCGCGGTCGCGGTGGCCCGACTGGACCAGCCCCGCGCCGACTTCGACGAGACGGTGGCGCTCTGCCAGCGCCTCTTCGGCGACAACGTGATGCCGCTCTACCTGCCGATGCTCGGCGACGACGGCGTCTCCACCGAGGGTCTGCTCGGCCTGATCACCCGCCGGGTCTTCGACTACAGCGCCGGGCTTCCCGCCGACGTCCGCGACCCGGACCCGGAGCACCAGCGGGCCATCGACGAGTCCCGCGACGAGCTGATCGAGGGGATCATCGCCGAGAGCGAGGACGAGACCCTCATGGACCGGTACCTCGACGGCGAGGAGATCACCGACGAGGTGCTCATCGAGGATCTGGAGAAGGCCGTCGCCCGTGGGCACTTCTACCCGGTGGTGCCGGTCTGCGCCGAGACCGGCGTCGGCCTGGACGCGCTGCTGGAGGTGCTGACCGCCGCGTTCCCGTCGCCCCTGGAGCACGAACTGCCGGCGGTCGCCGGCGTGGACGGCTCCCCCCGCCCACCGCTGACCTGCGACCCGACCGGGCCGCTCGTCGCCGAGGTGGTCAAGACCACCGTCGACCGGCACGTCGGCCGGGTCTCGCTGGTCCGGGTCTTCTCCGGCACGTTGCGCCCCGAGCAGACCGTGCACGTCTCCGGGCACGGCATGGCCGACCGGGGCCACCCCGACCACGACGCCGACGAGCGGGTTGGGCACATCTACACCCCGCTCGGCGCGACCCTGCGGGAGGTGCCGCTCTGCGTGGCCGGCGACATCTGCGCGATCACCAAGTCGGGCAGCGCCGAGACCGGCGACACGATCTCGGCCAAGGACGACCCGCTGCTGATCGCCCCCTGGGAGATGCCGGAGCCGCTGCTGCCGGTGGCGATCGTCGCCCGCAGCCGCGCCGACGAGGACGCCCTCGCCCGCAACCTGGCCCGACTGGTCGCCGGTGACCCGACCCTGCGACTCGACCGCAACGCCGAGACCCACCAGCTGGTGCTCTGGTGCATGGGCGAGGCCCACGCCGACGTGGTGCTCGACCGGCTCCGCGCCGGCGGCGTCGAACTGGACACCGAACCGGTCAAGGTGTCGCTGCGCGAGACGCTCACCGCGCCGGCATCCGGGCACGGCCGGCACGTCAAGCAGTCCGGCGGCCACGGCCAGTACGCGGTCTGCGACATCGAGGTCGAGCCGCTGCCCCGCGGCGCCGGCTTCGAGTTCGTCGACCGGGTCGTCGGCGGCGCCGTGCCGCACAACTACATCCCCTCGGTGGAGAAGGGCGTCCGCGCCCAGCTCGAACGCGGCCTGGTCGCCGGCCACCCGGTCGTGGACCTGCGGGTCACCCTCGTCGACGGCAAGGCGCACAGCGTCGACTCGTCCGACGCGGCCTTCCAGACCGCCGGCGCGCTTGCCCTGCGCGACGCCGCCGAGCGCGGCCAGCCGGCCCTGCTGGAACCCATCGACGAGGTCACCATCCGCATCCCGGACGGCTCGGTCGGCACCGTGATGGGTGACCTCTCCGGCCGGCGCGGCCGGGTGCTCGGCACCGAACCGGACCCCGACGCCGAGGGCCGCACCCTCGTCCGCGCCGAGGTGCCGGCCATCGAACTGCTCCGGTACGCGGTGGAGCTGCGTTCGATGACCGCCGGCACCGGCACGTTCCGCCGCCACTTCGTCCGCCACGACCCCATGCCCGCCCACCTGGCCGACCAGGCCCGCAA
>NZ_VDFY01000077.1 GCF_006228125.1 Micromonospora orduensis | reverse complement strand
GCGCGCAGCCGGCCGGAGCGGCGGGCTGCCGGTGGCGCGGAGACCGGCACCACCAGAGTTCCCGTAGCCGCATCCTCGCTGAGGGTGACGACGAGTGAGCGCGGCGGCTGGACTGGTTTCCGGCCCGGCACAGTGCGGCGCCGTCGGCGGCGCTGGAGCACCCGCGCCGTCGACTGCGCCCGCTCCGCCACCAGCCGCTCGGTGGCGTCGTACCGGCGGACCAGCGCCGGGGCCAGGGCGAGCAGGCCGGCGGCGGCGAGGACGGCGAGGAGCACCGAGGTCGGCACCCTCACCCCTCCCGTCACCGAATTCGGAGCAACCGCCGCCGGACCGCAGGATCTTCCACCAATCGCGCTCGGGTGCGTGGATCGTCCGGACGGGCAGCGCTTGCCACAGCTTGCAGTTACTTGAGGTTACGGCGCACCGACCGTCATGCCACCGCGCCGCGCCGATCCCGTCCGTGGGACGGCTCACCGTGCGGCGGCGCGTACCCGGTGCCAGCGGGCCAGCAGTCCGCCCTCGGCGGCGATCTCCTCACTTGTCATCGCGTATCCGATGTGGTCCCGCCAGGCGCCGTCGATGTGCATGTAGCGCACGTGGTACGACTCCTCGCGGAAGCCGAGCTTCTCCACCACCCGACGGGACGGCCGGTTCTCGGGACGGATGTTCACCTCCACCCGGTGCAGCCCACCCGGGCCGAACGCGTGGTCGACGGCGAGCGCGAGCGCGGTCGGGATCACTCCCTGGCCGGCGACTCGGGCGTCCACCCAGTAGCCGACGTACCCGGAGCAGAACGCCCGCCGCACGATGCTGCCCACGTTGAGGTGCCCGACCAGCCGGTCCCGGTCGGCTTCGCGCAGGCAGACCGCGAACGGCATCCCCTCGCCCTCTCGGGCGGAACGCCGCTGGTCGCGGTGCACCCAGCGGAACGCGGCAGGCGAGTTCATCTCGTCCCAGCTGCCCGGCAGCGACGACTCCCAGGGTGCCAGCCAGGCCCGGTTGGCCCGGCGTACCTCCGACCAGGCCGCCGCGTCCGAGCGCCGGTACGGCCGCAGCAGCACCGGACCGTCGACCAGCACCGCCGGCCAACCGGGCGCCCGGGCTGGTCCGAAGAGACTCACCCGCACAGTCTCCCGCGCGGGACCGGTTCGTGCGCAAGTGGACCCGCGATGTGCCGGTGACCTCGCGGAGCCGTCACCGGCGGCGGTCCAGCAGCAGGACGTCCACTGTGGAACCGGCGGCGGCGGTGGTGACCCGTTCGCCGAGCACCAGCAGACCGTTCGCCTCGGCGAGCCCGGAGAGGGTGAACGGCCCACCGCGCAGCGGCTGCACCGTGTAGCCGCCGCCGCGCCGCTCGGCGACGTGCGCGGGCCGGAACTCCCGCAGCCCGCCGGGGGACGAGACGGTCTCCAGCAGGTGCGCCCGGACGCTGGGTCGGAACACCGGTTCGGCGCCGGCGAGCAGTTGGATGGCGGGGCGGGCCAGCACCTCGAAGCCGATGAGCGCGGCGCCGGGGTCGCCGGGCAGGCAGACCACCGGCACCTCCTCGGCGCCGACGGTGCCGAACCCGAGCGCCGTGCCGGGGTAGAGCGCCACGTCGGTGAAGGTGACCGGGCCGGCACGGCCGCCCTCGCGGCGGGACAGGATGCGGCGCACCATGTCCCCGGGGCCGGTGCCGGTGCCGCCGGTGGTGATGATCAGGTCGGCGCGCAGGGTCTGGTCCTCCAGCAGCCCGCGCAGCCCCTCCGGGTCGTCGTCGCAGATGCCCACCCGGTACGCCAGTGCGCCCACCTCGGCCGCGGCGGCGGTCAGCGCGTGCGAGTTGGCGTCCACCACCTGACCGGGCTGGCTGCCCCGGCCCACGTCGACGAGTTCGTCGCCGGTGGCCACGATGACCACCCGTGGGCTGGGCCGGACCACCACGTGCCCGATGCCGGTGGCGGCGAACACCGCGACCAGGGCCGGGGAGACGTACGTGCCGGCGCGGGCGAGCAGGGTGCCGGCGGGCAGTTCCTCACCAGCGCGGCGTACCCCGTACCCCCGTTTGGGGGTGCGGAAGATCTCCACGGCGGCCATGCCCTGGTCGGTCCACTCCACCGGGACCACCACGTCGGCGGCGACCGGCAGCGGCGCCCCGGCGGCCACCGAGAAGCACGAACCCGGGGTGAGCCGCACCGGCCGCCAGCTCGCCGCGCCGAGGTCGCCGACCACGTTGAGCCGGATGGTCCGGCCGCCGGGCGTGCCGGAGGGGGCCGGGACGTAGCTCGGGCCCCGGCCCCCTCCGGAAATGTCCTCCCAGCGGGCCGCGTACCCGTCCACGGCCGCCTGGTCGAAGGCCGGGAACGCGTGCGGCGCGACGACGTCCTCGGCGAGGACATTGCCGTGCGCCTGGGTGAGGTCGAGGTCGAGTGGCGGCAGCGCTCGTAACCTGCGCAGCACGCTGCCCAGGTAGTCGGCGAGCGGCGTCAACTCGTTCGCGGCCGCCTCGGCGTCGGCCGTCGCTGTCATGTACCAGATCCGCCTGCCGCGTCGGCCTTGACGAACTCGGCCAGCCAGGAGCGGAACTCGGCGCCGAGGTCGTCGCGTTCGGCGGCGATCTGCACGACCGTCTGGAGGTAGCCCAGCGGCATACCGGTGTCGTAGCGGGTGCCCCGGTAGACGATCGCGTGCACCGGTGTGCCCTCGGTGCGCAGCAGCTCCATGGCGTCGGTCAGCTGGATCTCGCCGCCGCTGCCCGGCTTGGTCCGGCGGATCGCGTCGAAGATCTTGCCCGGCAGCACGTACCGGCCGAGCACCGCGAGGTTGCTCGGGGCGTCCTCCGGTTTCGGCTTCTCCACCATCCCGGTCACCTTGACGACCTCGCCGATGTCGGTCAGCTCCGACTCGGCGGGCTCCACGGAGGCGATGCCGTACCGCTTGGTGTCGGCCGGGTCGACCTCGAAGAAGGCGAGCACCACACCACCGGTGCGGGCCTGCAACTCCAGCATCGCCGGCAGCAGCGGCTCGGACAGCTTGACGAACTCGTCGCCGAGCAGCACCGCGAAGGGCTGGTCGCCGACGTGGGACTCGGCGTACCCGACGGCGTGGCCCAGCCCGAGCTGCTCCGGCTGCCGCACGGTGTAGATCTCGGCCAGCTCACTGGGCCGGCGCACGGCGGCCAGCCGCTCGGCGTCGCCCTTCTCCTCCAGCCTGGCCTCCAGGTCGGGGCGGCGATCGAAGTGGTCCACCATCGACGTCTTACCCCGACCGGTGATCAACAACACGTCGCCGATGCCGGCCTGGGTGGCCTCCTCGACGATGTACTGCAGCACCGGCCGGTCCACCACCGGCAACAGCTCCTTGGGCACCGCCTTGGTGGCCGGCAGGAAGCGGGTGGCCAGTCCGGCGGCCGGGATGACGGCCTTGACCGCCAGGGGACGGCCGGTTGCGGCGACCGTTGATGAGAGGTTCGCTGAGTGCTCCGACATGCCGCGAGACTATCGGCCACGGCTCTGCCGCGGCGGGTGTGGCCCAGAAGACGCGCCGCCGCCCGGTCCCGGCCGTGCGGCGTCCGGACCGGCCCGGGTGCCCTCCGCGGCATCGGCCGCCGGGTCGTGGGCCACCTCCGGCCGGGCGTGCGCCGGCCCCGACGGCGATGATTCGGGTACGCCCACGTCCGGCTCCGACCGGGCGTGGCCGCCCGGCTCCCGGTGGGCCTGCACGGGCCGGCCGGCGCGGGGCAGCCCGTCCGGTGGGCTGAGGGCGCCGGCCAGCACCGGCAACTCCCGGGTCGGCACGTCGGGGCGTACCTCGGCCACCCGGTAGGTGTCCCGGCCGGCCGCCTTCGCGGCGTAGAGCGCGTCGTCGGCAGCCTCCAGCACCTCCCGTCCGGTGCTGCCGTGGTCCGGGTAGACGGCGATGCCCACCGACACGGTCACCATGACCGGCCCGGCGTACGCCTCGACGGGGATGGGTGTCTCCCGCACGGCGGCACCCAGCCGCTCCGCCACGATCGCCGCGCCCCGGGCGTCGGTCTCCGGCAACAGCAGGACGAATTCCTCGCCGCCCTGCCGGAAGGCCAGGTCGACCTCGCGGATCTCGCCGCGTACCCGCCGGGCGAACTCGGCCAGCACGGTGTCCCCCGCCGCGTGCCCGTACGTGTCGTTGACGTCCTTGAACCGGTCCAGGTCCAACGCGAGGACGCTGAGCATCCGGCCGAACCGACTGGCCCGCTCCACCTCTCGCCGGATCGACTCGCGCAGGTAGCGGTAGTTCCACAGGCCGGTGAGCGGGTCGGTGAGGGACAGCCGCTGGGCCTCCTCGTGCACCCGGACGTTCTCCACGGCAACGGCGGCGTGTCCGGCGAAGGTGCGCAGGGTGACCAGGTCGTCGTCGTCGAACTCGTCCGCGCCCACCCGGTCGTAGAGGGCCAGGACGCCGAGCGCCGCCGCCGGCGTACCGGCCTCGTCGGCGCCGGAGGTGCTGGCCGGCACGGCGGGCCCGCCCGGGGTGGCGAACGGCACGGCGACGTACGTGCGGCAGCGCGGCTCACCGGCGGGCACCTCGGTCGGCTCCATCCGCCCCCGCTGCGGCTCGCCGGTGGCGGCCACCGCGCCGACCACGCCGACGCCCACCGGCACCCGCAGCGTCTGCGGCTCGTCCGGGTCGCACTCCGGCCAGCGCCCGTCCAGCCCTTCGCTGCACTGCGCGGCGAGCATGCCGCCGGCCTCGACGAGCAGCACCGCGCCGGCCCGGGCGCCGGTGGCGGCGATGGCGCTGTGCAGGATCACCCGCAGGATGCGTTGCAGGTCGTGCGTGCTGGCCAGGGTGTCGCCGAGCACCGCGAGATGACCGCGCAACTGATCACGGCTGCTGGTGAGCGCCGCGACGTACGACCCGGTCTCCCGGGTCATCCGGTTGAACGCGGCGGCCAGCCGGCCCAGTTCGTCGCGGCTGCGCACCGGCACCCGGGCGGTCAGGTCGCCGTACGCCACCCGGTCGACGGCGCTGGCCAGCTCCACAAGCGGTCGGGTGGTCACCCGGGCCAGCCGCCAGGCGGTCAGCACGGCGAGCAGGCCGGCCAGCACGACCGCGCCGAGCAGCGTGACGTGCAGCCCGGGCGGTCGTTCACTCGGCACGGACAGGACCAGCGGCAGCGGCTGCCCGCTGGACGGGCCGATCCTGCGCACGTACCGGCCATCGGTGGTCTCGGTGACCCGCTCGCTGTCGACGGCGCCGGCGGCGGCGAGCACCGCGTCGCGGACGTCCCGGGACTCGGTGGTGTGGGTGACCCGGTCGCTGCCGGCGCCGCCGAGCAGGGTGACCGCCACGCCGGTGACCGCCGCGAGCCGGGTCACGAACGCCGGGTCGACGAGTTGCGCGGCGGCCACCGTGCCGAGCAGGGCGCCGGCCCGGTCGCGCAGGTCCACCCGGGCGGCCAGCGCGTGGACCGGCCCGGGCTGCTTCTCGCCGGTGCCGGAGCAGTCCCGCCAGGGGGTCGACGGTGCGCCGGCCGAGGCGTACGTGACCTGGCCGGTCACGTCGGTGATCAGTACGGCGGCGGCCAGGCCCCGGCTGACCAGTTGGTTGGCGGCGGCGGACGGGTCGCCGTTGAGGGCCACCGCGTCGGCGGTGGCCCGCAGTTGCTGGCAGAGCGCGTCGACGGAGGTGCGCACGGTGGACGCCGCCACGGCGAGACGTTCGGTGGAGCGGCTGCGGTCCACGGCGGTGGCGGTGGACGCGACGAAGAGCGCGCCGAGCAGGACGGGGCCGAGCACCACCACGAGGAAGGCTGCCGTCAACCGCCCGCGTAGCGTCACTCGGTCCCCCCGGAAGTTCCGCCTCCGTTGCTTGCGATGCTGACACAGAGCGACCGTGGTGGAGGCGTTGCGTCAGGAGTGTTGCGTGCCGGATTTTTCTTATGAAGCGGAAGTGACCCGGGTGGCGAAGCGGGACGCCCGCGCCGAGCTGCTCGCCCGCCGCCGGGCGCTGTCCGCGCCGGCCCGGGCCGCAGCCGCCGGGCGCGTCCAGGCCGAGCTGGTCGCGCTGGTACGCCGGCTGCGTCCCCGCCGGGTGACGGCGTACGTGCCGGTCGGCTCCGAGCCGGGCGGCCCCGACCTGCCGGCGGTGCTGCGCGCGGCGCTGCCGACCGACGCCGAGTTGCTGCTGCCGGTGCTCCTGGCCGACCTGGATCTGGACTGGGCCGCGTACACCGGACCGGAGGGTCTCATCGCCGCCGGTCGGGGTATGCGGGAGCCGGACGGGCCCCGGCTCGGGGTGGGCGCGGTGGCCGACGCCGACCTGGTGGTCGTACCGGCGCTCGCCGTCGACAGGCACGGCCGGCGGCTGGGCCGCGGCGGCGGCTCGTACGACCGCGCGCTGGCCCGGGTGCCGGCGGCGACGCTGACAGTGGTGCCGCTGCACGACGGGGAGCTGGTCGAGGCGCTGCCCGCCGAACCACACGACCGTCCGGTCCGCGCGGTGCTCACCCCCACCGACGGGATGCGTACCCTTGACGCCGGCCCGGGTTCGGCGCGTGGTGTCGCGCCCCACACGTCCGCTGGACGAACCCGGGGCGAATGACGCACCATTGGCACTCGAATACGTCGAGTGCCAACTGGCCGAGCCCAGATCCGGAGGAGAACGTGCCCACGTACCAGTACGCCTGCACCGCGTGCGGTCACCAGCTCGAGGCGGTGCAGTCCTTCTCTGACGAGCCGTTGTCCGAGTGCCCGGCGTGTCAGGGGCGGCTGCGCAAGGTCTTCAACTCGGTCGGCATCGTCTTCAAGGGCTCCGGCTTCTACCGCACCGACTCGCGCGCCTCCGGGTCCGAGACCACGGCCGGCGGCACGGCCAGCAAGCCGGCCAAGTCCGAGTCGTCCTCGGGTGGGGATTCCGGCTCGTCCTCCTCGTCCTCGACGTCCGGGTCGTCGTCGTCCTCCTCGTCCGGCGGGTCGTCCTCGTCGTCCGGCGGGTCGAGCGGCGGCAAGGCGCCGGCGGCCAGCTCCACGTCCTGACCCGGCGGACACCTCCGGGTCGACCGACAGTGGCCGCATAGCAGGTCGAGCCTCCCGCTGGGCGGTTGTCCACAGGCCGGCCGGTTGTCCACAGGCACGCCCGGATGGCCGACCGACCGGTCCTCGACCGGCCTAACCTGCCGTCCACGGGCGTCGCCGCGGCGCCCCGACGGGAGGCGGCGGGGCGATGGTCGATCCGGACTCGACGCGGGCGTTGCGGCCGCTTCGCCGACCCGCCCTGCCCGGCGGGCGCACCCTGCTGCGGTTCGGCCTGGTCGCCGCACTGCTCGGCCTGGCCGCCGCCGTCCTGAACACCCCGACCGGCTGCCCTCCGTCCGCCGGCAGCACGCCGTTCCCGACGTCGGCGGGCCCGGACCGCGCACCGGCGGCAACGGACGGGCAGTTGCCCGTGCCCGGCACGGACCCCACCGAGGCGGGCGACGGGACCGGGCCGTCGTCCAGCCCTCGGCCACTGCCGCTGCCCAGCGGGTCGGTCGGGGTGCCGGTCCGGTTGGCCGAGCCCGCCGCGCTGGCGGTGGTCCGCCCCGGCGCCCGGGTCGACCTGCTCGCGGCGCCCCCCGGTGGGGCGGGCGCCGAGGCGACCCTGCTCGCCGCCGGAGCGCTGGTGCTGGACGTGCTGGGCGGCGGCGCGACCGACGGGTCGTCGGCGCTCTACCTGGCGCTCCGCCCCGATCAGGCACAACGGGCCGTCGGGCTACCCGAGGGCAGCCGCTTCGCCATCGTCGTCCGCGGCTAGCGCGGGTCAGTCCCAGTGCGGGGGGCGTTGGGACAGCAGCCAGTCGTCGTTGCCGTCGGCCCGCTCACCCCAACCGTGATCGGTGTCGTCGGACGTCTGCTCGGGCAGCACCACGAAGTCGTCGCTCAGGTCGACGGTGCGGTCGTCGTCGCCGCGCGCTCCCCGCGTGCCGGGGTCCTCGGTGCTCACGAGCGGCAAGACTAGCGCAGCCGACGGTGGCCGCGCCGGCCAGAAGCGGCCGGGCGGACGACCTGATTGGTAGCGTCGGACGGCGTGACGACCCCCAGCGGTGCCAGCACCCCGGACGACTACTGGCGGCGGCCCGGGCCCGGCGACGGCGACGCCGCGGAGCCCGCCGGGCCGGCCCCCACACCGACCAGCGGGTACGCGGGCCCTCCGCCGAGCACGCCACCGCCGGCCGGCTGGCGTCCGCCGGTCCACCTGGAGCCGACAGCGCCCCGCCGGCTGCCCGCGCAGGACATGGCCGCCCTGGACGCGGCCGAACAGCGTTCGCAACGGGTCACCTACGGCTTCGGCGCGGCGGCCGGGGTGGTGCTGGTGGTGCTGGTCTGCCTGCTCTGCTCGCGGATCATCTTCTGACCGCGACGGGTCAGAGGGTGGTGCCCCACACCGCCTCGGCGCCGGAGTGACCGGTCAGGTAGACGTAGACCAGCGAGGCGATGGAGAGCGCGACGACGGCCACCGCCAGCACCGGGGTCACCAACGCCGGCAACCGCGGCACCCGAGGATGCCCGCTTGTCGCCACCAGCAGCAGGATCGCCACGATCCCGAGCGGCACCACGATCCGGAACAGGATGTCGCCGTACCGGGAGTGCTCGAAGATCTGGTCGAGGATCGGCCCCTGGAAACCCCTGGCGACAAGCGCGTCGGTGAACGCCTCACCCGACTCGACGGCCACGAAGGTGGTCACCGGGGCGGCCACGGCCAGGAGACCCAGCGCCCAGTCCAGCCGGTGTCGCCACCGGGGCAGACCCACGTACGCGATGGCCAGCGCCGCCAGCAGCGGCACGAACAGGACCACCGCGTGGATCACCAGCACGTGGACCGGTAGACCCAGGATCTCCTCGAACATCGAACCTCCACGTGGATCACGGTCGCAGGACCGCCAGCCTACGGTCGGCCGGCCGCCTCAGAGCTCTCGAACTCACACACGCGCCGCGGCGCGTTCGGGTTCATCGACCGGTTCGGCGGGCCGGCTGTGTCCGTGGCCACCCCGGCGACACGCCGGTTGTCGATGCTTGTCGTCCGTGCTGTCATTGGCGCATGTCCGGTGCCGAGGAGCTGCTGCGATCGAGAGGGCTGCGGGTCACCCGACCGCGCCTCGCGGTGCTCGACGTACTGGCCGGTGGTGGCCATCTGGAGGTCGACGAGATCACCCGGCGGGTCCGTGAACGCCTCGACTCGGTCTCCACCCAGGCGGTGTACGACGTGCTCGGCGCGCTGTCCCGGGCCGGGTTGTCCCGCCGTATCGAACCCGCCGGCAGTCCCGCCCGGTACGAGGCGCGGGTCGGCGACAACCACCACCACGTGGTCTGCCGGGGCTGTGGCGAGATCGCCGACATCGACTGCGCGGTCGGCGGTGCCCCCTGCCTGGAGCCGAACATCTCACACGGGTTCGAGGTGGACGAGGCGGAAGTGACGTTCTGGGGTCTCTGCCCGGGCTGTCAGTCCCGTCGGTCCGCCGACCGCTGACCGGCAGCCCTGGCACCCGTCGGCGAGCGGCGAGGTCGGCACGGGCGTGGCACTCTTGGGCGGTGGACTCCGATGACCTCGGCCTCTTCGGTCCGGGTTCGGTCACGTGGAAGGTGCACGACGAGCCGATCCTGATCGTCGCCGGCCTGCGCTCGCTCTACCTGCAGGCGTTGCACCCCAGGGCAATGGCCGGCGTGGCGCAGAACAGCGACTACCGCACCGATGCCTGGGGCCGTCTGGTCCGCACCGCCACCTTCGTGGCGACCACCGTCTACGGCACCACCGCCGAGGCGGAGGCGGCCGGCGCCCGGCTGCGCCGGCTGCACGCCCGCCTGCGGGCCACCGATCCGCGCACCGGTGCGGAGTTCCGGATCGACGATCCCGACCTGCTGCGCTGGGTGCACGTCGCCGAGGTCGAGTCGTTCCTCGACACCGCCCGGCGGGCCGGCCTGTCGCTGACCGACGACGAGGTGGACCGCTACTACACCGAGCAGCGCCGCTCCGCCGCGCTCGTCGGCCTGGACCCGGCCACCGTCCCCGGCACCGCCGCCGAGGTGGACGACTACTACCGGGCCGTACGGCCGCAGCTGCGGATGACCCGGGAGGCCGCCGAGACGGCGCTGTTCCTCACCGCTCCGCCGCTGCCGTGGAAGCTCAGCCTGCCGGCCCGCCTCGGGCTCACCCTCGGCCCGCCGCGCTGGGCGTACCTGGGAATCGCCGGCACCGCGCTCGGGCTGCTGCCGGCGTGGGCCCGCCGGATGTACGGCGGGCTCGGGCTGCCCACCACCGCCCTGACGGCGGACCTGAGCGTGCGCGCCCTGCGACTCGCGCTCGCCGCGGTGCCCCGCCGCTACCTGGAGGGCCCGTTGACGCAGGCCGCGAAGCAGCGGGCCGAACGGCACGCCGCCGTGCGGCAGGCAGCGACACGGCAGGCAACGCAGGACGGGCGGCACGCCGTCGCGGCGCTGCTGACCGACTGACCCGGACCGCGCCGGCCCCGGTCAGCCGTCGGCGGGACGGTCCACGGCAGCCCACGGCTCCTTGCCGGGAGCCTGGGAGCCGGTCGGGCAGTGCCGCCGGAAGTCGCACCAGCCGCAGCGCGGGCCGGGCGCCGTCGGGAACGCCTCATCCGCGTCGCCGCCGTCGGCCACCGCCCGTTCGGCGGCCATGATGTCGCGGGCCGTCTCCTCGGCCCGGGTCACCTGCCGGGCCAGCGACTCGACCGTGTGGGCGTGACCGGCGACCGTTCCGGTCGGCAGGTGGTGCAGCTCCACCCGGCGACACGGCCGGCGGAACACCCGCTCGGCCGCGTACGCGTAGAGGGCCAGCGCCTGCGAGCCTCGGGCGTCGTCGGTGTCCAGCCCCGTGCGGCCGGTCTTGTAGTCGACGATGACCAGCTCAGGACCGTCCGGCCCGGGGCGGGAGTCGATGCGGTCGGCCCGACCGTTGAAGGCGAGCACCGCCGTCTTGACCGCCACCACCCGCTCCACACCCAGCGGGTCGGTGTCCGGATCCAGCGTCTCGACGTACGCCTCCAGCCAGCCCAACGCCCGCCGGAACGCGGCGCGCTCCTGCTCGTCGTCGCGGTAGCCCTCGCGCACCCAGGTGCCCTTGAGCAGGGTGGCCAGCACCTCGGGCCGGCGCCGCTCGGTGGGCAGCGCATACCAGTTCTTCAGGGCGGTGTGCACGCTGGCGCCGAGGGAGTTGTGCGCCCACGGCGGCCCCTTCGGCGGGGTCGGCCTGTCGACGTACGAGTAGCGGTAGCGGCGTGGGCAGTCCGCGTACGCGCCGAGCTTGCTCGGGGTGCAGACGAACAGCCGCTCCGGCATGCCCTCGAAGCCGAGCTGCTCGGGGGCACCGGCGCGCTGGTGAGGCGGCCGGCCGCCGCCGGCGGCGGGTCGTCCTGCTGGAGAGGCTCGTCGCACGCCTGCGATCCTGCCATCCACCCCCGACAGCGCGGGTGCCCCGGGTCAGGCCATGTTCACGTACTGCGTGACGAAGGCGGCCACCGCGTCCGCGATGAGCTGCACGGCAATCGCGGCCAGCAGCAGCCCGGCGATCCGGGTCAGCACCTCGATGCCACCGGGCCGGAGGATCTTCACGATTCCGCCGGAGAAGCGCAGGACGATCCAGACGGCGACCATCACGGCGAGGATCGCCACGGCGATCGCGCTGAACTCGCCCAGCCCGTCGGCCTGCTGGACGAAGAGCATGGTGGCCACGATGGCGCCCGGGCCGGCGAGCAGCGGGGTGCCCAGCGGCACCAGCGCGATGTTCGAGGTGACCTGCTGGCTCGGGTCGTCGGCCTTGCCGGTCAGCAGTTCCAGGGCGACCAGTACGAGCAGCAGTCCGCCGGCGGCCTGGAGCGCCGGCAGGTCGACGTGCAGGTAGTCGAGCAGGGTCTGGCCGGCCACCGCGAAGATCACGATGACGCCGAGCGCCAGCGCGACCGCCTGCCAGGCGGCGCGGTTGCGATCCCGGGCCGGCAGCGGGCCGGTCAGCGCCAGGAAGATCGGCATCATGCCCGGCGGGTCGGTGATCACCAGCAGGGTCACGAAGACCTCGCCGAACAGCTTCAGATCCACGTGATCAACCTAGCTGGGGCACGGTGGACGAAATACTCGGATCAGCCCGAAGCGACCTCGGTCACCCCGGCATCGACGATCCGCTCGTACGCCTCGACGCCCGTGGTGAAGGCGCCGAGCCGGACGGTCTTGTGGGTGCCGTGGAAGTCGGACGAGCCGGTGACCAGCAGGCCCAGCTCGGCGGCGAGGGCGCGTACGTGCGCCTGCTCGGCCGGGCTGTGGTCCTCGTGGTCGGCTTCCAGTCCGGCCAACCCGGCCGCGGCCAGGTCGGCGATCAGCTCGTCGGGCACCACCCGGCCGCGTCGGGTGGCCCGGGGATGGGCGAAGACCGGCACCCCGCCGGCCGCCCGGACCAGCCGGACGGCCCGGAACACGTCGATGTCCTCCTTGGGCAGCCGGTACCGCTCGCCCAGCCAGTCCGGACCGAACGCCTCCCCGGTGCTGCCGACCAGGCCCGCCCGGATCAACGACTGCGCGATGTGCGGTCGGCCTACGGTGCCACCGCCCGCGCCGGCCAGGATGTCCGGCCAGCTCACGTCGATGCCGTCGGCGCGCAGCAGCGCGACGATGCGTTCGCCGCGCTCCTCGCGGGCCGCGCGTACCCGGGCCAGCTCGGCTACGAGTTCCGGATGGTGCGGGTCGAACAGGTACGCCAGCAGGTGCAGCGGCACCGCCGGATCGGTGCCGGACCAGCGGCAGGACAGCTCCGCTCCCCGGATCAGGCGCAGCCCCGGTGGCAGCGCCCGTACCGCCGGCTCCCAGCCGGCGGTGGTGTCGTGGTCGGTGATCGCCAGGACGTCCAGCCCGGCTCGGGAGGCCGCCCGGACCAGCTCGGCCGGGCTCAGCGTGCCGTCGCTGGCCGTCGAGTGGGTGTGCATGTCGATCCGTGCTGCGGGGCCGGTACGCGAGATCACGGCCCCGACGGTACCCAGGAGGCCGGCGCCACCGTCAGGAGCCGGTCACCAGGACCGGACGGTCGCCCGGTCGCAGGTCGGCGACGGGGGACGGCTCGGCCGGCTTCCCGGCCCGTACCTGATCGACGTCGACCCGGACCAGTTGGCCGGCGCCGTCGACGTACGAGGCGGCCGATCCGGTCGTCCAGGCGACCGCGCCGGTCACCGGCGGACCGGCCGGCAGGGCGCTCAGGTCCGGACCGAGCCGGCGCAGGTCGACCAGCAGGGACCGGTCGACCTTGCCGACCTGCCCGTTCACCAGGAGCCACCGCCCGTCGGGTGAGATCCCGCCGGCACCGTCCGTGCTCAGTTGGGGGCCGCAGCCGGTGCCCACCGTCTTCAGGGCGGGCGTGGGGTCGAGCACGGCCAGGCAGGTGCCGCCCGGCTCGCCCGTGGCGACCTGACCGACCAACCGCCCGTCCGGCAGAGTGCCGTAGACGTTGAGGGTGCGCCGGCCGTCGTCCGGGGTCAGCTGCCCCGCACCCGGCCGCCACAGGGCGTGCCCCGGGGCGTCCGGATCGAGCCGGACCAGCACGCTGTCGCCGACGAACCGGACCGGCTCCGCCCCGGCCGGCACGGGCGTACGCGCCGAGCCGATGAGCTGGTTGCCGATCACTCCCGCCACCAGGAGGTCGGTGCCGTCGCGCCAGGCGACCTGACGGCCGTCGGGTGCCACGACGATCCCGCCCGCCCCGGCCAGCAGCACCTGCACCAGCCCGTCGTTCTGCGCGACCCAGAGGGATCGGCCGGCCGTGGTCTGCGCGCCGACCACAAGCAACCCTCCGCCGGCCGGCAGAGGTCGGGCGCTCTCGGCCGGCCCGACGCTTGGCAGTTCGAGCCGTTTCCCGTCGGCGCTGATCAGCGTCCCGCCGACGAGCAGGTCGGCGGACATGCCGGGCGAGGGCAGGGGGGCGGGCACGGTGGCCGTGGGGATCGGTCGGGCCGACGGGTCGGGGTCACCGATCACGACGATGGGTGAGCCCCGCCGGCCGGAGTCCTGACCGAGCTGGGCCATGCCGGTGCTGACCAGGACGGTGGCGATCGCCGCGAGGGTGAGACCGGCCGCGGTACGCCGGCGGCGGATCCGGTTCCCCCGGCGGATGGCCTGGCCGGCGGGGTCGGCGCTCAGCGGACGGGCGACGGCGACCCGGCGCGAGAGGGTCTCCCGCACCGCGCCTTCGATCTCGTCGGGCCGCACGTCGTATGGACGCGCCGGGCGGCCCGTCAGGTTGTCGAACCGGCCCCGGTACCCGCTCACTTCTTCTCTCCGGGGCCGGTGCCGACGGGCACGGCCGCCGGAGCGGGGGGCAGTTCGATCGACGGACCGATCGGGCGTGGGGTGGCCGGACGGGGAGCGGCCGGGTTGGGCACCGACCCCTCCGGCGTCGGCCGGGGTCGAGGCGTACCGCCGACGGCGGTGCCCCTCCGGCTTCCGGAGCCCGCGCCTCCGGCGGTGGCAGCCCGGCGGGTGCCGTTCGCCTCGCCCGGCGTGGCGGCTCCCCCGGACAGGTCCGGCACGGCGGATCCCATCCGGCGGCGCAGGGTGGCCAGCGCCCGGGACGCCTGGCTCTTCACGGTGCCGGGCGAGATGTCCAGCATCGCGGCGGTCTGCGCCTCGGACATGTCCTCGTAGTAGCGCAGCACCAGCACCGCACGCTGCCGCGTCGGCAGCTCTTTGAGGTGCCGCCAGAGCAGGTCACGGTCCAGTTGCTGCTCGATCTCGTCGACGCCGGCCCGTTCGGGCAGCACCTCGGTGGGGCGCTCACCGTGCCAGCGCCGCCGCCACCAGCTCGTCGACGTGTTGACCATCACCCGGCGGGCGTACGGCTCGACCGCCTCGATCCCGCCGAGGCGCTTCCACGCCAGGTAGGTCTTGGTGAGCGCCGTCTGGAGCAGATCCTCGGCCGTGGCCCAGTCACCGGTGAGCAGGTACGCGGTGCGCAGCAGCGCGGCGGAGCGAGCCGCGACGAACTCGCGAAACTCCTCCTCCAACGAGTCTCTGCTCGCCACCGCCCACCTCCCGCCACCCGGCCGTCCTGGCAGAGTGCCACGTCAGAGGCCGTCTGGTCCATGACGAAAGGTGCGCACTTGCTCCGATGTTCGGACGAAAACCTTCACGCCCCGTCGTCGGCCTTGGCCTCGTCGGCCTCCTTGCCCAGCCGGGCCTCCACCGCCTGCGGCTCGTACATCTCTTCCACCACACGCAGGTAGAGCTCGTTCGGGTTGGGCAGGTTCTTGATTTCCCGGAGGGCCTGCTCCTGGCCGGCGGACTCCAGCACGAAGGTGCCGTAGTTGAGCGCCCGGCCGGTCGGGGTCTGCTCGTACTTCATGTCGGTGACCCGGACCAGCGGCATCATGGCCACCTTGCGGGTGACGATGCCGTTGACCACCATGACCCGCTTGTTGGTCAGGATGAACCGGTCATACCACCAGTCGGCGACCTTCCAGGCCACCCAGCCCATCACCGCGAACCAGAGCAGCACGGCGATGGTCGTCAACGCCCCCACGTTCTGACCGGCGAGGAAGCCGGAGAGGTAGCCGAGCACGAAGGTCGCCGCCACGCCGACCAGCAGCGGGGTGGTGAGGTGGACCCAGTGCCGCTTCCACTCGCCCCGGTAGCGCTCGGTGGGGAAGAGGTAACGGGCCACCAGCGAGCTGGGCTCGTCCTCCAGCGGCAGCACCCGCCGAGGGGCCGCGCCGGTCGCGTCCGCGCGCAGCCCGGCCAGCTCGTCCTCGGAGATCTGCGGCGGCTGGTAGCCCGCCTCCGGATCGCGGATCCAGGCCCGGCCGGAACGACCCTCACCGGCGTAGCCGGGCCCGTCGCCGTAGCCGACGTCGTCCGACAGGGACGGCCCGTCGGACAGGCCGGGGCCAGCTCCGTAGCCCGGGCCGTCGTCCGGCCCGATCCGTGGGATCGGCTCGGTGTCCCGCTCGCGACGTTCCCGGTCGGGGTCGTCCGGGTCGAAGGGTGGACCGGAGGGGCTGCCCATCGGCGGCTAGGCGACGAGGCTGGTGAAGAAGTCGCCGAAGCCCTGGGCGATGTCGACGATGCCACCGCCGAGCGACTTGAACACATCCGCCGCCGAGTTTGGCCGGTAGGCGACGAAGAAGATCAAGAATGCGATTCCGGCCCAGGTGAGGACCTTCTTGACCATGGCGGGCCATCCTCTCGCGCGGCGCCGGGTCCCATTACCGCAGCGGCACCCAGAGTATCAGTGTGGTGTCGTACAGTGAATATCTGCGTCCGTTCTCCGTCAATCAGGGAAGGTTGTCAAGCCTTACCTGATAGGTGCGGGGACGGTGCGCCGTACACGAGCTCGGGCGGAGTCCACTCGGTCAGGTCGTGTAGCACGACATCTTCCGCGAGCAGGTGTCCCGCACTCGCCGGCCAGGCTATCGCATGCAGCCACATTCCCCGAGCCTCGCCGGCGTACGCGCTTCGATCCGCTCGTGAATTCACCAACCACAGTGGAGTCGGATGGCCGCCGACCCTGATCCGGGCCTGCCCCACGTGCTCCGGATGGCCTGGCCCGGGGTCGGTCAGCGCGTCGACCAGTTGCGGTCCCGGGTCCGGACCGGACAGTCCGGCGAGTCGCGTACCCAGGCCGACACCGGGCTCCTCCGCCACGAAGACCAGGTCGGCCGGGCCTCCACCGAGCGGCGCCGGGCCCGCGCAGGCCACGGCGGTCGCCCGCACACCGGTCCGCTCGTCCCCCGCGTACGCCACGCCGGTGAGGGTCCAGCCGGGCGGCAGCGGCCACGGACACCAGAGCGGCGTCACCGGCGCGTCCGCGGTCGCGGTGATGCGGTCCACCACACTCGCCACGATCTCCGGTCCGATGTGTTCGGGCACGTGCAGCGGCGGGACCGGCCCGCAACCCAGGCACCTCGACTCGGTGTGCATCAGATCCGGCCCCCGTACCGGGCCCCCGCATCTCGGACAACTCACCGCGACACTCACAACCCCACCGTCGTCCCGTACCGCCCGCACGTCAAGCCGGACCGTCCGATTGCGCTGGCGCGGCGCGGGATCAGTCCGGCGGCGGGCCCGCGTGGGTACGGATCCACGCGTGCATGGCGATCCCGCTGGCAACGCCCGCGTTGATCGACCTGGTGGAGCCGTACTGGGCGATGGAGTAGAGCTGGTCGCAGGCCGCGCGGGCCGGCTCGGAGAGGCCGGGCCCCTCCTGGCCGAACAGCAGCACGCAGTCCCGGGGCAGGGTGCCGGTCTCCAGCGGGAGCGAGCCGGGCAGATTGTCGATGCCGAAGACCGGCAGCCCCCGCCCGGCAGCCCAGTCGACGAACTCCTCGATCGTCTCGTGGTGACGGACGTGCTGGTACCGGTCGGTCACCATCGCGCCGCGCCGGTTCCACCGCCGACGTCCGACGATGTGCACCTCGGCGGCCATGAACGCGTTGGCGTTGCGGACCACAGTGCCGATGTTGAAGTCGTGCTGCCAGTTCTCGATGGCGACGTGGAAGCCGTGCCGGTGCCGGTCCAGGTCGGCGACGATCGCCTCGTGCCGCCAGTAGCGGTAGCGGTCGACCACGTTGCGCCGGTCGCCCTCGGCCAGCAACCGCGGGTCGTAGCGGGGGTCGTCCGGCGGGCTCCCCGGCCAGGGGCCCACACCCACCTCAAGCTGGTCGTCGGTCACGGTCATCAGAGGGTACGGACCGTCGCGGCGCACGCCGCGACGGCCCGCCGATGTCAGCCCAGACCGAGCGCGCCGCCGAGCCGGTCCAGGAAACGTCGGTCGGCCGGGCTCGGCGGCTGTCCGGCAGCGCCGGGTGCCGCCCGGCAGACCCGGGCCGCGACCGACTGCACCCACTGGCGGTACGCGGCCGAGTCGGCGGGGTCGGCGCGTCGGCGCAGGACCCGGACCGCCGCCCGGCAGGCGGCCAGCAGGTCCACCAGGTCGGTGAGCCGCTCGCCGGGCTGCGGGGCGCCGTCGTGGCGGGCGTAGATCGCGGCGACGACCGCACGGACGAGGTCACTGTCGAAGGCCCGCCCGGCCGCCACCGCGTCCAGGCCGGCGAGGCCCGCCGGGACGCCCCTCTCGGGACGGCCCGGCCCGGGAGCGGCGGCGGCCACGAGCACCCGACCGGGCAGGCTCGTGAGCAGGTCCCATTCGGCGGCGGAGTAGACAGCGGTGGTCAGCGGTGCGGCACGGCGGCCGGCCGAGGACGGCTCTCCGGCGACGGAGTGGCTCATCGGAACCTCCGGCGTCAGCATATGCCCCGAAACGGGACCAGGGCCCCACCCCGGCAGAACCTGCTGAGGGGAAGGAGCCCTGGTCCGGCGGCGTTCGGGACGCCACGTGCGTTCAGCGCGGGGTGGGGAAGCTCGGCCGCTCCGGGTCCACCCCGTCGGGGACTGCGCTGGCCGCGTACTCCCGCTTGGGGACCATGACCTTGCGGCGGAAGACGCAGACCATGGTGCCGTCCTGGTTGTAGCCGCGGGTCTCCACCGACACCACTCCCCGGTCGGGCTTGGAGCCGGACTCCCGCTTGTCCAGCACGGTGGTCTCGCCGTAGATGGTGTCGCCGTGGAAGGTGGGCGCCACGTGCCGCAGCGACTCGACCTCCAGGTTGGCGATCGCCTTGCCGCTGACGTCCGGCACGGACATGCCGAGCAGCAGCGAGTAGATGTAGTTGCCCACCACGACGTTGCGCTTGAACTGGCTGGCCGACTCGGCGTAGTGCGCGTCCATGTGCAGCGGGTGGTGGTTCATGGTGAGCAGGCAGAAGAGGTGGTCGTCGTACTCGGTGACGGTCTTGCCCGGCCAGTGCCGGTAGACCGCGCCGACCTCGAACTCCTCGTAGTAGCGGCCGAACTGCATCCTGGTCCCCTTCGACGGGCGGCGATGGAGTTCGGCACAGCATGCCTTACCGGTGGTTAAGGCGATCGGCGGGGCGGGACCACGGCGGAATTGTCACACCTGTCACTCGCACGGGGGGAGACGCAATGAGCGGCGGGGCCCTCCCCGGCACCCGCCGCCCACGCTCTGATGCGAGGAATTCTGCCCTACGGCGGCGAAGGTTCGACAGAGATCGAGGTCACATTTATCTTTTTGTAACACTACTCTCGGTGACTAAACATGAGTTGATCGGCGATCTCCGCAGGCCGGATACCTCCTTGTCAGGGCTCAAGTTACCGATTCGTAGTGCTCAATTGAGTGGATCTCCCTGGAAACGCTCCCATCACGGCTGGTCACGCAAGTGCGTCGTGCACTTGCGATCCGCACGACGGCACGGACAGACGCGGATCGATGGCCGTCGGAGCCCTCCGGCAGCCCGGAGCACGTTTCGCGCCCCACCGCCCGGGAATTCGATACGGTCAGCCCTGGTTCTACGGGACGTAGATAAACCGCGGTGATCGGAGAGTGCAATGGCAACCGTTGAGCTGACCTCGGCGAACTTCGACGAGGTGACCGGCAACGACGGCATCGTCCTGGTCGACTTCTGGGCCGACTGGTGTGGTCCGTGCAAGCGGTTCGCCCCGGTCTACGAGCGCTCCTCGGAGAAGCACCAGAACATCGTCTTCGGCAAGGTCGACACCGAGGCCCAGCAGGAGCTGGGCGCCAAGTTCGACATCCGGTCGATCCCGACGATCATGGCGATCCGCGACGGCGTCATCGTCTTCGCCCAGCCGGGTGCCCTTCCCGAGTCCGCCTTGGAGAACCTGATCGAGCAGGTCGAGGCTCTGGACATGGACGACGTCCGCAAGCAGCTGGCCGAGCACAACCACTGAGTCGTCCCCGCGACGACACGCGCAGGCCGGGCCCGGTGCGGGCCCGGCCTTCGTCGTACCCCCGGAAGAACGCGCATGATCACCTTCCCGGGCAGACCGAAGTGACCGTCGGTGGGACCCGACAGGGTCGGTACATCCCGTATCGTCACGACCCGATGGAGACCCTGACCACCCGCGGGCGCGTGACCCGGCTCGGCGCGACCGCCCTCGGCCTCGCCCTGCTGGTCGCTGGCACCTTCTGGGGCAGCGACGACGACTTCCCGTTCGGCCCGTTCCGGATGTACTCCACCTCGAACCCGCCGAACGCACCCGCTCCGGACACCCGGGTCGAGGGAGTGAACAGCGCCGGGGCCGTGATCGACCTCGACCAGGACTCGACAGGCATCCGCCGCGCCGAGATCGAGGGTCAGCAGGCCCGGTACGCCGCCGACCCGACGCTGCTCACCGAGGTCGCCGACGCGTACGCCGAACGCCACCCGGACGCCCCCAGGCTGGTCGAGGTCCGCATCGTGATCCGCTGGCACGGCATCCGCGCCGGCCGGCCGACCGGGCAGCACACCGACGAGACCGTCGTCCGCTGGCAGGCATCCCGATGACCCGCTGGCTGACCGAGGCCGTGCCCCGGGGGCGGGTGGCCGCGTTCCGGACCGTGATCTACCTCTTCGTCGCCGCCGACCTGGTGATCTTCACCCCCTGGGTACGCACCCGGGTCAGCGTGCCCGGCGACCTCTACCAACCGCTGCTGATCGGCCGCCTGCTCCCCCTGCCGACGCCGACAGCGGCGGTGGTGGCGGTGATCTTCTGGTCATTGCTGGTACTCGCGCTCCTCGCCGCGACCGGACGGGCGCCCCGCCTGCTCGGCTGGGCGGTCTGCGCGCTGTACCTGGAGTGGATGATCATCGCGATGAGCTACGGGAAGGTCGACCACGACCGGTTCGGGCTGCTCGTCGCGCTTGCCGTACTGCCCACCGCCGGTCGGGCCCGGCACGGCGACACCACACGCACCGAGGCCGGTGGCTGGGCCCTGCGCGTCACCCAGATCGCGGTGATCTGCACGTACTTCCTGGCCGCCTTCGCCAAGCTGCGCTTCGGCGGCCTGGACTGGCTGACCGGCTCGGTCCTGGCCCGGGCGATCATCCGGCGCGGCACCGACCTGGCGGACCTCATCGCCCAGGTGCCGTACCTGCTGATCGTCGCCCAGTTCGGCATCGTGGCGTTCGAGCTGCTCAGCCCGGTGGTCTTCTTCCTGCCACCCCGCTGGCGGCTCGCCATGGTCGGCTTCTTCTACTCGTTCCACGCGGTCACCATCGCGACCATCACCATCTCGTTCGCGCCGCACCTGGCCGCGATGACCAGCTTCCTGCCGCTGGAGCGGGTACGCCCGATCATCTGGGCCCGCCGGCTCGCCGGCCGCCCTGCGCCGGAGCCCCCGAAGGGCGCGGTCGACGACCAGGCCGAGCCCGGCACAGAGCCGGACCCGGAGTCTGTGTCGCCCGGCGGTCAGGCGCCGGTGGTCGGGCGACCAGCCGGGCCGTAGAGCCGCTCCCGGGCCTCCTGCGGCAGCGAGCAGGCGGCCGTACCGCCCGGCAGGCGATGCCTGTTGCGCGCCACCCAGCGGTACACCGGCCACGCCGCCGCGCGGGCCGGTGGAAACCGCAGGCCGGCCCCGGCGACCCGCCACAACGGGCCGCTCGCGGCGAGCAGCCTGGCGATGGCGTCCGGACCGGCGGCGCGGGAGCCGTCCGCGCCGACCCACTGCACGGCCTCCTCGCACTCGGCGGTCGTGAGGCCGAGCGCGTCGAGGTCGGCGAAC
This sequence comes from Micromonospora orduensis, assembly GCF_006228125.1. GTDB lineage: Bacteria > Actinomycetota > Actinomycetes > Mycobacteriales > Micromonosporaceae > Micromonospora > Micromonospora orduensis. Next base: position 7,137 of record NZ_VDFY01000077.1, on the reverse strand, counting down.
TGCCAGGGCACCACCCGCGCGGTGGTGGGGATCCGGCGTTCGATGAACTCCGCACAGGCCGTGCAGAACGCGCAGTCACCGTCGTAGACGAAGGTCGACGTCTCCATGCCGTCCATCCTCCCCCGCCGGACCGTCGATCAGTCACGGGTGTCCGGCGGGTCACTTGCGCCAACCTCGTACACGTGTTCGAATAGTGGCCATGCGCTGGGACAACCTCACCGCTCCCCCGGTTGAGGGAGACCCCGAGCGGGCAGCGCCAGCGACGCCACCCCTGCCGCTGGCGCTGCCCGGCGCCGTCGCCCGCACGTTCGACACCCCCGAGTTCGCCGGGATGACCTTCTACGAGGTGCAGGCCAAGTCGATCCTCAACCGGGTGCCCGGGCAGTCCCGCGTCCCCTTCGAGTGGACGATCAACCCGTACCGGGGCTGTTCCCATGCGTGTGTGTACTGCCTGGGAGCGGAGACCCCGATCCTGATGGCGGACGGTCGCACGAAACCGATCAGCGACCTGGAACCAGGGGATCGGATCTACGGGACGGAACGACGCGGCGCCTACCGTCGCTACGTCGTCACCACCGTGCTGGACAAGTGGCCCACGGTGAAACCTGCATACCGGGTCACCTTGACGGACGGCACCACGCTCATCGCCAGCGGTGACCACCGGTTCCTCTCGGATCGTGGCTGGAAGTACGTCACCGGGGCCATGCAGGGTGTCGGCCAACGCCCCTACCTGACCACCAACAATCGCCTGATCGGCACGGGCCGTTTCGCAGCCGGCCCCAAGGAATCGCCCGACTACCGCCGGGGCTACCTCTGCGGGATGGTCCGCGGCGATGGGCAGCTCGGCACCTTCTCGTACGCCTACGGGGTCGTGCACCGGTTCCGGCTGGCGCTGGTCGATGACGAGGCGTTGAGTCGGAGCGAGCGCTACCTCGCCCGGGAGGGCATCCAGACACGACGTTTCTCGTTCATGCCCGCCAGCACCACCCGCCAGGCTCTTTCTGCGATCCGCACCTCCAAACAGCGCGACATCGAGAGCATCACCAAGCTGATCGAGTGGCCGGTCAACCCCAGCGACGAGTGGCGGCTTGGCTTCCTGGCCGGCATCTTCGACGCCGAGGGCAGTTGCAGCAGAGGCGTCCTGCGCATCAGCAACAGCGACGACGCGATCCTCGATCAGACAACGGAGGCACTGCGCCGGTTCGGGTTCAGCTGCGTGCTCGAAGACCCCGGTAAACCCAACCGCGTGCGGCAGATCAGATTGACAGGCGGCCTCCCCGCCCGGCTTCGGTTCTTCCACCTGACCGACCCGGCCATCACCAGGAAGCGCTCGATCGAGGGCACCGCACTGAAGTGCCAGGCCGACCTCAGGGTTGTCGACATTCAAGCGCTCGGGCTGGAATTGCCACTCTGGGACATCACCACTGGCACTGGTGACTTCATCGCCGACGGAGTCGTGAGCCACAACTGTTTCGCCAGAAATACCCACACTTATCTCGATCTCGATGCCGGAGCGGACTTCGACCGGCAGGTGATCGTCAAGGTCAACGCCGGTGAGCTGGTACGGCGGGAGCTGGCCGCGCCGAAGTGGCGGGGCGCGCACGTGGCCATGGGGACCAACGTGGACTGTTACCAGCGGGCCGAGGGCCGTTACCGGCTGATGCCGCAGATCATCGCGGCGCTGCGTGACTTCGCCAACCCGTTCTCGATCCTGACCAAGGGCACGCTGATCCTGCGGGATCTGCCGCTGCTGCGCCAGGCCGCCGAGGTGACCAGGGTCGGCATCTCCTACTCGGTCGGCTTCGTTGACGAGCAGCTCTGGCGTGGTGTCGAGCCGGGCACACCGCATCCGAGCCGTCGCCTGGACGCGGTCCGCCGACTCACCGACGCCGGCTTCGAGGTCGGGGTGCTGATGGCGCCGATCCTGCCCGGGCTCAGTGACGGCGACGAGTCGATCGACGCCACCGTGTCGGCGATCGCGGCCGCCGGGGCGACCAGCGTGACTCCACTGGCGCTGCACCTGCGCCCAGGCGCCCGGGAGTGGTACGCACAGTGGCTCGCCCGGGAGCACCCGCACCTCGCGCCCCGCTACCGCGAGCTCTACCGGGCCGGCGCGTACGCCCCGCAGGCGTACCAGCGGGAGCTGACCGCCCGGGTGCGGATCGCCGCCCGCCGCCACGGGCTGCACCGGGGCGAGCTGGGTGACAACCGTCGGCTGCCCGAGCCGCCCCCACCGCCGGCCGCCGAGCAACTGACCCTGCTCTAGACCTCAGGCGGCGTTACAGTCGGCGGGTGCGTACCGCTCAGCAGATCCTCGCCGACTCCGCCGTCATCGCCGTCGTGGGCGCGTCGCGCGACCCGCGCAAGGCCGCGCACGGCGTGCCGTTGCAGATGCAGCAGTACGGCTGGCGGATCATCCCGGTCAACCCGACCGTCGACGAACTCTTCGGCGAGCGGGCGTACCCGACGCTGGCCGACATCCCGCACCCGGTGGATCTGGTGGACGTGTTCCGGCCGGCGGCCGACGCCGTGCAGGTGGTCCGGGACGCGGCGGCGATCGGCGCTCCGGCCGTCTGGCTGCAACTGGGCATCGTCTCGGCCGAGGCACGACGGATCGCCGAGGAGGCCGGGATGGACTACGTCGAGGACCGCTGCCTCATCGTCGAGCGCGCCGCCGCCGGCCTGACCCGGCTCGGCTGACCCGGCGTCGATCCGATGGGCTCGGCCGTTTGTGCTGGCAGCCGGCCGGACCGGAAGCCGCCCACGGGCCGTGGGCACCAGGTGAACCGGCGTTGGCCCGAACGTCAGGCCGGCCGCATGAAGTCCGACGGCCGCTCTCCGGTGAAGGCGTTCCAGTCCCGGCAGTACTGCTGCGAGCGTGGGCCCAACTCGTGCCACACCCGACGAAGGTCGAAGCCCCGATCTGCCGCGGCCATCAGGGATTCGAGGAAGCCGGTCGCCACGGCGTCCTTCTCGGGCTGGTCGCCATCGGCCAGTACCGCGTCCAGGATTCGGAAGAAGGCGACACGTTCACTCGCGGGCACGTCGTCCACGCGCTCGGTGAGCGATTCGGCGAGGTGTGACAGGCGGAGCAGCAGAGGCGGATCGTCCGCGCCGCCCTCGTCGGCATCGGCTGCGGACGGGTTCGAGGTCCACCGCCGGACCAGGACCGCGTCCTGCGCTCCCAGCACGGGGTTCGTCGCCAGGAGTGGCCGCCACCACGGGGGAAGAGCCTTCACTGTCGCGCTACAGCGGTGCGAAATCGCGCGCAGGAGACGAGCGCGGCCACGTTGCCCCCGTAGTTCGTAGCAGTCGTTCAGGAGCCGTTGACCGACACTAGGCGGCGCGCGTCCATCCTCGATACGGGTTTCCCGGTGGTCGTACGCTGCCGGCATGGTCATCCCGCGGCGCGGCCGCGTACCGGCGTTGGGCGACGGGCTCTGGCCGCGCCGGATCCTGGCTCTGACGGCCGGGTTGGTGGTGGCCGCCGGGATCGCCGGTGGTTTGCTTCAGCTTCCTCGGATCAACCCGTCCACCGCCGTCCTGGCGGTCTGGTCGGCGTTCGGCCTGCGGTGGCTGACCGGGCGGTGGTGGCCACGGCGGACGGGGCATCTGCGCTGGCGGGAACGCGTCTGCGGCCTGGACGCTGTCGAACCGGGCCTGGTGGCACGCCGGTCGCTCGCCGGGTGGGTCGACCTGGCGGCCGGTGCGACCACGCTGATCGTGATCGGCGGGTGGCTGATCGCCAGCCTGCCCCCGCACGGCCGGTGGGTCGACCTGACGCGGCCGGTGCTCGCCGTCGGCGTCGCGGCCTGGCTCGGCCGTGGGGTCTACGAGGAGGCGCGCTTCACCGGACGGCTGGCGCTGGCCGCCAGCGCGATCCGGCACGGCCGCCGGATCGTGGACTGGACGAACATCGACCGGGTCAGCCCGCACCGGCGCGACGGCCGGTTGAACGGGGTGCGACTGCGGCCGGCGGTCTGGCAGTCGCTGCGGCCGGCGCCGGTGGTCGGCGGCCGGGACACGGCGGTGCCGGAGGACCGGCTGATCGCCGCACTCGAGAACTACCGGTTCCGACCGTGGGAGCTGGCCACCGAGCCGGACCAGGGGCAGCTCAGAGCTTGTACTCCTTGAGCAGGCCGCGGGAGATGATGGTCTTCTGGATCTCGGAGGTGCCCTCGCCGATGAGCAGGAACGGGGCCTCGCGCATCAGCCGCTCGATCTCGTACTCCTTGGAGTAGCCGTAGCCGCCGTGGATGCGGAACGCCTCCTGCACGACTTCTGCGCAGTACTCGGAGGCGAGCAGCTTGGCCATGCCGGCCTCGACGTCGTTGCGCTGGCCGGCGTCCTTGAGCCGGGCGGCATTGACCATGAGGGCGTGCGCGGCCTCGATCTTCGTACCCATCTCGGCGAGCTTGAACGCGATGGCCTGGTGCTTGGCGAGCGGCTGGCCGAAGGTTCTGCGCTGCTGGGCGTACTGCACGGCCAGCTCGAAGGCGCGGATGGAGATGCCGCAGGCGCGGGCGGCCACGTTGACGCGGCCCACCTCGATGCCGTCCATCATCTGGTAGAAGCCGCGGCCCACCTTGTCGGCGCCGCCGAGGATCGCCGAGTCGGGCACGGTCACGCCGTCGAGCACCATCTCGGTGGTCTCGACGCCCTTGTAGCCCATCTTGTCGATCTTGCCGGGGATGGTGAGGCCGGGTGCGGTCTCGCCGAAGCCCGGCTCCTTCTCCAGCAGGAAGGTGCTCATGTTGCCGTACACCGAGTCGGCGCCGGTGTCGGTCTTGACCAGGGTTGCCACCACCGAGGAGTACGCCCCGTTGGTCAGCCACATCTTCTGCCCGTTGAGCACGTAGCGGTCGCCGTCGCGGACCGCGCGGGACTTGATCGCCGAGACGTCGGAACCGGTCTCCGGCTCGGACATCGAGAAGGCGCCGCGCACCTCGCCGGTGGCCATCCTGGGCAGCAGCCGGGACTTCTGCTCGGCGGAGCCGTGCTGGGAGATCAGGTACGCCACGATGAAGTGGGTGTTGACGATGCCGGAGATCGACATCCAGCCCCGGGACAGCTGCTCCACCACGAGCGCGTAGGTGAGCAGCGACTCGCCGAGCCCGCCGTACTCCTCGTCGATGGTGAGGCCGAACAGCCCCATCTCGCGCATCCCGTCGAGGATGTCGGTGGGGTACTCGTCGGCGTGCTCCAGCCGCTGGGCGTGCGGGATGATCTCCTTGTCGGCGAACTCCCGGACGGTCTCCAGAATCGACTGCTGCACGTCGGTCAGGCCGGGCGTCTGGGCGAGTCGAGCCATCTCAGCCTCCGGGGATCAGCGCACTACTCATGGGTAACTGAACGCTCGGTCAGTATCGGCCTCCCGGGCCGGCGAGGCCAAGGTGACCAGTCCACACAACCGCTGTGAAAAGGTTCACCGCTGCGGGTAGCGTCCGGCAAGAGGGACTTTTCCGACACCGGCAGGAGGAGGACGCTGTGAGCCACCCGCCGCCGTCGGGACCACCGGGCGACGAGCCACCGCCGTCACCCTACGAGCCACCCCGGGACCAGTCGCCGTACGCGCCGGGCCAGCCGTCCTACGAGCCGCCCCCGGAGCGCTCGCCGTACGGGCCGCCAGCGGACGAACCGTCGCCGTACGGGCAGCCCGGGCCGCACCAGGCGGGGCACTGGGGCCAACAGCCGCCGTACGCCGCGCAGGGCCCCTACGGCCAGTACGGCCCACCGTCGGGCCCGGGTCGGGGCACGAACGTGCTGGCGATCCTGTCGCTGGTGTTCGCCTTCGTGTTCCCCCCGGCCGGCGCTGTGCTCGGCCACGTGGCCAAGCGGCAGATCCGCACCAGCGGCGAGGACGGCGACCAGCTCGCCACCTGGGGGCTGATCCTCGGCTACGCCTTCACCGCGCTGACCCTGCTGGCCTGCTGCGGCTGGCTGGCGCTTGTCATTTTCAGCAACACCGGCGACAGCGGCGGCTACTGACCCGCCACGCCGGTCAGCGGAAGCGCGCCTCCCGGACGCTGTTGCCGCCGTCCACCACCAGCATCTGGCCGGTGATGTACGAGGCAGCCGGCGAGCAGAGGAAGCTGATCGCCGCGGCGACCTCGTCCGGGGTGCCCGGTCGACCGACCGGCGTGCCCAGCCCCTGCTTGATCTCGGCCATCGTGGACGCCGCCGTGTAGATGGTGCCCGGCGCCACCGCGTTCACTGTCACCCCGTCGGCGATCATCTCCATGGCCAGCGCGCGGGTCAGCCCGACCACCCCGGCCTTCGCCGCCGCGTACGCGGCCTCGGTGGGCAGCGCGTTGACCGGGCCGGCCGTGGCCGACAGGTTGACGATCCGGCCCCAGCCGCGCTCCGCCATCCCGCCGATGAACGCCCTGCTGCACAGGAACGCGGTGGTCAGGTTGCGGTCGATCTCGCCGCGCCACTCGTCGTAGGTCAACTGTGCGACCGGCCGCAGCACCTCCGGGCTGGCCCGGCTCGCCAGGCCGGCGTTGTTGACAAGCACCTCCACGTCGCCCAACTGCTCGGCGACCGCGTCCGCCAGAGCGCCGACCTCGGACTCGTCGGTCAGGTCGGCGACGAAGCCGGTCACGCCCAGCTCACCGGCCCGGTCGTGGATGCGCCGCGTGGTGGAGACGATGGCCACCCGGGCGCCCAGGTCGGCGAGACGGCGGGCCGTGGCGTACCCGATGCCGTCCGCGCTGCCCGCCCCCGTCACGAGGGCGACCCGCCCGTCGAGCCGCATGGTCACCGGGTCGGCGAGCGCGACCGGCTCGTCGGGGCCGGGACCGCCGGCCGGCGTGGCCGCACGGGCCCGTCGCGCCATGCCGGGCCGGCTGACGTCCCGTCTCGGTCGACTGCCGGAGCGGTCCGCAGCACGCGCGTCTATTGCCATGCCAGGGATCCTGCCCGTTGCGACCGGCCCGAGCAACGCGGCACCCGGTAGCGGGGGCGTCGTGTTTACCCGCCGCTGGCTACCCTGACGGCGCACCCCGACCTGACGGAGACCTCGCATGACCAATTCCCCACCGCCCGGCGGCTGGACCGATCCCACGTGGTCGGCGCAGCCGTCCAGCGCGCCGCCGGACCCGACCCTCGTGGCCGGTCAGCCGGTGCCCACCCAGC
>NZ_VDFY01000300.1 GCF_006228125.1 Micromonospora orduensis | reverse complement strand
GGAGATGTGTATAAGAGACAGGGCGTGCGCGGAACGAGCCTCCTGGGCGCGCTCCGCACCCGTGACCCGGGGTACGTCGTTTTACGGCGCGCGACCCGGCTGACCCTCGTCGCGTCCGTGGTGTTCTACGCCTGCCGGTACGGGGCGGGCAGTCCGATGCTCGCCACGTACGGGCTGTTCGGCACGATCGCGGCCGGCTCGTTCGCGCAGCTGCCCGGTCCGGCGCCGCAGCGGGCGCGGATCCTCGTCACGTCGCTGCCGGTGGTGTGGGCGCTGATCGCGGCGGGTTCGCTGTTGGCGTGGAGCACGTGGGCGGCGGCCGGCGGGATGCTGGTGATCGGGTTCGTCGTGGCGTTCGCGGGGGTCGGCAATCCCCGCCTGGTGGGGTGGGCCAGCGCGTTCCAACTGTTCTACATCCTGGCGTCCTTCCCGCCGTACCAGCCGGGCACCCTGCCGCAGCGCCTCGGCGGCGTCACTTTCGCCATCGTGCTGCTCGCCGCGGCCGAGGTGTTCCTCTGGCCCGATCCGGTTCCGGTCTCGTACCGGCAGCGGCTCGCCGAGGCGGCGGACGGCGTCGGGGCGTTCCTCGACGCCGCCGCGGACGCGCTGACCGACCCGCACGCCGGTCCCGGTGGTCGCGATGCGCGGCGTCAGCGGGCGTACGACGTGGTCGCCGCCCTCGACCTCGGCCGTAACCCTCCGGCGTGGGCGCCCACGGCGGCGGGCGTCCAGGATCGGGCGCTGCGGATCTGCGCGGCGGCGTTACGGGAGGTGCTCGCCGAGGCGGACCGCTTGGCGGCGGACGCCCCGCCGGAGCCGATCCCGGATCTCGCGGCGGCGGGACTGCTGCGCTCGGGCGCCGGTACGACCCGCGCCGCAGGGCGCAGCCTGTCCCCGGGTGCCCCGCCGGTCGACCTCGACGACCTGGATGTCGCCATCGGGCGGGCCGAGGCGCCGTACGCCGTGGGTGGTGGCGCGCCGGACGTACCCCGTCTGTGTCGGGACGCGACGGCCCTGGCCCTCGCCGACCAGGTGCGGGTCTTCGCCGTGGGTGCCCGGGTGGCGACCGGGTCGACGCCCGACGGTGCGGACGACCCTTCGGGGCTGTTCGAGTTCGCGCGGCACAGCCCGTGGACGTTGTACTGGTGGCAGTTCCGCGCCCACCTCGCCCCCCGATCGGCCCACCTGCACAGCTCGCTGCGGCTGGCTGTGGCGCTGGCCGTCGCCCGGGTGGCGGCGGGGGTCCTGCAGCTCACCCACGGCTTCTGGGTGCTGCTGGCCACCCTCACCGTCCTGCGGACCTCCGCGGCGGACACCCGCACCGCGCTGCGGCCCGCGCTGCTGGGCACCATCGCCGGCGCCGCCGTCAGTGGCCCGGTGATGCTTGTCGTCGGGGAGCCGGTCGTCTACGCCGTCGTCCTGCCGGTGACCCTGATCCTGGCCTTCGGTGTCGGTCGCCTGCTGGGACCGGTCTGGCAGCAGGCGCTGTTCACGGTGCTGCTGACTGTCGTGTTCGCCCAGCTCGGCCCCGAAGGGTGGCGGCTCGCCGAGGTTCGCCTGGTCGACGTCCTGCTCGGCGCGGTGGTCGGTGTGCTCGCCGGGGTGGCGATGTGGCCGCGCGGCGCGGGTCACGACCTGCGGCGCAACGCCGCCCGCCTCCTGGCGTCCAGCGGGGACGCGGTCGAACGGACCGTCCAGGCGGTGCTCGGCGGCGACGACCGCCCCGACCGGGCCATCGACCAGGTCCGTCGACGGATGGTCCTGGTCGACTCGTCGTACTGCCAGTTCCACTCCGAGCGGCACGACCCGCGCCGACAGCAGGTGAGCTGGGACGTCGTCCTCAGCGCCGGGCACCGCGTGGTGCCGGGCGTCGAGTCGCTGCTGCGCCGCAACCCGCCCGGCTGCCTCGCCGGCTGGCCCGCGGCCGCGGCCCTGCTGCGGGACACCGCAGGGCACCTGCATTCGGCGTACGACGACCTCGCCGACGAGGTGGCGCACGGCCGGACGGCGGCACCGCTGCCCGTTCCGGGCGACTGTGTGGACGAGCTGAACCGGGTCCGTCCGCTGCTCGGCGCGGCCGACCCCGCCTCGGTGCGGCATCTCGTGGAGGTGGACCGGTGGCTCGCCGGCCTCGCCGACACCCTGGCCCGGATCCGCCCGCACGACGACCGGGACGTCGGCCGGGGCGGGCAGGAGTGACAGACCGGCGCGTCCTCACCCGCTGATCGACGCCCCACGGCTCGACGCCCCGGCGAACCGTGGGCCGCGTGGTGGTCCGCGCCGATGGGCCGACAGGATGCTGGGGAGCCCGATACCTGGGAGTCATATCTATACTGCGGAGTCATACCGCTCGTCGGGGACCGCCGCCCCGCACCCCGACCGGCGGACACGGTGCTCGGCGGCACGCCCGAGGCCGCCCGTCGCCGATTGGCCGTGCCACCGCGAGGCGATCCCGCCTAGCGTCGATGGCATGCAGATCGCGCAGGCGCAGCAGTTGTGGAAGCCGGAGCCCGGCTGGTTGAACACCGCCTCCTACGGGCTGCCGCCCGAGCCGGCCTGGACGGCGTTGCAGGACGCCCTGTCCGACTGGCGTGTGGGCAGCAGATCGTGGGAGGGCTGGGGCGACTCGGTGCAGCGTTCCCGTACCGCGTTCGCCGGTCTGATCGGCGTGCCGGACAGCGACGTGGCGGTCGGCGCCACCGTCTCCCAGATGCTCGCGCCGGTCGCGGCGGCGCTGCCGGCCGGGGCGACGGTGGTGGTGCCCGAGATCGAGTTCACCTCGAACCTGTTCCCCTGGCTGGTGCAGGAGGGCTGATCGGAGGCAACTCCTTCCCCAAAAGCCTACCAGTGGCCTAAACACGGCCCCTGAACAGGCAAGATAGAAGATCATAACTTAAAAGCTCCACACAAGCCTATGGCTGGAATCTCGAAAGAGAATCCGGCCTTTTTTGTTGCCCAAAATCCCTGGAAAGGAAAGCTCATGAAAAGACTTCCTTGGTATTACTACGCGATTCTGCAAGCAATCGCAGCCTGCCTAGCAGTTGCAGCCCTGACGGTAGGAGTCCTGGTGGCGAACGCCAACCAGGAACCAGCAAAGCCCCTGAAGGTCCACTTCCGTACGGCTACCCCTGTAGAGGAACGGCAGTACGAGAGACAGCAACTAGCAGACGTGATGGAAGCCCTGAGGGAGAGCACGCCGTGCCCTAGCCCTGCTGCGGCAGAGGCAAGCTGGAGAGGCTAGCCGTTGCTACGTAAGGGTTTTCAGCCTCCGACACACCAGCAGGTCTGCTGGCTACCCCCGTCAAGATCACCTCGATAGGGTCGGCCCTGGTGCCTGGGGAGGCACGGCCGGCTAGGAGTAGCTGTGATTCATTGCAACCTGCACCAGCAGGATCTAGACGGTTACGAGCGGACAATCAAGTACACAGAAGTTCAGGGCCGGCTAATCCGTAGCTACGAGAGCTTCAGGTTTGAGTGTGGTTGTGTCTCTGACTTTGCTTCTCTGGAGATAGAAACCGTAGTCGAATCAGACGCCACCAAAGACGGAACAGAGATTATCGAGATAAGCATTTTGGACCTAGCCGGCGATCCCGTCATGAGCTGGATAGAATCGCGGGTCACTGAAGACTGCTGGTAATACAACCGAATAGCAACAATCCTGGAAGGGGCTTCTTCGGAGGCCCCTTTTTCATGTCCATCGAACGATCTTGGAGAAGGAATGAAGCTTTTACGAATCATCCTCAGCCTAGGGCTAACCCTTGCGTTGCTGTCGTGCGCAAAGACGGAGCCCAGAACGGTCCCTGAAGCTCCACAGGCTTTGCAGTACGTCTCTGGTCACCAGCCCCTAGGTAACGAACTGTTCGCCTACCAGGTTGCCGCACAGACGGGTTTTGATCCTCAGGCATTCGCAGATGAGGTGTCGTTGATCCTCGCCAGCAATAGAAGCTGGGGACCTGCTGTCAGGGTTTCAGCAGGACAAGACTTCACGATCTATCTCGTCTCGCCTGAGACGACTAGAGAGAAGTGCGGAGAGACGGTTGTAGTAGACGGAAGTGTCTTCCTGTCCTGCTCTACCGGAGCAGAAATCTTCATCAACTCTGACCGCTGGTACAGCTCTAGTCCTCTTTACCCTGGAAGTCTGACCGAATATCGGCAGTACCTGGTGAACCATGAGGTTGGGCATTCACTCGGGCATGGTCACGAGGCTTGTCCTGGTGCAGGGTTACCGGCTTCTGTGATGCAACAGCAGACACTAGGGCTTAGAGGATGCGTCGTTAACTCATGGCCGTACGGAACCTGAGACAGAAAAACGACCCTAGTAAGGGTCAACAAACCAAAACGCTACGCCAATAGCGTTCAGTCAACATAACCGAGAAAGAAGGAACGAGATTATGCCAACCGGATTCGTATATACCCTCACTAGGGCCGGGCTTGTGATGTTCGGTCCGAACGTAGAGTTTTCAGCAATCGAAGAAACGAACTTTGTTATTGGGTATGATTCCCAACTAGGAAAGTTCTACGTTGTAGAGCTACAGGACTAACGAGATACCCCCGACTAATCATGTCGGGGGCTTTCTTGCGTTATAGGGCTTTGTTTAGCCCGTTGTATTAGACGCTAACGGCTTAACAAGCCTCAGGGGTATAGAGACTAGGGGAGAGGCTTAAGAGGGCTTAGAAAGGCTCTCAGAGCTTTTCTGCTACATATACGCCTAGCCCTTGTCTGCCTTCCAAAACTCCGGCTTCTATCAGGATCTCAACTGCTTTCCTTACCGTGACATGGGAGGTGTCGTATTTGACGGCAAGCTCTTTAGTCGTTGGGATCTTCTCACCAGGCTTGAGCACACCTCTGTCTATAGCCGTACGAAGATCAGCAATGATCCTCCGGTACGTCGGTACGTAAGCCATGAGGCAATCCCAGCACAGGCGTTTGGTTGGTATGCCGGGAACGTCATGTTTGCAGTCTTAACAAGCAAAGGTTGCTTAGGTTGTAAAGTTGCTTCTTCCTGGACACCTGCACGGGAGGGACAAGATCCATGAGACACAGACGAACCCTGGCACCAGGCAGGCTGGTAGCTCTGCTGAGGAAGCTCCGCAGACAGCCTCAGAAGCTCCTAGACGAGACAGGGCCGGCTACCCGGTACCTCAGGAGGGATGGCAACCCAACGGGCGGACAGCTCCAGGACGACCGGCAGACAGTGATCTTGAATCGGCCGCTGCTGACCAGAGCAGGGGAGATGAGAGCTAGCTACGCCATGAGGAACAGAGGGGAGCACTTCCGGTGACCGAGCCTCAGACGGAAGACATTCCTACGGTCGTTGTTGCTGAGGTTCCTCAGGTCTTCGTTCTGCTGAGGGATGAACAGACCGTTGGCTACCTGTTTGATCTGCCTACGGGAGCAGTAGCCATCCTGGAATCCAGCCGTGAAATCTTCCGGTCTGATTCACTGGAAGACTTCCAGAGGTTCTTTGCAGAGCTACTAGAGCTGAATATCGCTCGGGTGAGACAGGATCTCTAGAAACAGAGCACAAAAAAAAGACCCTCCCTAGGAACCTTGGAGTAGCGCTTTACGCGCATCCGTCGAATGACGGTAATCCTTGGAACTTAGAGAGGGTCTTTTTTCTTTGTGAAACTTCCTGACCTTAGGAGAAGTCAGAAGGGCTTACTTAGCTAGCTGCGGTGCCTTCATTAAGAAGCAGAGCAAACGGGCTACGTGCGGCCTCAACAGTATTGCGGTTAGTTGCTGGGTTAGCAACGTTCCATGCAACACGGGTAACAACACGCATAATCTGCGAGTCAGACTGCATCGCTGAAAAGAGCACCTTTCCAGTCTCGTCCACGATTACGCCGTCCTTGTGCATAGACACGGTGACGTCCTGACGAACACCTAGAAGGGCGTTCTTCCATTCACCAGCAATAAGGCGAACGTCTGCGTCCCATGCTCCATTGTCAGACTCAACAGCAGGAATACCGTGAAGGGCTAGACCCTCGTAGGCTTCTCCGGCTAGCTGAGTGAAGATAGGTCCACCCTGTGCGTCACGCTCTCCGAGCATGCGCCAACGTAGTCCAGGCTCAGTCGCATATGCAGTCGGCTTGAATCCGTCTTCTACGACCTTCAGAGCAACATTGGCAGCATTAACGCCAAAGTCCTTGGTGTCGTCGTAATCGACATGATTTCCAGCAGCTACAGCCTGAGCGTAAAGGCTTGGACCCCACGTAGCAGGCTTGTTGACACCGAATAGGCAGGCGTTGTCGATAGTGCGACCGATAGCCTCTGCAATCAGAGTCTTAGCCTGTGCGCTGATGTTCTCGAAAGAGTCAGCCTGGAAATCGTCAGGGATTACAACCAGGCAGGCAATCGGTTCAGCCTGAAGCTCTACACCCTTCCACTGGACCTTAGTAGTCTGCTTTAGGCCAGTATCACTGCCAACAAAGTAAGCCTCTGGTAGACCGCTTACCTGAGCCTGACGAGTAACGAGACTCGACATAGGGACTCTGGTAGCAAGCTGCGAAACAACAGACTGGCTAGCAGCAGCCTTGAGAATTTCCTTAGAAACGCTCTCGGATAGTTCAATTGCGCCGTTTTCGTCACGGCCAATTACATCATTAAATGCCATTATATTAAATCCTTTAAGTGAGATTGATTAAAAGCACGGGCACAGTTGCTCCGTGCCACCAATCCACCTGGGATTTGCCTATGTGAGATTCAATCTCTAGGCAACGTGTTGTGCTTACAGAGACAGTAGGAGCTATGCCGACTGGAGAAAGTCTCTTGCCGACTGAACGGCTGTAAGCGGATAGAACAAAAGACAGGACCAGCCTGCCTAGCCCTCTCCGTTTAGACGGGAGGGAAGTCTTTGTGATTGGCTATGAAGCTCAGGAGTCACCAGGACTACAGGTAGCGTCTTGCTACCGAGCATGAAAGCCGGTTAGTCGTCTAGAAGGTCTGAGTAGTCAACCTTCTGAGAAGGGGCATCAGTGCTCTCTGCCTGAGGCTCTACAAAACTCATGCGGAGCTTTAGCCGGTCTAGAACAGTTGCGCCGTAGCCTGCCTGGCATCGGCGAATTTCTGCCCACAGGGTTACCTTCGTACCCGGCTTCACATCTTCAGACCAGAAGAGGTCTACAAGGACTGCCGTTGACTGAAGGTGCATCCAGTCTGAGGTCTCTAGGAATGGCGCGATTTCGTGGCGACGCCACATGTCGTACCAGTCTCTAGTTTCCTGTCTCCATTCCTGGGAGGTTGGAAGCTCAGGACCGATGAGAGTTCCATCCCTACGGGGGAGATGCGTTGTGTCCCAGGCAGGCTTTCTGTGTCCTGCTGGGTTGTCTTTCGGAATGGTCGTAAGTGCCATGAGGTGTCACCTCCCTCTAAATGGTGGGTATTGGGCCGCATATTATGCATAAAGCCCTGGACTGGAAAATACTTCTAGGGCGGGAGGAAGCCTATCCCCAGCCCCTTCACCGACCGGCTGAAACGTGAAAGGGGATATACCCCCTCACCCCATGCATAACTATTCATCAGTACATTCATCAAAGAATGCATCAACAGTTCTCAGCCGTTGCTTGTTTGAAAGAATTGCGTGACGAATAGATGCAACAGAAGAGAATGCAGACGAATGGAAAGAGCTGATTTGCATCTGCATGATTCTGATGAGAGGTAGAACCAGCATCCTGATACTGAGATACGAAGGTGACTGGTCTACAGCTCTTCTGTGTCTACTGTGCTGCTGTGAGCCTCTGAGAGAGGCTGGATTAGCAAGGGCAGGGAAAGGGCACCAGAACCTCATCTAAGCGCTTAGCTTTGATCTGAGCCTGTTCTACGCCACGCTGTGAGCGTGGGGACCTGGGCCCTGTCAGGGAGGGTCTAGGTGGACTGGTGACCCTTCTGGGCTATGCGGACTAGGCACCTAGTACGGGAACACTGCTAGGACTCTGTTCTGAAAGTCTGCGGACTGTCCGGAAACAAGAGAGCAGTATCGAGCTGAGAAGTTCGTCGGCCCTGGGTTCAGGCCTTCAATGAATCGGGTACGGCTAGCCATGGCGAAAGAGTTGTGGAAAGTTGCTCCACCAATGTTCTCGTAGCGGTTAACACCAGGGCTGTTCCCTGAAGTCGGAGCGATGGTATTTGCTCCGTCTAATTCGATGTTCATAGCTCCACCATGTTCACCGCCACTTCCAGACCAACCAATACGAGCAGACACAATAACCATCACCCGTCCGGTACTAGGAACGTTGACCGTTACAGCAGGTCCGTTGACGTTACCCACATAAGAAGTGCTAGACGTGACGAACTGAGCATCTGCGATTTGCTGTGTTGGACCGAATACGAAATCAGAGAGCTTAACTAGTTCGTTCGCCTGATTCAGTACGGCTAGACCAAAGTCTCCATCTTCGAGCCTTCCCATTTGAACGATTGTTTGCCCGAATGGGTTCTCGGCACTGATGGAACCGTTAGAAAGAACCATCTTAGGATCAACGGCTTCTAGGCCGTATGAACCATCATCCAGAAGTCCTAGCTTTACCTTGCTGATGCCGGAGCCGTCAAAGACTTCCATCCGGCCGTTAGTAATGTTTAGCCGTCCTGAAACCTCGACTACCTTCGCACCAATCTTTGCCATGCCTACTCTCAGGTTGGCAGAGGTAAAGGCACCTTTGACGTCACGCTTAAGCTTGTTCCATTCATCGCCCATGTTGGGCGGATAGTTCGGTGTTCCCATGAGGCCCCTGCCTCCCTTCTCTTCTAAGTCTTTGCCTAGCTAAAGATGTGAGTCTGTCCAGGTCCCATGTCAACGTGTCTCGCCCATGCCTTGATTACGTCAAGAGGCAAACCGATGAAACGACACTCCGATAGCTTCCCAACCTTTGCGCGGTTAGCGAACTCTAGGCACTGCATATACGACCACTCCCAGTCGTCCATTTGCAGTCCAAATTCTTCGACAACCCGAGGGTCTGGAGGCTCTACGTCCGTCTTATACGGTCTGGAAATCCAAATCTGCCGGCAGTCCTCAGACTGCATCCAGCGATGCATAGTCGATCTCAGATCATCGGTGTGACCGATTTCCACGATAGTGTTTCCCAGGTCTACGAAGTAGGCGTAGTGGTATCTGTCGTCTTTGGTTGGGAACCTGGCTAGGTCGATCTCGTATTTCATTGCATCTCCTTAGGGGTGTCAGGAAAGTAAAAGGGAGCGTCAGGGGACCCCTACCACTCTGACGCTCCCGGCTTGGAGAGGAACAGGGGAAAGATAGGGAGAGAGGGCCGGTGATGACTCCGGCCCCCTCAATAAATGGCTTGCTGACATCATCAGCAAAATTCACCCCGACATTGAATGTCGTCGGATTGGGTGACAACCCTGCTCCGTGGCGACGGATAGCAGGGAAGCTTAAAGAGGAATGCCGGGTGACAAGCCCGGCATATCCAAGGTGTTCCGAAGATGGACGGGGCGTCTGACCCCTGATAACCCCTCTGCCTGTAGAGGGGAACTTGTGGGGGCGGCAGGGTAATGGGTAAACCCGTACCGCCCCGGTACTGCACAAGGGAGCGCGAACATCAAACGGAGAAACAACTTTGACAGCTTTCGTTACTGCCTTTCTGAACTACTTCTAATCCAGAAACCTACGAGCGATTTAGGATCGCCTTGACTCTCTCCGTGTTCACGACACAACCACAGTTAGTCGTAGCCGTTTCGTTGTGGAGCTTTCGTAGCTCTCGCGTGAAGGTGTTCCCGCAGACACACTGAAGAACGGCTAGACGAACGGTACCTACAGAGCGTTCTGTCTTGTAGGGCTTGCTGACTACTTCCACTAGTCGAGCAGGACCGTAGTAGGCCCTAGGCTCAAGACTCTTTGACATGTGACCTCCTGGTGGGTTAGCTCTCTCCCTTCCAGGAGGGCAGAGGGCTTACGCCCTGATTTTGTCTTCTCATCTATCTAATAGCATCCTATCGAGAGATCAGGAGACATCAGATCCTAAAAATTTCTGAGCACCTGAGACTAGGCACGCTAGGAGCGCGTGTCTCCTATATCGAGCACAGGACAATACAGTGTTAGTGACAGGAGAAATCCGCTCCTGACAAGGGAAATCGAACATTCAACAGGAGAAGAACTATGCAGCTATTTAAACCAGCAACCTATTGGAAGAGGTTGGACGACATGACACCATCCTTCGTTATCGAAGGTCTAATTCACTCCGACGCAACGATGATCACCGGAAAGCCGAAAGCAGGAAAGACGAACCTAACTGCTCGTATGGTTTCGGCGATTGCAAACCAGGAAGAAACCTTCCTCGGAAAGAAGGTAAACCAGCACGGCAACGTAATGATCGTGTGTACTGATCCTGGAGAAGCTAAGAAGTGGGGAAGACGCTCGTTCCATTACGGCTGTGATAGTCGAGTGTTCGTAGCTGACTTTGCCTGTGCTGATTGGAACTTCATTGTTCCAGAGGTAACCGAGATGAAGCCTGCACTTTTCGTCTTTGACAACATCCTCGGAGCTACCGAGGGAAACAGCAATCAGGCAGAGGGAGCGAACGAGGTTCTAATGAACCTAGACAAGATCATTGCTAACGGTGTTCCTGTTGTAGCCCTTCATCACTCCGGTAAGGACTACATGGATTACACACCTAGAGGCCCTATGGGGCATACGAAGTACGCCGCCTGGATGCGGCATAACGTCGATGTGCTGAAGTCTGGTGACCAGACGCTAAACCTAGGAATCTCCGGTAACGACACTCCGGAGATGAGCATGAGTGTTTCGGTCAAGTACCAGGGAGACAGCCTGACGGCTACCTACGACCTTCTAACGGAAGAGATTAAGAAGGACAAGCGGGTACGCGGTGAAGACACTCACCTGAAGCGTAGAGGGCTCCTAGACGAAGTGAACAGCAACCCTGCCTTTACGGGACTGAAGAGTAAAGCTGCTGTTGGTAAGAAGCTCTACGAGAACTTCCCTGGACAGTACGAGAGTGCAGATGCAGCCCGTATGGCTTTCAGCCGTGCTGCTACCGGAGCTTCTTACGCAGAGGGGAAGGGATGGAACTAGGGAGGGGAACTGAACAACTGAACACCTGAACCCCCTCCCTATATACCCTCCCCAGTGTTCAACTTCTAAGGGCACACTGACGTGTGCCTAGTATTCGGTAAGAAAAGTTATAGGGTTTAGTTATATTGAATTGATTATTGATAGAAAATGCCGGGCCTGTGGGAGCCCGGCTTGTAGAAGCCTTTTACTAGATACTTTCTATCAACTCTAATACGTAACTCTTATTCGAAGAATCAAGGTACTACAAGAGAGAAGTAATACGGCTGCGCTTTTGCTTGCCGCAAATCAAGGGAACATCAAACACCGTTAATCGCCGGGGAATCTCCCGGCGTTATCTGTATAAGGAGAAATAATCATGAAAGAAGTATGGAAAGCAGTTCCAGGTTATAGAGGTTACGAAGTCTCGAACCTTGGCAGAGTTAGAAGTTACCGAAAGCAGGGCAGAGGAACTGCCCTAAGAGATAAGCCAAGACTTTTGGCGCTGAAGCGCGACAGAGATAACTACCGGGTTGTAGACCTGTGCCGTATAGGCGAGAAGCCAAAGTCAAAGAAGGTTCACCGACTGGTAATCGAAGCTTTCATTGGTCCAATCCCTGAAGGGATGCACGTCTGTCACCAGAACGGTAGACCGTTCGACAACCGGCTAGAGAACCTTAGGGTTGATACGCCGGCAGCAAACCAGGCAGACCGCGAGAAGCATGGGACGTTAGTAGAAGGCGAGAAGGTTCATGCCGCAAGACTGAGCGTGCTAGAGGTTAAGCAACTGAGATTGATGATTGGAGGAGTTTTGAACCAGAGTGAACTAGCAGAGGCTTTCGGTGTGCATGATTCAACCCTTAGCGCTATTAAGACCGGAAGAACCTGGAAGCATGTAAGCCTAGAAGGATTAGGAGTATGAGAATGAACGATTATCTAACCTGTACTAGATGCGGCTCTAGCTTTGAGCCGTACTGTCTTGTAACCGTGTGTCTAGATGAAGCATCTAGGGATACCGCTGTGTGTGCCGGTTGTGCTCTAACCGAGACATATGAGCGTGCTTTAGGTTTTAGCTCACGTCCAGGCGTCCGGGCTCCGTCAGGCTTCCCTAGGGGTCACAGAGAATCTTAGGGGTAAGACATGCAAGACGCAGAGAAAGGCCCTGAGAATCGCTCTCAGGGCCTTTCCTTCTACCTTCTGTGGTTACTTGCCGAACCTCTCCATCAAGGCCTGGATGTCTGTGTTCCTGGCTTGCGTATAGAACTGAAGGGAGACCTCTACGGACTGATGACGCATCTGCGCCATGAGAATCCGAGGGTTCGCACCCATGTCCACTAGTGCCATGCAAAAGGCATGACGGAGCATGTGCGGATTCATCTCAACACCAAGCATCTTGAGAGTTCTTCTACGGATGCCCTTATAGACCGTTGGATGTCCACGCTCAAAGTCTTTGGGGTCTGTAGCCTGATACTCCCTCGCAAACCATTCCGGAACAACGACAGGGCCGGACGTTTTGGGAGACGTAATCTCGTAGGTGAGGTGGACTCTCTGCCTGTCAAACGTAATAACGTTCCCTTTGATGGGCTGCTTCAGCAGAGATTCGGAAATCCGGGCACCAGCGTAAAGCATCGTGAAGGCATGAATCCGGTAGACAGAATCCTCGAAAGTCTGGTGAAGCTCTGCAACCGTAGGTAGCTCGTATTCCTTCTGTTTGGCTTTTGCTACAGGAATCTTCACACCGAGCGTGGCGCGAAGGTTAATGGCGTGCTTCCGTCTGGTACTATCCGTCAGGACGGTTGAAAGCCGTTGGCTAAGGATTCGAGGACTCAGCTTTCCATAAGGGAAGTCTTCCAGATTCAGAAGCCGCAGAGTCTTTAGGTAGCTCACGTAAGTTGATTCTTTAATAGAGCGTTCTTCCAGCCGTTCTAGTGCCACTTGTAGGCACGTTCTCTGTTCTGCCGATTGTTCTTTCATGGCAACTCCTTCCCTTGGGTTTTACCCCTGGATTTGGGTAGGGAGTTCACCTCGAACCTGTTCCCCTGGCTGGTGCAGGAGGAGCGGGGTGTCACGGTCCGCACGGTGCCGGCGGATCGGCTTGTCGACGCGATCGACGCCGACACCGACCTGGTCGCGTTCAGCCTGGTGCAGTCCGCCGACGGGTCGGTCGCCGCGTACGACGAGATCGTGGCCGCCGCCCGCGCGCACGACGCGCTGGTGGTGGTCGACGCGACCCAGGCGTGCGGGTGGCTGCCCTTCGACGGCAGCCTCGCCGACGTGGTGGCGGTGGGTGGCTACAAGTGGCTGATGAACCCGCGTGGCACCGCGTACGCCTATCTGGCCCCGGCGTTGCGCGACCGTCTGCGCCCGGACGCGGCCGGCTGGTTCGCGGGGGGTGACCCGCACGCCTCCTACTACGGCCCGCCGCTGCGGCTGGCCGACGACGCCCGCCGGTTCGACATCTCCCCGGCCTGGTTCAGCTGGGTCGGCGCGGCTCCCGCCATGGAGCTGGTCGCCCAGATCGGTGTGCCGGCGATCCGGGAGCACGACGTGGCGCTGGCCAACCGGTTCCTGACCGGCCTGGGCCGGCCAGCGGGGGACAGCGCCATCGTCACCGTCGACGTGCCGGACGCCCAGCGGCGCCTGGAAGCGGCGGGCATCCGGGCGGCCGTGCGCGCCGGGCGGGTCCGCGCCTCCTTCCACGTCTACTCCACCGAAGCGGATGTGGACGCGGCGCTCACCGCGTTGACGGGGTGACCCGGCTCAGGCCAGGTGACCGCCGATCTTCGTATACCCGCGCAGCAGGTCACGGGAGATGATCAGCCGCTGCATCTCGTCGGTGCCCTCGAAGATGCGGTAGAGCCGGACCTGCCGGTACCAGCGTTCGATGGGCAGCTCCCGGGTGTAGCCCATACCGCCGTGGATCTGGAGCACCCGGTCGACCACCCGGTTGACCATCCCGGCGCCGTAGAGCTTGCCCATCGACGAGGCGTGCCGGGGGTCCAGACCCTGGTCGACTGTCCACGCCGAGCGCAGCACCAGCCAGCGGGCCGCCTCCAGCTCGGTCTCCGAGTCGGCGATCATCCACTGGATGGCCTGGTTGGTGCCGATCTTCGCGCCGAAGGTCTCCCGGGTGTTGGCGTAGTCGATCGCCATCTGCAGGACCCGCTCGGCGATGCCGATGGCGTGCGACGGGATGGTGTAGCGGCCCTTGCCGATCCACTCCATGCCGAGCGTGAAGCCCTGCCCGATCTCGCCGAGGGTGTTGCGGTGCGGCACGCGTACGCCGTCGAAGATCAGCGACGCGGGCCCGCCCTCGCCCATGGTCTGGATGAACTCCGAGCGCCAGCCCATGGACCGGTCCACCAGGAACGCGGTGGCGCCGCCGTTGCGGGCGCCCTTCTCCCGGTCGGTCACCGCGACCACGATGGCGAAGTCGGCGTCGTGGCCGCCGGTGATGAAGGTCTTCTCGCCGTCGAGGACCCAGTCGTCGCCGTCGCGGCGGGCCGACAGCCGGATGTTCGCCGCGTCCGAGCCCGCGCCCGGCTCGGTGATGGCGAAGCAGGACCGTCGCTCGCCCTCGATGGTCGGGATGAGGAACTCGCGCTTCTGCTCCTCGGTGGCGTGGAACAGGATGTTGTCCGCCTCGCCGCCGAAGCGGAACGGCACGAACGTGCGGCCCAGCTCCGTCCAGATCAGCGACTGCAGGACGGCCGGCAGGTTCATCCCGCCGTACTCCTCGGGGGTGGCCAGGCCCCAGAAGCCGAACTTGCGCGCCTTGAGTTGCAGCTCGCGCACCTCGGAGTGCTCCAGGCCCGGCTGGTGCGCCCGCTCCCGGCGGAGCACCTCCGCCTCCAGGGGCATCACCTCGCGCTGGATGAACGACCGGACGGTGTCCCGTACCGCCCGCTCCTCGTCGGTCAGCGAAAAGTCCACGTTGGTCCTCCTGGCGTCTGTGCGGCCGGTCACCCTTAAACTAGCGGTGTAAGTTTTGCCGCGTCCAGACCTGGCCGCCGCGACCGCGAGGAGCGCAGTGCCCCGACCCCGCCAGCCCCGGCTCACCCGGCAGCTCATCGTCGACACCGCCACCGCGCTCATCGACGCCGAGGGCCTGCCGGCGTTCTCCACCCGCCGGCTCGCCGCCGAGTTGGGCGTCCGCGGTCCGTCGCTGTACAACCACTTCGCCACCAAGGACGAGATCCTCGACGCGGTCGCCGATACGGTCACCGGCGCCGTCGACACCAGCGGCTTCGCCAGCCGGGACTGGGTCGCCGCCCTGCGCGACTGGGCCTGGTCGTACCGGCGGGCGCTCACCGCGCACCCGAACATCGTGCCGTACCTGGCGCAGGGGCCCGGCCGGCGACCGGCCGCGCTGGCCATGGCCGACGCGGTCTACGGCGGCCTGGTCCGCGCCGGCTGGCCGCCCGCGCGGGCCACCCACATCGGCGCGGCGCTGCGCTACTTCGTGGCCGGCTCGGCGCTCGGCTCGTTCGCCCGCGGGTTCGTCGAGGAGCCCGAGTTGTACGCGGCGCACTACCCGCACCTGCGCGACGCGCACCGGCTCGCCGAGCACCAGCAGAGCGTCGACGAGGGCGCCTTCGCGCTCGGCCTGGACGCCCTGCTGCACGGCCTGACCGCCGAGTACGCCCGCACCGTCGGCCCGGTGGAGTCCGCCCGGCCGAGCGGGTAGCGTCCAAACTCCCAGCGCTAGTTTCGTCGCCCGTCGCCCGCCCCCGAAGGGACGCCATGGACCTCGCCGCCCCGCCGTCGCAGCTACCCGACGCCCTGCGCCTCCGGCGCCACCTGCACATCGGCGGCGAATGGACGTCTCCCGCCGGCACCGACGTGATCGACGTGGAGAGCCCGAGCACCGGCGAGCTGTTCGGGCAGGTGCCCGCCGGCACGGCCGCCGATGTGGACGCCGCCGTCGCCGCGGCCCGCGCCGCCTTCCCCGGCTGGGCGGCGCTCGCGCCCGCCGACAGGTCCAGCCATCTGGACCGGCTGCACACCGCGCTCGCCGTACGCGCCGACGACCTCGCCCGCACCATCGCCGTCGAGATGGGCGCCCCACTCAAGCTCGCCACCCGGGTGCAGGTCGGGCTGCCGCTGACCGTGCTGCGCGACCACGTCGCGCTCGCCGCCCGCCCACCGGTCGAGGAGACCATCGGCAACTCCCTCGTGGTCCGCGAGCCGATCGGCGTGGTCGGCGCGATCACCCCGTGGAACTACCCGCTGCACCAGGTGATGGCGAAGCTGGCGCCCGCGCTCGCCGCCGGCTGCACGGTGGTGCTCAAACCCAGCGAGCTGACCCCGCTCACCGCGTACCTGCTCTTCGACGCGGTAACCGAGGCCGGGTTGCCGCCGGGCGTGCTCAACCTCGTCCCCGGCACCGGCCCGGTCGTCGGCGAGGCACTCGCCGGGCACCCGGACGTCGACCTGGTCTCGTTCACCGGCTCCACCGCCACCGGCACCCGGATCATGCGGCTCGCCGCCGAGCGGATCGCCCGCGTCGCCCTGGAACTGGGCGGCAAGTCCGCGAACGTGATCCTCCCCGACGCCGACCTGGCCACCGCCGTCAAGGTCGGCGTCGGCAACGCCCTGCTCAACTCCGGGCAGACCTGCACGGCGTGGACCCGGATGCTTGTGCACCGCGACCGGTACGACGAGGCGCTCGACCTGGTCGCCACGGCGGTGGCCGGCTACCGCCTCGGCGACCCGTTCGACCCGGCCACCCGGCTCGGCCCGCTGGTCTCCGCCGCCCAGGCCGAACGGGTACGCGGCCACGTCGACCGGGTGCTCGCCGACGGCGCCCGCCTCGTCGCCGGGGGCCCCGACGCACCCGTGCCGGACCGGGGTCACTTCGTCGCACCGACCGTCTTCGCCGACGTGCACCCCGACAGTGCGCTCGCCCAGGAGGAGGTCTTCGGCCCGGTGCTCGCCGTCCTCCCGTTCACCGACACCGACGAGGCCGTCGCCATCGCCAACAACTCGCGGTACGGGCTGGCCGGGGCGGTCTGGTCCGCCGACACCGACGCGGCCCTCGCCGTCGCCCGACGACTGCGCACCGGCGCGGTCGACATCAACGGCGCTGCGTTCAACCCGCTCGCGCCGTTCGGCGGCTACAAGCAGTCAGGGCTCGGCCGCGAGTTGGGTGTGCACGGGCTCGCCGAGTTCTGCGAGCTGAAGGCGATCCAGCGATGAGCGCCCCCGAGTCGACGACCGGGACCGCGCCGGTCACCGTCCGCGCGCTTGTCGCGCGCGGGTCCGGGGCCGAGCTGCGGGTCGAGCGGGTACGCCTGCCCGCTCCCGGCCCCGGTGAGGTGCGGGTGGCGATCACGGCGGCCGGGGTCTGCCACTCCGACCTGTCGATGGTCAACGGCACCCTCGCGGCGAGGTTCCCGCTGGTGCTCGGGCACGAGGCGACCGGAGTGGTGGCCGGGACCGGGCCGGGCGTGGACCTGGCCGTCGGCACCCCGGTGGTGCTCAACTGGGCGCCGGCCTGCCGGGCCTGCTGGTGGTGCCGGCGCGGCGAGCCGTGGCTCTGCGCCGCCACCACCGCCCCGACGGTGCCGCGCGGTGAGACCGACGACGGCGTGCCGCTGCACCTGACTCTCGGCCTCGGTGCGCTCGCCGAGGCGGTGGTGGTGCCCGAGCGCGCCGTCATCCCGATCCCCGCCGGGCTGCCCGCCGCGCAGGCGGCGCTGCTCGGCTGCGCGGTGCTCACCGGCGTCGGCGCGGTCCGTAACACCGCCCGGGTGGTGCCCGGAGAGTCCGTCGCCGTCGTCGGGCTCGGTGGGGTGGGGCTCGCCGTGCTCACCGCCGCCCGCCGGGCCGGCGCCAGGACGATCCTGGCCGTGGACGTCGCCGAGGCCAAGCGGGACCTGGCTCTCGCCGCCGGGGCGACCGACTTCCTGCTCGCCGACGACAGGCTCTCCAAGGAGGTGCGGGCCCGCACCGAGAGCCGGGGCGTCGACCACGCCTTCGAGTGCGTGGGCCGCGCCGCCACCATCCGCGCCGCCTGGCGGCTCACCCGGCGCGGGGGAGCGGTGACGGTGGTCGGCATGGGCGCCAAGGACGACATGGTCAGCCTCGGCGCGCTGGACATCTTCCACTCCGCGCGGACGCTGCGCTCCTCGGTGTACGGCTCGTCCGACCCGGACCGGGAGGTGCCGGTGCTGGCCGCCGAGCTGGCCGACGGCACACTCGATCTGGGCCTGCTGGTCAGCGGCACGATTTCGCTGGACGAGGCTCCGGCGGCGTTCGACCGGCTGGCCCGGGGCGAGGGCGCCCGCTGGGTGGTCACCCTGGACTGAGCATCGTGTCGGTGCGGGCCGGCTCGTTCTCACTTGCCGGTGACGATGCCCGGGTTGATGCAGAGACCCGGGTTGGCGCCGTTCTTCTCGGCGATCTCCAGGCAGCGGGTCACCTTGTCGACCTTCGCGTTGGTCTCGGTGATCTGCTTGGAGATCTCGGCGTTCTTGCGGTCCTGCTCCAGGTTGCGGGTCTGGGCCAGCTTGTCCTGGAACGCCTTGATGTTGCCCTCGGTCTTGTCGTCGTGGTTCACCCGCGTGATGGTGACCGAGAGGATGTCCACGTCGGTGGCGAGTCGGGTCTCCGCGCTGGTCTTGATGTTCGCCGCGAACGGTTTCAGGTCGACGTTGAGGTCACCGGTCTGGGCGTCGATCTTCTCCAGCGGGTTGTACGCGGCGAACGCGTCGTTGACGGCGCTGTCGAGCTGCACGCCCACCCGCTGACCCCGGAAGCTGACGAAGTCTCCCTTGTAGTCCATGAACTGCTTCGGCGCGTTCTCCGGCTTGACCTGCCACTCGATCAGCACCTCGACGCACGCGTCGGCGAGCGTGCCGGTGCGCACCCGTACGCAGTTGTTGCCGCCGATGTGGTCGTACTTCTGCCGGCCGGCGTCCCACTCGCCGACCTTCTGCCAGGGGGCGACCCACTTCAGGCCCGAGCCTGTCACCTCGCCGGTGGGCTTGCCGAAGCTGGTGACGATGCCGACCGAGCGGATGGGCACCGAGTGGGCGCTGGAGGCGATGCCGACCACCAGGGTGAGGGCGAGGAAGCCGAGAGCCGCGAGGGCGGCCATCCGCTTCAGCGGCCGCGCGGGGGCGACGAGGGCCAGGACGGCGCTGACCGCCAGGGCGACGGCGAAGACGATCGCCATGGTGAAGCCGACGGGCATGGGGTGGGGACCTTCCGCTGGGCTGTGTGGATCATCAACCTAGGAGGTTGGGTCAAGCCGGAGGCACGCGGGAGTGGAGTTCGCGCACGTCCCCTGACCGCCGAATATGGAGTTCATCGACATGGCTCGACTCGCGCGGCCCGCCGTAGGTTTCCTGCACGCGACGGGCCTGTGACCACGGTCACCGGATCGACAGTCGCCGCGAGCGTGCGGAGGATGAGGCGATGGCCGGGCAAGCGCTCCTGTCGGCCCGCGGGCTGACCCGGGACTTCCGGGGATTCCGGGCGGTCGACGACGTCGACCTGGACGTCGCGGCGGACAGCGTGCACGCGCTGGTCGGCCCGAACGGCGCCGGCAAGACCACCCTGTTCAACCTGCTCACCGGGTTCCTCGCGCCCAGTGGTGGGCGCATCGAGCTGGCCGGGCGGGATGTCACCGGGCTGCCGCCGGAGCGGGTCGCCCGGCTCGGCGTGGCCCGTTCGTTCCAGATCACCAGCCTCTTTCCGCAGCTGTCCGCCCGCGAGCACGTCGCGCTGGCGTTGCAGTCCCCGAGCGGGCTGGGCTGGCGGTTCTGGCGGTCGGCCAAGCTGATGGGTCGCTACACCGAGCGGGCCGACGAGCTGCTGGCCATGGTGGGGCTTGCCGACCTGGCGCACGCGCCGTCGGAGGCGCTGGCGTACGGCCGCAAGCGGGCTCTGGAGCTGGCCATCGCCCTGGCGCTGGACCCGAAGGTGCTGCTGCTCGACGAGCCGACCGCCGGGATGGGCCTGGAGGACGTCGACCGGACCGTCGAGCTGATCAGCCGGGTCCGCCAGGGCCGGACCGTGGTGATGGTGGAGCACAACATGAGCGTGGTGGGTCGCCTCGCTGACACCGTCACCGTGCTCCAGGCCGGCAAGGTCCTCGTCGAGGGCCCCTACGAGCAGGTTCGCGCCGATGAGCGTGTGATCACCGCCTACCTGGGAGCCGCCGATGCTGCGCATTGAGAACCTGTCCGCCTTCTACGGTGAGGCGCAGGTGCTGCGGGACGTCAGCCTCCAGGTCTCCGCCGGCGAGGTGGTCACCCTGGTCGGGCGCAACGGCGCCGGGAAGTCCACTCTGCTGCGCTGCGTGATGGGGCTGCACGCCGGTCAGCGCGGCACGGTCGAGCTGGACGGGCGGGACATCACCAGGCTGCCGGCGCACCGGCGGGCCCGCCTCGGGCTGGGCTGGGTGCCCGACGACAGGGGCAGCTACGCGACGCTGACCGTCACCGAGAACCTCACGCTGCCGCCCACCGTCGGCCCCGACCCGTGGTCGCTGGAGCGGGTGTACGAGGCGTTCCCCGCGCTGTACACCCGGCGGGACTCGGCGGCCACCATGCTCTCCGGCGGCGAGCAGCAGATGCTCGCGCTGGCCCGGGTGCTGCGGATGGGCGCCCGGCTGCTGCTCTGCGACGAGCCCACCGAGGGGCTGTCGCCGCTGCTGGTGCAGCAGGTCGGTGACCTGCTGCGCGAGGCCAAGCGGCACGGGGTGACCGTGCTGCTTGTCGAACAGAACCTGCACTTCGCCACGGGCGTCGCCGACCGGCACTACCTGCTGGCCGAGGGGCGCGTCGCCGAGGCGATGGACAACTCCGAGGTGCGCTCGCGCGAACGCGAACTGCTCGCGTACCTCGGGATCTGATTTCTCCCAACGACGATCCGCGCGACGGCGCGCGGGATGGATGGAGTGGGCATGCGCAGGACGGTGGGTGTGGCTGCGGCGTCGGCCGCGGTGGTGCTGGTCGCCGGGTGCGGCGGCGGTGGCCCCCAGTCGGGCGGCGACCAGAAGCTGACCGGCGACAAGATCGTGTTGGGCGTGCTCAACGACCAGTCCGGGGCGTACTCGGAGTTGTCCGGCAAGAACTCGGTGACGGCTGTGGAGATGGCCATCGCCGACTTCACCGCGAAGTACGGCGACAAGGCGGTGACGAAGGACATCACCGTGGAGACGGCCGACCACCAGAACAAGCCGGACGTGGCCAACTCCAAGGCCCAGGAGATGTACGACCGCAAGGGTGTCGACCTCATCCTGGACGTACCCACCTCGTCGGCGGCACTGAAGGTCGCCGACGTGGCGAAGGAGAAGAAGAAGCTCTACTTCAACATCGGCGCGGCGACCACCGACCTGACCGGCAAGAGCTGCAACAGGTACACCTTCCACTACGCGTACGACACGTACATGCTGGCCAACGGCACGGGGAAGACCACCACCGAGCAGATCGGCAAGAACTGGTACATCCTGTACCCGAACTACGCCTTCGGTCAGGACATGGAGAAGAGCTTCTCCACAGCCATCACGGCGGCCGGTGGCAAGGTGGTCGGCAGGGACGGGGCGCCGTTCCCGAACACCAGCGGGGACTTCTCCACCTTCCTGCTCAAGGCGCCGAACCTGAACCCGAAGCCGGACGTGCTGGGCACCATGCAGGCCGGCGCGGAGCTGGTCAACGTGGTGAAGCAGTACAACGAGTTCAAGCTGCGGGAGAAGGGCGTCGGCCTGGCGGTCGGGTTGATGTTCCTCACCGACATCCACTCGCTCACCCCGGCCGCGCTGGCCGGCACCACGTACACCGACGCCTGGTACTGGAACTTCGACGCGAAGAACCGGGAGTTCGCCGACCGCTTCCAGCGCAAGGCCGGCACCCGGCCGACGTTCGCGCACGCGGCCAACTACTCGGCGGCGTTGCAGTACCTGGAGGCGGTGCAGGCGGCCGGCACCGACGACGCGGACGCCGTGGTCAAGGGCCTGGAGGGCAAGACGGTCGAGGACGTCTTCCTGCGCAACGGGAAGATCCGCGCCGAGGACCACCGGGTGGTGCACGACGCGTACCTGGCCCAGGTGAAGCCGCAGTCCGAGGTCACCGAACCGTGGGACTACGTGAAGGTGCTCAAGACGATCCCCGCCGCGGAGGCGTTCCGCGCGCCCTCCGCGGACTGCAAGCTGTGAGCGGCTCGCGGTGAGCGGCTTCGCGCAGAACACGTTCAACGGGTTGGTGAGCGGGGCGTTCTACGCCCTGCTCGCCCTCGGGCTCGCGGTCATCTTCGGCATGCTGCGGGTGGTCAACTTCGCCCACGGCGCGTTCTACATGCTCGGCGCGTTCGGCGCGTACGTGCTGCTCACCGAGGCGGGCGTGCCGTTCTGGGCGGCCCTGGTGATCATGCCGGTGGGGCTGGGTCTGCTCGGCATGGCGCTGGAACGCGCGGTGATCCACCGGTTGACCAGGCTGGACCCGCTCTACAACTTCCTGCTCACCTTCGGCCTGACGCTGATCCTGCAGGACCTGGTGAAGCTGCGTTACGGCGTGCAGTCCAGCCCGTACGCCACTCCGTCGCTGTTGAGTGGGTCGGTGAACTTCGGGCTGTTCGACTTCCCGACGTACCGGGTGTTCATCCTCGGCTTCGCGGCGCTGCTCTGCGTCGCGGTGTGGTGGGTGCTGACCCGGACCCGGATCGGCATGGTGGTCCGCGCGGCCACCGAGCGACCGGACCTGACCCGCGCGTTCGGCATCGACGTCGGACGGTGGGTGACCCCGGTCTTCGGCTTCGGCATCGGGCTGGCCGGCCTGGCCGGGGTGCTGGCCGCGCCGATGCGCGCGGTCAACCCGTTGATGGGCGCCGACCTGATCATCGTGGTGTTCGCGGTGGTGGTGATCGGCGGGCTGGGCTCCATCTTCGGGTCCGTCGCCGCCGGCTTCGGCATCGGCCTGGTGCAGGCGTGGGGCGAGGCGTACCTGTCGCACTTCCCGATCGTGTCGCAGACGATCGTCTTCGTCGTGATGGCCGGCGTGCTGCTCTGGCGTCCGGCCGGGCTGTTCGGCCGTGAGGAGGCGCCGGCATGACCAGCACCGTGGACACTCCCGCCGACGCGTCCCGTCCGTCCCCGCCGTCCGGGCTGGTCGCCGTCGCCCACGTCCCCGGGTGGGCGCGGTACGCGCTGCTCGCCGTCGGATTGCTGGTCGCGGTGTGGCTGCCCAACGGCCTCTACCCGGCGGTCGCGGTGGACATCCTCTGCTGGGCGCTGTTCGCCGTCGCGGTGGACCTGCTGCTCGGCTTCACCGGGCTGATGTCCTTCGGGCACGCGGCGTTCTGGGGCACCTCGGCGTACGTCACCGGATTGGTGGCCATCCACGCCGGCCTGCCGTTCCCCCTCGCGGTGCTGGCCGGGGCGCTCGCCGCGGCGGTGCTGGCGGTGCCGATCGGCTACCTGGCGGTGAAGCGGACCGGCATCTACTTCGCCATGGTGACCCTGGCCTTCGCGCAGATGGTCTACTACGTCGCCAACGAGTGGCGCTCGGTGACGCAGGGCGAGAACGGCCTGCAGGGCGTACCCCGGGAGCTGTTCGGCCTGGACCTCACCGACGACTACTACTTCTACTACGCGATCCTGCCGATCGTGCTGCTCGGGCTGGCCGCCGCCTGGCGGATCGTGCACTCGCCGTTCGGCCGGGTGCTGGTCGGCATCCGGGACAACCCGGCCCGGGCCCGGGCGCTGGGCTACCCGGTGCACCGCTACAAGCTGACCGCGTTCGTCCTGTCGGGGTTCATCGCCGGCCTGGGCGGTGGGCTCTTCGCGGTCGGCCACCGTTTCGTCTCGCTGGACGTGCTGCACTGGACCACCTCCGGCAAGGCCGTCATCGTGGTGGTGCTGGGCGGGATCGGCACCCTCTGGGGCGGGGTGCTCGGCGCCGGGATCGTCGTGCGACTGGAGGACTGGCTGTCGTTCTCCGGGTTCGAGGCGATCGGCCTGGTCACCGGCGGCATCTTCGTCCTCGTGGTGGTGCTGTTCCGGCGCGGCATCTGGGGCAGCGCCGCCGCGCTGGCCCACCGGTTGGCGGCCCGCCGCCGGTAAATTCCGCGACGGCGCATCCGCCGCGCGTCGTTCCAGCGAACCCCCGGGTAGGGAACGTCTACCCGGGGGTACGTCTGTGTTTACCGATCCGATGCCGGCCGAGGCCGTGGAGACCGCGCACAAGCAGGTCCGCCTGGCGGCCGAGGACCTGGACGGTAGCCGTGTCGCCACGCTGGTGCTGGAGTTCGCTGACGGGTGGGGTGTGCCGGCGCTGTGGGAGCAGGTCTGCCGGCCGCTGCTGGTCCAGTTGTCGGGGCGTACCGCCGCCGAGATCGCCGTGGAACGCGCCCTGTGCGAGGGCGTCCGGGTCGGCCTGGACGTGTACCGCCGGGAGCCGGGCCGGTCGCTGCCCACCGGCGGGGTGCTGCTGGCCGGCGCCGAGAAGGAGGCGCACTCGCTCGGCCTGCACGCGCTCGCCGCCGCGCTGCGCGAGCGGGGGCGCGGCTGTCTGCACCTCGGCCCCGCGCTGCCCTGGTCGGCGTTGACCAGCGCCGTGCACCGGGCCGTGCCGCATACCGTCGTGCTCTGGTCGCAGACGCCGGTCACCGGCCGCGCGTACCGCCTGGTGCGGTTCGCGCGGGACTTTCCGCTCCTGCGGGTGTACGGCGCCGGGCCGGGCTGGATCGAGCCGCTCGCCGCGCCGGCCCGCCGGCTGGACACGCTGTCGGCTGCCGTCGACGTCTGCCTGGACGCCACGCGTCCGCGCTGAACCCCGGCCGGCCGTGCGCCCCCCCCGCGTCGTTCCGGACGTGACGCCCGCCACATGAGATACGAAACCGTTCCGTATCGTTATTAGCCGTCGTAGTCTGATCGCCGTTACGAGTCTGACCCGTATCGTATTGCGGCGGGTGAAACCGGGGGGAGAACCGGGCATGGAACTGCACGACAACACAGGACATCCGAGGAGGTGGGCGATCCTGGGGGTGCTGGTGATCAGCCTCCTCGTCGTGGTCCTGGACAACACGATCCTCAACGTCGCCCTGCGCACCCTGGCCGACCCGGTGCACGGCCTCGGCGCCAGCCAGGGCGAGCTGGAGTGGTCCATCAACTCCTACACCCTGGTCTTCGCCGGGCTGCTGTTCACCTTCGGAGTGCTCGGCGACCGCGCCGGCCGCAAGCGCTTCCTCATGATCGGGCTGGCGCTGTTCGGCCTGGCGTCGCTGCTCTCGGCGTACGCCGACAGCCCCGCGCAGCTCATCGCGGCCCGCGCCCTGATGGGGGTCGGCGGCGCGGCCATCATGCCGGTGACGCTCTCGATCATCTCCAACGTCTTCGACCCGCGCGAGCGCGGTCGGGCCATCGGCGTCTGGGCGGGCGCGGTCGGCCTGGCCGTGGCGATCGGCCCGATCCTCGGCGGCACGCTGCTGGAGCACTTCTGGTGGGGCTCGGTCTTCCTGATCAACGTCCCGGTGGTCGTCGCCGGCGTGATCCTGGTGGCGCTGCTCGTCCCCGAGTCGCGTGACCCGCGTCCCGGCCGCGTCGACCTGCTCGGCGTCCTGCTCTCCGTGGTCGGCCTGGTGGCCCTCTCCTACGGCATCATCGACGGTGGCGAGCACGGCTTCGACCGCCCGGTGGCCTGGGGCTCGATCCTGGTGGGCCTCGCCGTGCTGGCCTGGTTCGTGCGGCACGAGATGCGCTCCGACCACCCGTCGCTGGACGTCCGGCTGTTCAAGGTGCCGCGCTTCGCAGCGCCGGTGGCAATCGTCGGCCTGGTGTTCTTCGCCGCGATGGGCGTGATGTTCTTCAGCTCGTTCTACCTGCAACTCGTGCGCGACTACAGCCCGCTCCAGACCGGCCTGCTCTTCCTGCCCTTCGCCGGCGCGCAGCTGATCTTCGCGCCGCGCAGCGCCGCGATGGTCCGCCGCTACGGCGGTCGGGCCGTGGCCACCGTCGGCCTCGCGCTGACCGTGGTGGCGCTCGCCGCGTTCGCCTTCATCGGCGCGTCCACCCCGATCTGGATCGTGCTTGTCGTGTTCTTCATCCAGGGCGTCGGAATGGCGAACATCATGCCGCCCGCCACCGAGTCGATCATGTCGGCGCTGCCGCGGGAGAAGGCCGGCGTCGGCTCCGCGGTGAGCAACACCGTCCGCCAGGTCGCCGGCGCGCTCGGCGTGGCCGTCCTCGGCTCGGTGCTCTCCGCGGTCTACCGCGCCGACGTGAGCGACGCGTTGACCGGCCTGCCCACCCAGGCCCAGGACGCGGCCAACGAGTCGATCTCCGGGGCGTACGCGGCGGCCGGGCAGCTCGGGCCGGCGGCGCCGACGCTGATCGCGGCGGCCAACGACGCCTTCGTCACCGCCATGCACTGGGCCGCGGGCCTCTCCGCGCTGGTCGCCGCGCTCGGAATGCTTGTGGTGCTGCGCTGGATGCCGGGTCGGGAGACCGCGACCGGCGCCGCGGCGGCGCCTGTCGCCGAGCCCGAGTTGGCCGGCAGGGCATAGGTTCGGGAACAATGTCGGACATGACGTCCACCGCTGATGCTCCGCGGTCGCCCGGGCGACCGCGGAGCGTCCGCGCCGACGAGGCGATCATCGAGGCCGCCCTCGACCTGCTCGCCGAGGGCAGCACCATCGAGGCGCTCTCGATCGAGGCGATCGCCGCCCGCGCCGGGGTCGGCAAGGCCACCATCTACCGCCGGTGGGCCGGCAAGGAAGCGCTGCTGCTGGACGCGCTGCGACGGCTCAAGGGCATCATGGCGCAACCCGAGGGACACTCCGTCCGGGACGACCTGATCCTGCTGGTCGGCGCCATCGGGAGGAACGTCGACCCGCGCGCGTCGAAGATCATGCCGTGCCTGGTGCCCGAGGTGAACCGCAGCCCGGACCACTTCCGGCTCTACCAGAGCATCATCGCCCCGCGACGGCAGCTGATGCGCGAGGTGCTGCGGCGCGGCATCGACGAGGGCGTGATCCGCGCCGACATCGACATCGAGGTGACCATGGCGCTGCTCACCGGGCCGATGCTGATCCAACGGGTGCTCCAGTGGAACCCGGAGCTGGACGAACGGACCCTGCCCGCGCAGGTCGTCGACACCGTCCTGGCCGGCATCCAGGCCCGCTGACCGCCCCCGATCAGGCGGCGGGGGTGCGCAGCCGGTGCAGGCGCAGCGCCAACTGCACCTCCAGCGCCCGCTCCGGCCTCTGCCAGTCCGCGCCGAGCAGCTGACCGACCCGCTCCAACCGCTGAGTCACCGTGTTGACGTGCACGTGCAGCTGCTCGGCGGCCCGGGCCAGGCTGCCACCCACCCCGAAGTACGCCTCCAACGTCTTCACCAGCGCCGTACCCCGCCGGGCGTCGTAGTCGACCACCGGACCGACGGTGGCGCGCAGGAATTGAGTCACGTCCGTCTCGCCCCGGTCACCGACAGTGCCCAGCAGCAGCCCGACGAAGCCCAGCTCCGCCGTGCTCGCCCCCTGCCCGGCCCGGCCCAGCGCGCCCAGCGCGGTCAGGCACCGGTCCGCCTCGTGGAACGTCCCGGCCAGCGCCGTCGGCCCGGTGGCCGGGCCGCTCGCACCGGCGGTCACCGGGCGGCCGGTCACCCGGGACAGGTCCCGGGCCACCGCACGGGCGCTGCCACCGGCGTCTCGACCGGGCAGCATCAGCACCACCCGACCGTCGCGCGCCGCCGCCAGGCCACCACGCGCCGAGGCGTACGTGGTGGCCCAGGACAACACCCGCTGCCGGGCCGAACCGGTCGCGGCGATCGCGTCGTCGCCCACCGCCACCAGCACGTGCGGGGCGTCCAGGTCCACAGCCAACCGGCGGGCCCGGCTGCGCAGCGCGTCGGTGTCCCGCAACGGCCGGGCGATCAGGTCGTCCAGCAGCTCGCCACGGACCCGCCCCTCGGCCTCGGCGACGGTCCGCCGGAACAGCAGCAGCAGCGCGGTCACCAGCGCCGCCCGCTCCAGGATCCGCTGGTCGGCGTCGACCAGCTCGTCGTCCGGGCGCAGCACCAGCGCGCCCAGGTTCTCCGCGCCCGCCACCACCGCCGCGTACCAGAGCGGGCCGCGGCGCACACTGCGCCCCTCGGTTCGCGACGCGGCCACCGCCTCGACGATGTCCGTCCGGTCCGGCTCGTCGATCTCGCCCACCCGGGCCAGCAGCCGCCCCTCGGCGTCCAACGCCAGCAGCGCCCCGCCCAGCACCTCGGTCACCGCGGCGGCCACGTCCTCCACCCCGCCGCCGCGCAGCACAAGCGCCGTCATCCGGTCGTGCGCCGCGGCGGCCCGCTCTACCGAGCTGCTGTGCGCCCGGATGGTGGTGTTCGCCGCCGACAGCTCGGCCAGCGCCGAACGGGTCTCGGCCAGCAGCCGGGCGGTGTCGATCGCCACCGCGGCGTGCGCGGCGAGGGACACCAGCAGCGCCACCTCCTCCCGGACGAACGGCCGGGCGGAGCGGTTGGCCGCGTAGAGCACCCCGATCGAGGTCGAACCGAGCCGCAGCGGCACGCCGAGGATCGCCACCAGGCCCTCCTCACCGACGCCGGCGTCGATCTCCCCGGTGTGGTGGAAGCGCTCGTCCTCGCCGTAGTTCGCCGTCACGTACGGGGCGCCGGACTGGGCCACCAGGCCACCGAGGCCCGCGCCCATCGGCAACCGCAGACGTTGGAAGCGGGCCGAGACCGACCCGTCGGTCACCCGCATGTACGTGTCGCCGCGCTCGTCGTCGTTGAGCGTCATGTAGGCCACGTCGGCGCCGAGCAGATTGCGCGCCCGGTGCACGATCGCCCGCAGCACGTCGTCCAGGTCCCGCAGGCCGGCCAGGTCACTTACCGTGTCGTACAGGCCGGACAGCTCGGTCTCCCGGCGACGCCGGCGCTCCAGTAGCGCGCGGACCCGCAGCGCCACCGTCCTGGCCTGCTCCAGCTCGGCCAGCCGGTCGGCCGGCAGACCGGCGGCCCGCGCGGCCACCAGTGGACCCTCGAACTCCACAGGTGCGGCCTCGCGGGCGAGCAGCTCCAGGAACTCCACCGACGACGACATGGTCGACATTGTGCTCGGGCGCACTAGTTCGCCGTCCAGCCCCCGTCGAGGGCGATCGACGCGCCGGTGATGAAGGCCGCCGGGGGCGAGCAGAGGTACGCCAGCAACTCCGCCACCTCCTCGGGCTCGATCAGCCGCTTGATCGCCGCGCGGGCCAGCATGATCTTCTCGATCACCTCAGACTCGTCGATGCCGTGACTGGCGGCCTGGTGGGCGATCTGGCTCTCCACCAGCGCCGTGCGCACGTACGCCGGGTTGATGCAGTTGGCCGTCACACCGTGTGCTGCGCCCTCCAACGCCACCACCTTCGACAGCCCTTCCAGCGCGTGCTTGGCCGAGACGTAGGCCGCCTTGTACGGCGAGGCGCGCAGCCCGTGCACCGAGGAGATGTTGACGATCCGGCCCCAGCCGCGCGCGTACATGTGCGGCAGCGCCCGACGGATCAGCAGGAACGGCGCCTCGACCATCACCCGCTGGATGTACTCGAAGCGTTCGACCGGGAAGTCCTGCAGCGGGGCGACGTGTTGGAGCCCGGCGTTGTTGACCACGATGTCGACGTCCGCGTCGAGCCGGTCCACCGCGGCGGGGTCGGCCAGGTCCACGCCCTCGGCCCGACCGCCGGCCTCGGCGGCCACCGCCTTGGCCGCCTCCAGGTTGCGGTCCACCACGAGCACCTTGGCGCCGGCCGCGCCCAGCCGCAGGGCACAGGCCCGCCCGATGCCGCTCCCGCCCCCGGTGACCAGGGCGGTCCGACCGGCGAGGTCGACCTGCACGACGTGGGGGACCGCCACGGGTTCTGCCGTCATGGCGCAAGAAGTTACGAGCTGTGAGAGCCCCGGCACATGGGCCGACGACACATACTCCGGTCCAAAGC